>NZ_CP136422.1:347500-680000 GCF_034355335.1 Blautia coccoides
AGATATTATACTTTGGGCAGCAGAAGATTTTCCGGAGTTCTGGACACCCGGAGGAGAGAATGCAGAAGGCAGGGTGACTTTGGAATCTGATACATGGTACTATTTTACCCGGGTGGCAGAGCCGGGTGAGACTACACAGGTGACCTTAGAATCTGTCAGCTTTAACAAAGAGCTGAGTAATGACAAAGCGCATGACACAGATGTATCAGGGAAACAAATAGATGTTAAAGTAAAAGCGGAAATGATACAGGTAAGCACAGAAGCAGCACAGACTCTTTTCGGGAGAACCTATACACTGTCGGAAAATGATCAAATCCAATGGCAATAAAAAACAGCCGCACCATAGATGGGAAATCATGGTGCGGCTGTTTTTTATGAAGCCGGACGGCTGAACCGTTACACGAATTTATTGTTTCAGGAACCGGGATTCAAAACTTTGCAGCGGAAGCGGACGGCTTAAAAGGAAACCCTGGACATTATTGCATTCCAGCCGGTTGATCACATCCATCTGTTCTTCTGTCTCTACACCCTCCACTGTAATGGAAATATTCAGCTCTCTGCAGATACTTGTGATGGAGGCGAGAAAACGCCGTGCTTTATCACTTTTATAAAGACTGTCGGTGATGTTTTTGTCTATTTTAAGCGTGTTGAAATCTACATCGATCAGGAGGTTCAGATTAGCATGACGGATACCGAAATCGTCAATAGCTATATTAAGTCCGTGTTCTTTCAGCTCTCTGAGCGTATTGTAAAAGCTTTCTTCTTTGGTATCCTCCAGAGTCTCTGTGATTTCAATCTCAATAAGATTCAGCGGTATTTTATATTTATCCAGAAAATACGATACTCTCTCCACAATATTAGGCCTGCGCAGAGTGTCCTTGGAAAAGTTTACGGAAATGGGCACAGGCTCAATTCCCTCTTCCTGCCATTTGGAGATATGCCGGCATACAGATTCCAGCACAAAAAGATCCAGTTGTGCTATGAGGTGATACTCTTCCAAGATCTGTACGAATTGTGAAGGCGTTTCCACCACCTTTTTATTTTTGTAATAACGTACCAGTGCCTCCGCGCCTGTCAGTTCCCGGGTTTTTGTGCGGAATTTCGGCTGGTAAAATACCTGGAAATTATTTATGCGGATCAGTTCTTCCAGTTTAACCGGATCTTTCAGATTTAGTATATCATCCGTCAGACAGCGGTAACGTTCCGATACAGGTTTATTTCTGTAGAAGGCTTTTTTATCCTGATACATACGCTGATCCGCGATTCCCAGTATTCTGTCAAAATGAAGGTCCTGGTCAGTCCAGTGTGCGCCAACAGATACTGTAAAATCTTTTATCCTGGAAAAATCGTTGGTCAGGTTGATCAGACTTTCATCAAATTTAATACGGGGGATATTCTGGCAGACCACCACATATTCATCACCGCCCATTCGGTAACAGGAATTTGCAGGAAAGGATTTAAGTACAGTCTGTGCCATTTTGATCAAGAATTCATCCCCTTTTCTGTGCCCGTACTTGTCGTTTACTTCTTTCAATCCATTCATATCCAGGTAGATAACACCAACAGGTGCTGCAAAACCATTGTTGGAATCCATAATGAATGCATTCCTGTTTTTTAAATCTGTCAGTCCGTCGTAGCGGCTTAAAAAATCCAGCTGGTTAAGTGTGGTCTTTTTCCATAAAAAAGAACAGACCAGATAACTGAGCAGTGTGGCAAAAATTTCAGCTTTTGAAATCAGGCCTTCCGGAAGGTTTTCAAAAACCAGCAGGCCTGTAAACTGGGAATCTATCTGCAGAGGTACAAAAACCAGAGATGTGATGCCTGAAGATTCCAGCATACTGCGGCAGTTTATAAAAGGTTCTTTTAATTGGTCTTTTTTATTCAGGGAAATAGAGCACGCTTCAGTGAATGCCATCCCATTTTTTTCATGCAGATGGAACAGAAGAGTATAGAAGGCATAATCAATATTTTTTTTGCTGTCTCTGCCCCACTGACTGATGCATTGAGTTTCTCCGCAGCAAATCCTGAATATGCTGGCCTGCTCAGAGCTTAATGCGCCTCCTGCAGTTTCCAGTATCCTGGTAAGGATCTGGTCATCATCCTGGTTTGGCTGACACAAAAGTTCTGCGCATTTGATAGCAGCCGTATATAGGGTGTTATGGAGACTGTTATCGGAAAAATTTTGGTTCATGAAATGCCCCCTTTTCTTTTGCGGTAAATTAATATTTTAGAACGTGTTTGGAAATTTGTTTTGTCTGTTTTATATAACCAGTATTCTAAACATTCTCTCTAAATTCTAATACATGGACCATTAACGCTGAACATTACAAAAAGCAATCTTATAGTAATGCCGCATGGTTACCGGTAAGGGACGTCTGTTAGAAAACAGGTAAAAAATGTAATGGGAGGTGTTAATGGGGATAAGGATAGAATGGATTTAAAGATACAGGGAAATACAAAAAGAAACAGATATAAAATGGACAAAGCTGTAATGAGTTCTGTTAATGGAGTTGAAAGTAGAATGAAAACATAGGATGGTTCACTTAGGAAAGGAGAGATGCTTTCATGTGTCAGAAAGAAGAGGAAACTTTCCTGGTCAATGTAATGTACAGAAGAAATGGGACATGGCAGGGACAGGTTACCTGGGCACAAAGAAATGAGAAAAGGTATTTCAGAAGCCTGCTGGAGCTGATCAAGCTCATAGACGGCACCATGGAAGACCAGGACATGGGAAAAGCCCTGATAACAGAAAACTAAAGTTGTTATCTCGGTTCAAATAACAAATAAAAACAATAAAAATCAGGAGGATAAGGGTATGAAAAACAAGAAAGCATTGGCAGGCGCAGGTCTTGCGGCAGTATTAGTATTGGGAGGAACATTTGCTTATTTTAACCAGACAATGGTTGCGGAGAACAAGTTCGACACGGCAAAATACGGTTCCACTCTCGTGGAGGATTTCAAACCAAGTGACGGAGAGGACTGGAAACCGGGCGCTGAAGTTAATAAGGATGTGACCGTGGTAAATACAGGGGACCAGCCAATCGTTGCAAGGGTGAAACTGGATGAAACATGGTATCGAGGCGAGACGCCTGTTCTTATTAAAGAGAATAAAGCAGAAGATGGTGCGGTTTACGGAGAAGTTTCACAGCCGGATTCCGGTGAAGAGGGAAATACAGTAGCCGGAGCACTGGATGGTATTATTGAAAATGATGGTACAGTCGTAGTGAAAAAACTTGGAGAGAACTGGGTAGCCGGAGAGGACGGATGGTATTACTATAATGTGCAGATCACACCGGATGATCCTGAATCCGAGAAGTTCCTTGACAGTGTTCAGCTTTCCCCGGAAACGGATATGGGCGCCTTTACAAACAAAAAATATTACACAACAGCAGAAGAAAAACCGAATGTAAATGACCTGTCACAGTGGACGGCATATGAAGGTGACCTGCCGGATGATGCAACATTCAATATTTCCATTACAGAGATGAATCCTGAGGCCATGGGTTATAGCGATGCAGATTACACACTGAAGGTTACCATGCAGACTGTACAGGCAACAGATAAAGCTGTGAATGCGGTATTTGCAGGTATGCCGGAAGAGATTAAAGCTGCATGGAACCTGGAAAATGAGAACCTTTAAAAAATAATTGCAGCTGTTCGGTATACGCATAGTTACGGCCGGTGCAGTAAATGCGCAGACCAGATGGATAATTATAAATTATAAATGATCATACATATGGAGGATAATAAGATGATGAATAAAAAATATAAAAAAGCAGTTGCCGGGTTAGGGGCTTTAGTATTAGTTGGCGGTACATTGGCTTATTTCAGTCAGAGCACAACAGTGGAGAATGATTTCCAGACCGGTTCTTATGAAGGAACCACAGTGGAGAAGTTCAACCCCACAGACGGTGATGACTGGCAGCCGGGTGCAGAAGTAGATAAGGAAGTAGGTGCCAGAAACACCGGGGATTCGGCTCTATGGGTAAGAATTAAATTTGATGAGGTATGGGAAAATGCGGACAAAGAATTGGCTTCTTCATTAGCGGACAAAGGTTTTTTCCCTGCTGTAGACAAGGCAAATCAGGTGGATCCGGAAGATGGTGAGACTGAGGAGGATCAAGGTTCTGTTGTTTATAAGAATATAAATGTGCTTACTCTGGAAGAGGCGGAAGCAGGGAATAAAGACGGCTGGGTTGACGGCGGAGACGGATATTTTTATTGGAACCGGACACTGGCTCCCAAGGGAGGGGCAACAGAAAAGCTGCTGAATTCTGTTACACTCTGTAAGGATACTGACATGGGACTTTATACTTCTGAGACTTATTATAAAGTGACAGATACTGACAGTGAACCGGATTTTGACGAATCATGGACAACAACTGTACCTACAGAAGACGAGATGAAAGGCAAATATGTATACAGCCATACCGTGACTGCCCTGGATGAAAATTTGAAGGGGTATGCAAAAGACAATTACACACTTAACATAACTACGGAATTCGTACAGGCAGTAAAAGAAGCAGCAAATGGCTGGGCAGTTATACCATCAGAAAACAACTAGATATAATTTTCTCAGAACCGAAGTTCTTCAATCATGGAGCGGCATATGAAACTACTGAAAAAACTATTCAACATTTTATCCGCATTGGTTTACATCATAATAGTGATGTACCTGCTGACAGCAGCTCCCATGCTTTTGGGATACAGGCCGGTTATGGTACTTAGCGGAAGCATGGAGCCTGCCTATCATGTGGGCAGTATCCTATATTACAAGGGTACTGAATTCGAGGATATCAAAGAAGGAGACGTGATCACCTTTCAAGCAGGGGAAGATACTCTGGTTACCCACCGGGTTACAGCAAAGGATGAGGCGGATAAGACCTTTATCACAAAGGGAGATGCCAACGATACGGAGGATGGCAGCCCTGTGAAATACAGCCAGGTTGCCGGGGTGGCGTCTCCGCGCTCCATTCCCTTCGCGGGATATTTTATAGACTGGGGAAAGAAACCCGTTGTCATTGCCGGTATGGCGGGGGTCATTATTATCAGTGTTATTCTGGACAGTCTCTTTCCGGAAAAGAAACGGAAAAAAGAAAGGACTGAAAATCATGAAGAGGAACAGGATTAAACTGCTTGTTTCCCTGTCAGCTGTCTTATGTATATTCTTGATAGGGGGAACGATTGCATATTTCAGCGACCGGGAATCTGTCGGGAATGTATTTGCAATGGGTACCTATAACGGGGAACTGAATGAAGTATTTGCTCCGCCGGAAAACTGGCAGCCAGGTGTAAAGACAGAGAAAAAAGTGAAGATCAGTAATACAGGGACTGTAGATTTTGTGGCAGCGGCCAGGTTTGATGAGAACTGCATACGCAGAGATGATGTGATATCCAGACAGTACAACAGTGAAGACGGCACGTTCACAGACGTGACGGTTGCCAGAGCCGGTGAAGAGCTTCCGGTGGTTTTTACTGATGAAGAGGGTATTTTGCAGGAGGTAGGAGTCAAACAGTTTGGCAGCCAGGTTGTTTTCTATGAGGAAAACACAGATCCGGCTGATTATGCGGGAAAGTGGGTTGGTTTCAGAGATGTGACAGACCGAAAACACGTAGTCTGCTATTTTCTGTATGCGGGTATTATTTCCGCAAAAGAAGACTCGCCTTATATACTGGAGAGCGTCACCATGAATCCGCTGCTGGAAAGCACAGTATCCCGGTCACATCAAATTTTATATTATGACAAAGAAGCGCAGCAAAATGTACAATCCTTCTCTTATGATGTGTCTGAGTATGGATATGACAGCGCTCACTATAGTATTCATATCCAATCAAAAACAGTACAGGCAACGAGAGAGGCCATAGCCGGTGAGCTGGCCGAGGATAATGAGATGGTTCCGGCAAAATTTACCGATTTATTAAAGTATGTGCAGGGACTCTGCAGTAAATAGGAGTTGGCTCTTATGACGAAAAAGAATGCAATAAAAGGCGTTGGCATCACTGCCCTTGCAGGCCTGCTTGTGATCGGCGGTTCGCTGGCGTATTTCACAGATAAGAATAAGGCGGAGAATTTCATTTCCCTGGGTCATGTGGATATTACCCTTACGGAGGAAATGCAGAATCCTTTAAACCCGGAGGAAACTATATCTTACCGGGATCCGGTAAATGTACTGCCGGGTGACAGAATATCCAAAATACCCCTCATACATCTGGCAGAAGATTCCCTCCCTTCTTATATAAGAGCGACAATTGCCATAGTGAACCCCGGGAATGTGACTCCGCCGGTGACCATAGACAGTATTGATCTGGACAAAGATAACTGGGTATGCATCAAGGATGAAGCTGCCGATTATGTTTGGACGTGTTATTTTGTCGGCGGAGAGCGGGAAGGGATACTGAATCCAGGAGATACCGCAGAGCTTTTCACAGAGGTGAAAATTCCCGGCGAATGGGGAGTGGAAGCCAATGCGTCAGAAGTGGAAGTTACCGTATCTGCAGAGGCAGTCCAGGCTGACGGGTTCCGGCCTGTATATGAACGAAACGGAGATGCCATAACTTCCGTATCATGGGTTGATAAAGATGGAAAAGAAATACAGACAGAGAAATTCATACTGCGGTAAACAGTGCAGGTACGGGAGGATGAGGAAGCTGCTGAACCTGTCAGGTGTTCTTATCCTGTCTGCGCTGATCCTTATAACAGCTCCCTTTGCGGTTCCGAGATTTTTCGGATATCAGGTTTATGGGATCCTGACAGATAGTATGTACCCGGCTTACAGGCCGGGGGATTTGATATATGTGAAAGAAGTGTCCGCTGATGCCATCAGACCGGGAGATGTTATCGCCTATACTGCCGGGACAGCCACAGAGTTTGTGATCAGTCACCGGGTTCTGCGGACCGATAAAGAAAATCATTCGTTTATAACAAAAGGCGACTCAGGCAAGTCGGAAGACATGACCCCTGTTGTGTTTTCAAGGTTAAAGGGCAGAGTGGTCTGCAGGATTCCTTTACTTGGAAGGCTGTGTGGGCTTTTTGAAAACACAGCGGGAAAAATAAAACTTCTTTTGCTTTTTTCGGCGTCGTGTTTCTGCTGGGTGAGTGCGGAGAGGTTAAAGAAAAAAGAGGAGGGCGGGCAGTGAAAAAGAAATATATACTTATGGCATCAGCAGCAGTGCTGCTTGCCGCGGCGTTTGCCGGAGGCTCACTTGCCTATTTTCGGGCAGAGGGAAAACCGGTGGAACAGCGGATCAATACCAGAAATTTAAAAATACAGCTTACAGACGGTGAGAATACAGAACTGCCGGGAGGAAAGTTATATACTTACGGAATACCGGGAACAAAGTTTGAAAAAGAGGTCTGTGTGCGCAATACAGCGGACACAGCATTATATACAAGAATTACCATAAAGAAAAGCTGGGGAGAATATTCCGAGAAACAGGATTTTGAAAAGGATTTTGATAGTGACGCTTCCCTGATAGATATCAGGGTCTCGGATGACTGGCTGATGATAAAATCGGATGACCAGGGAGACAGAGAGGAGATCATTCTCTACTGCAGACAGCCGGTATTGCCGGGAGATACGACAAATCCATTTATGAACAGCATAGAGTTATCTGATAAAATAGGAAATGAATACGCCGGCAAAGACATAGAACTCCAGGTGACAGCAGACGGTGTGCAGTATCTGGGCAGTCGGGAAACAGATGAGGATGCCATGCTTTCAGAGTGGGGCGTATACCCGGTGATAGACGAAAAGGGATGGATCGCCCGGATTGAAGAGTAAGGCGGCCAGGAAAGGAGGTAGTTATGAAAAAGGGCATATTGGCATTAGGGCTGGTTATGTCAATTATATTCGGCGGGATCATAACTGCCAGGGCAGATTCATATGTGCCTCCAACAGCTACATTTGACGGAAGAACAGATATTTCCTACAATTATGACGCCGATGATTTCGGAAGCGGTTTTTATGACATGCTGCCCGGTGAAGAACGGGAGCAGACAATATGTCTTGAGAACATTACGGACAGGGATGTGGACTTTTTTATGTCAGCATCCGTCATCCAGTCGTTTGAGGATATCCGGGAAGCTTCCGGAGGCGCTTATCATATCAGGCTGGTTTCTGTACAGAATGGCCGGGAAAAAGTTATTTACGGAAATGAGGAAGGTACAGACGCCAATGTGGGTGGTGTTGACAAGGAGGGGTTGAAAGACTTAAACGGCAATGTAAACGAGTGGTTTCTGGCCGCAAGTCTTCCGGGAAAAGGGAAAGCTGATATCAGGCTTGAAGTTTCATTAGAAGGTGAATCCCATAATAATACTTATCAGGACGCAGCAGGCAGATTTCAGTTTATGTTCCGGGCAGGCTATGAGGAGGATCAGATTGTTCAGGTGCAGAAAAAGGGAACAGATAAAATTATTACACTGCTGAGAACTGTCAAGACAGGTGATGATTCGTCTGCGGAAATATTTCTTTCAGCTCTGATTCTTTCGGCAGGGGTTGCAGGTGTCATTTTTTTACGCAGAGGAAAGAGAAATCTGCCTGACGCAAAACGTTGATGGTCAATTGGGGAGCGGAGGAATCGGAATGAAATGGTTTAAAAGATACAGGGGAATTCTCTGTGTGGTCCTTTTAGTTTTCAGTACAGCCATAGCGGTGCAGGCTGAGGAACAGAATTTTTATACGGTGACTTACAGGCCGGGGAAAACAGCAAGGTTTACAGAGGATTTATTCCGAAATTACCAAGAAATTTACGGTACGGATGCGGTTGTAAGGAGCAGCCGTACGGGAAGTATAGAAATTACAGTGGAAGCAAATAGAGAGCTGCCAAAGCCGCCCAATGCCGGAGACATTATATTTGTGAAGGAGTATGAGGGGAAATACGTAATGAACACAGACTGGATGCCTGACGCAGAGCAGGTGATAGAGAGTATGGACTGCGTGGTTGACTACAGTACAGTGGTAGATTTGACGGAATACAGCATCCATTATGTGGATTCCCAGAGCGGAGATGACATTGCCTCCCCGGTAATTGCGCAGGGAAATAACGGTCAGCGCATCACTGCACGTGCTGTCGCGGTTGACGGATACCGGTGTGACAGTATGGAGCAGCAGTCCATGGTTTTGGAGAAGAAAACAGAAAACAGGATTGCGTTTATGTATACCAGTTTGAGAGAGCCTGTGACAGAGACTGTTACAGTGCCGGGGGATACTGTAACGGATTACCGGGACATTGTACAGCAGAATACAGCCGAAAATAATACAGCAGGAAATCAGTCAGGCACAGCAGGCGCGGCTGGGTCAGAAGCAGGGGAGGATGTACAGGAAAATGCCCGGGACAATGGGCAGACGGGTGCCCAGACAGCAGAAACGGAACAGGTGACGGAAAACAATGGAGAGACAGAGGAAAATACAGAAATCAAAGATGAAGAAACACCGTTGGCAAACCAGGAGGCGGATTTGGAGAAATCAGAAGGCAGCAGCAGAATTATAGTAGGGTTAGCTGCCGCAGCGTTCCTGATTTTTGCGGGAGGACTTGTGTTGTGGATACGCAAAGGTTCCGGCGGATCATAAATATATGATCTTAATTACGGTTTTACTGTATTTATATATGTTATAATAAAAAAATATGTGATTTGCCCCCTGGCGTCTGTATGATACCGGGGGTTTTTGCGTTCGGGTTTGTCATTGTCTCCAGATACCCACAAAAAAAGGAGAGGAGATACATGTTTATGGCCGGACACGGTATGTCCAGGGCTTAAATACGGTATTTCTCACTTCATGTCGTGTTAAATTACATCGTTTCTGAACTATACTATTGTTGAAAGGAGGAGCAATGAATTGGATCAGAAAAAGACAGGAAGTTTTTTTAAAGAACTTCGCAAAGAAAAAGGGCTGACCCAGGAGCAGTTGGCGGAGTATTTCCATGTTACCGGGAGGACTGTTTCACGATGGGAAACAGGCAGCAATATGCCGGATTTGGATATTCTCGTTGAGATGGCAGATTATTATGATGTGGATCTCAGGGAACTGCTGGATGGAGAAAGGAAGGATGAGAAGATGAATAAAGATTTAGAGGAAACCGTATTGAAGGTTGCGGATTACAGCAATGATGAGAAGATGAGGCTCATGAAAAAACTGCATATCTTTTCATGGATCGGTGTTGTGAGTTTTATCGTTTCTATTATATTGGAAGGAATGGGTTTGGCTGACAGGGGAATTACCGGCAATGCTGCGTCACTCTGTGCGGGTATATCCTTCGGAATGCTTATAATAGCAGTGATCTATACAAGCAGATATATATTCAGGTTCAGGGAATCCAAGAAAAGATTTTTTCAACATAGATAAACCCCAGTCCGCATAACCTCATAAGGAAGGTACAGGATGCGGCGGGAACCTCCGATATGGGAAGGGTTTCTTGTTAAATAAAAGACCGGCGGCATCAGGAAAAGAGAACCTGATGCCGCCGGTCTTTTGTGGGTTTTGTCAAAAAAACCGCGGCATTTTGAAAAAAATTGTGTAAGTGTTGGCGCGCGAACAGGTAAAGTTTTTTTTGCGTGTTATACTTTTAACTATCTAAAGGAAACGGGGGTGGACAGCATAGGAACAGAAAAACCCAAATTGGTTTTTTGGGGCAGTCAGGCATTTGCCATGATGCCGTTTGCGCTGTACATACTGATAGGCGGAATATTTTCGGTAGGGCTTCATTATTATTCAATGAAAGGGTTGATCTTCGCGGCGGTCATCTCACTTCTGGCAGGCTTCTTCCTGTGCAGGAACAAAGGGAAATACTGGGATTCTATTGTACATGGATTGGCACAGTACGGAAATTCAAGGCTTATCTTTATCTTCCTCATTATAGGCATTTTCTCTAAGCTCATGATGACAGGAAATATTGGAGGCGGATTTATCTGGCTGAGCCTTCAGCTTGGTATTACGAAAAGCGGGTTCGTGGTCTTCGCTTTCTTAGCCTCAGCAGTGATCTCTATGGGTGCAGGAGCCCCGATCGCGGCATTGTTTGCAGTGCTTCCTATTTTTTATCCCCCGGGAATTCTTATGGGGGCAAGCCCGGCCATGCTGACCGGAGCGCTGATCAGCGGAATCTTTTTCGGAGATGCACTTTCTCCCAGTTCACAGGTGATCAACACCACAGTGATGACACAACATGAACAGGGAACAGGAAGACCGGCCGGAATGCTTTCTGTTTTGAGACAGAGAACGCCTTATATTCTGGCTGCGGGAGCAGTCACGGTAGTGCTGTATCTCATATTCGGCGCCGGAGGAGGAGTCATGGGAGATATGACTCAGCTCTCCCAGTTCTCTGATGCAAGAGGCCTCTGGATGCTGGTACCTGTTGCTGTACTGCTGTGTATCTGCTTTAAGACGGGCAACTTGTTTGAAGGACTTTCCTTTGCAATTGTTACAGGCCTTGCAGTGGGGCTGATCGCAGGTCTGTTCACATTTTCGGATATTGTGAGTATAGACTATGAGACTGCCGGGCTGAACGGCATTATATTTGAAGGTATTTATGGCATTTTGGATGTGGCTGTGTCCACGATCCTGCTTTACGGACTGATCGCGGTGGCGGTGGATGGAGGAATGCTTGAAAAATGCTGCAGCCTTATCCTGTCCGGAAAGTTTACTAAGACAAAACGGGGAGCTGAGACAGTTCTCACTTTAGGGATCGTGATCATCAACATTCTTCTTGCGGGATGTGTACTGCCGTCAATTCTGATGTTTGGAGACATGGCAGACAGGATTGGCCAGGAGAGCGGTATTTCGCCGGAGCGCCGGAGTATCCTGCTGACAGCTAACGCGACAAACTTTAGTTCCATCATTCCCATTAACAGTGCTTTTGTAATGGGCAGTGTGACGATCATCAATGAAATGGTGCAGAAGCACAGCTATCTGCCTGCAGTGACACCGTTCCAGATTTTCTGCTCCTCTTTTTACTGTCTGATCCTCACCGGAATCTGTATATTCTGGGTGGCGACGGGAGTGGGAAGAGAGGCCTCGGATAAAACAGTGAAAGCAACAATTCAATAGAAAAATAGAATAGGAGATGAAAGTATGGAATCAATTTATGATCTGATCATCGTGGGCGGCGGTCCTGCCGGTCTTGCGGCTGCTATATATGCAGGCAGATCCGAACGGAAAACCCTTCTTCTGGAAAAGGGAAGCTATGGCGGGAGGATCAACGATACCTATGAAGTCCGCAATTATCCCGGTACTATGGTGGACAGCGGCCAGCACCTGATGGAGCGGTTCAGGGAACATGCATCCAGTCATCCCACCGTGGAGCTGAAGCGGACTACAGCAACGGCGGTTAAAAAGGAAGAGAACCTTTTTATTGTCAGCACAAAGAGAAGAGGGGACTTTAAGGCCCGCAGTGTAATCCTGGATCTGGGTACCCGTCCGAGAGAGCTGGGGATTCCCGGAGAAAAAGAATTTGTGGGACACGGTGTGGCTTACTGTGCTACTTGCGATGCGGAATTCTTTAAAGGCAAAGAGATTTATGTACTGGGAGCAGGAGACCAGGCGGTTGAGGAAGCCGATTATCTGACAGGATTTGCCTCTAAGGTTACGATCATAGTACTGCATGAAGAGGGGCACCTCGACTGTAATGAGGTATCAGCGGAACATGCTTATAAGAATCCTAAGATTGACTTCTGTTGGAGTTCCACGGTTCAGGAGATCAAAGGCAGTGACCATGTGGAATCCCTTGTACTGAAAAATGTTGAGACAGGTCAGGCACATGAGGTAAAAGCAGACGGACTGTTTTTCTTTGTGGGCATGGTGCCGCAGACAGAGCCGGTGCGCGAGATGGTCACATGTGACAGGAGCGGCTATATCAAAGTCAGCGATAAGATGGAGACCAGTGTGCCGGGGCTTTATGCAGTAGGAGACTGCAGGCAGACATTTTTGCGTCAGGTTGTCACCTCCGCGGCAGACGGCGCAGTGGCTGCCGTGGCCTCTGAACGCTATGTTAAGGAGCTTAACCAGATTGAAAGTATTTTAAGCCCCGATTCAGGTAAAATAGCATTTGTGTTCTACAATCCTTATAGTAATGAAGAGATTCAGGCAGTGTCAGATCTGGAACAGCAGCTTCGGGGAGAATGGAAGGTTTACCGCCAGGACATTACCCGTCAGAATCTTCTGTATCAGAACCTGAAGGTAGAACGCACAGTGTCAACTGCATTTTATGAAAACGGTAAATTATTGGAAGTAAAGTAGTGTAACTGTCAACGGATTTTATCCTATTATAAAAAATATTATGATTGATTTCAGGAGGTTATAGATTATGGGTCAGCCACTTGTTTTTCCACACGGAGTCACTGTTTACAATCCGGAGAAATGCTGGAGCGGATATACGATTGTTCCGCTGATCAATGACGGCGTTCTGCTGTTCGACATGAACGGAAATGAGATCAGACGCTGGAATATGCATGCCATGCCGCCGAAACTGCTTCCGGGCGGGTATGTGATGGGTCTGTCAGGGTACCGTCATCCTGATTACGGGATGCAGGACGGTGTCAACCTGATCGAGATTGATTACGATGGAAATATTGTCTGGGAATTTGATCATTTTGAAGATATTGATGACCCGGGAAGGGATCACCGCTGGATGGCACGCCAGCACCATGACTATCAGAGAGAGGGAAATCCTGTGGGATACTATGTTCCCGGGATGGATGCAAAACCGCTGGAAGGCAATACACTGATCCTGGTACACCAGACGATCAGAAACCCGAAAATATCTGATAAAAAGCTTTTGGATGACGCTATGATCGAAGTGGACTGGGAGGGCAATATTCTGTGGAAATGGTCCATCAGCGAGCACTTCGATGAGCTTGGATTTGATGAAGCGGCTAAAAACGCACTTTTCAGGGACCCCAATATGCGTTCCTCAGACGGAGGCGTAGGCGACTACCTGCATGTAAACTGCATGAGCTACCTGGGACCGAATAAATGGTATGACCAGGGAGATATGCGGTTCAAACCGGAAAACATTATTTTTGACTGCAGAGAGGCCAACATCCTTGCAATCCTTGATAAGGAAACCGGCAAGATCGTATGGCGTATCGGACCTGATTTTAATGCTTCTCCGGAGCTTAAAAAAATGGGCTGGATCATTGGCCAGCATCATTTCCACATGATCCCCAAGGGTCTGCCAGGCGAAGGCAACCTGATGGTATTTGACAATGGCGGCTGGGGCGGATACGGGGTGCCGAACCCATCAGCTCCCATCGGTGTAAAAAATGCCCTGCGTGATTACAGCCGCGTGCTGGAGTTTAACCCGGTAACACTGGAGGTGGTCTGGAAACTGACTCCAAAGGAACTGGGCCATGCGGTTCCCACTGACGCCAGCAAATTTTACAGTCCCTATGTCAGCAGCGCACAGCGCCTGCCCAATGGAAATACTATGGTCACGGAAGGTTCAGACGGCCGCGTGATCGAAGTGACACCGGAACATGAGATCGTGTGGGAATGGATATCACCATATTATACACATAATGAAAAAGGGCCTAAGAATAATATGATCTACCGCGCTTACCGTTACCCTTATAGTTATGTGCCCCAGGAACCGGTTCCCACGGAGGTTCCCATCGCGCCTATTGACAACATAACCTACAGGGTACCGGGAGCAGGAGCCTTCGGAGCGAAAAAAATCATTGATATTGAAGGAACTTTGCCGTATTATCAAGATGTGGCACTGTGTGTGGCCACAGACGACGAGGAAGATGTGACACAGAGGGAAAAAGTCTTTGAAGTGAATACAGACTTTTTCAAACCGGTGACTATGTCAAACTGGAATGATGATGTACTTAAAGTAGAAGGAAGACCGGTTCTCGTGCTGTTCGGAGCAGAGCGCTGTGTACACTGCAAGGCACTTCATCCTGTTCTGGAGGAAGCCCTCATGGAAGAGTATGAGGGAATGTATGAGGTACGCTATGTTGATGTGGATTCCAATCAGGATCTGCTGGATGCGTGCCATATCGGAGGAATTCCTGTCGTTGTGATCTACAAAAACGGGGAAGAGGTCCAGAGGTTCAATGGCGAGAAGGATTATGATGATTTGTGTGATATTTTGGACAGACCATTGGAATAAGAAGAATAAAACGCAGAGAGGAGCTGTTTTGACAGCCCCTCTTTGCGTTTCTTTTTTTCTGGGATACTCTAATGTTGGGAGGGATAGAAATGCATAAGTTTTTTGAGGACACGAAAAAAAGCTGTCCGCTTCCTTTTGCTGATCTCTGTATGGGAAGCTGCATTTATCGGCCGTATATGAATCGCAAGACATATCAGAGGTCAGAGATCATATATCCACAGGGGAGCAAGATCAACTATTTTGGAATCGTACTGGACGGCATCCTGAAGGCGGTGAGCCACACAGTCAACGGGGATGAGCTTTGCAATGCCTATTTTGAAAAGAATGATATTTTTCCGGAGCTGCTCTACTTTTCCGGAAAGAGATATTACACCTATACCCTGGTGGCTGCGAAAAAATCCACAGTGGCCTGGATCCCTGTGGAGGTTCTGGAGGAAATGCTGGAGCGGGACAACCTGCTGATGTATTCTTTGCTGCTCTATATATCGCAGCGGGGTCTGAAAGACCAGCTCTATCTCAATTGTCTGAATTATCAAACTATCCGTGAGAGGATAGCCTACTGGATCGTGGGAATGAACGATATTGTGGTGGAGGAAGTGATCCCGATGCCGGTTTCTCAGTCGGTTATGGCAAATATGCTCCATGTGAGTCGGTCATCGCTGAACCAGGAATTAAAACTGATGGGAAAAGAGGGATATTTCAGCATACAGGGGCAGGAGATGCATATCAAAGATGTGGAAAGACTGCAGGAAATGCTGTAAAAACACCTAAAAATATTTTAACAAAAAATGGTTGACAGGCTTGACAGGGTGTGTTATAGTGAGAAATGCACTATTATGGCAAGTTATGCCTGTTGTTCTATTTATGAATGAAATTAACCTTATTATAGGAAACTTTCGATCAAGGGCTCAGGTATAAGCATAATAAAATTAAAACATACAAGGGGTGAAACGTCAATGGAGAAAAATAGAATCCGTCCCATTACAACCGGTAAGAGCATGAGAATGACCTACCAGCGCCAGAAAGAGGTACTGGAAATGCCGAACCTCATTGAAGTACAGAAAGACTCTTACCAGTGGTTTCTGGACGAAGGTCTAAAAGAAGTTTTTGAAGATATCTCTCCAATCGCCGACTACAGCGGTAAATTGAGCTTGGAATTTGTTGACTTTACTTTGTGTGAAGATGAGGTTAAATACTCCATCGAGGAATGCAAGGAGAGGGACGCTACTTTTGCAGCTCCTCTGAAAGTAAGGGTAAAATTATACAACAGAGAGAATGACGAGATCAGTGAACATGAAATTTTCATGGGTGATCTGCCGTTAATGACTGCAACCGGTACCTTCGTGATCAACGGCGCTGAACGAGTTATTGTCAGCCAGCTTGTGCGTTCTCCGGGCATTTATTACGCTATCGCTCACGATAAACTGGGCAAAACCCTTTATTCCTGTACTGTTATCCCGAACAGGGGTGCATGGCTGGAATATGAGACCGACTCCAATGACGTATTCTATGTACGTGTAGACAGAACTAGAAAAGTCCCTATTACAGTTTTGATTCGTGCTTTAGGTATCGGCACGAATGCAGAAATTATAGAGTTATTCGGTGAGGAACCGAAGATATTAGCCAGCTTTACAAAAGACACTGCTGAGAGTTATCAGGAAGGTCTTCTGGAGTTATACAAAAAGATCCGTCCGGGTGAGCCGCTGGCTGTGGAAAGCGCAGAGAGCCTGATCACCAGTATGTTCTTTGACCCAAGACGTTACGACCTGGCAAAAGTAGGCCGTTACAAATTCAACAAAAAGTTACTGCTGAGAAACCGCATCGCAGGCCATGTACTGGCTGAGGAGGTTGTGGATACCACAACAGGTGAGATCATGGCAGAGGCCGGCACAGTCGTATCAAAAGAACTGGCTGACCAGATCCAGAACGCGGCAGTTCCCTATGTATGGATCCAGGGTGAAGAGCGCAACATCAAAGTCCTTTCCAGCATGATGGTGGATATCACCAATTATGTGGACGTTGATCCCGCTGAGGTGGGAGTGACAGAGCTTGTGTACTATCCTGTTCTGGCTAAGATACTGGAAGAGAATGAGGATATTGAGGATATCAAGGACGCAGTCCGCCGTGAGATCCACGAGCTGATTCCGAAGCATATCACAAAAGAAGATATCCTTGCTTCCATTAACTATAACATGCATCTGGAATATGGTCTGGGCAACGATGACGATATCGACCATCTGGGCAACAGACGTATCCGTGCAGTAGGTGAACTGCTGCAGAACCAGTACAGGATCGGTCTTTCCAGACTGGAGCGTGTGGTTCGCGAGAGAATGACAACACAGGATATGGAGGGTATTTCTCCCCAGTCCCTGATCAATATCAAACCGGTAACAGCAGCCGTGAAGGAATTCTTTGGTTCCTCCCAGTTGTCACAGTTCATGGATCAGAACAACCCTCTGGGTGAGCTGACCCATAAGAGACGTCTTTCCGCATTAGGCCCCGGCGGTCTGTCACGAGACCGTGCAGGTTTCGAGGTTCGAGATGTACATTACTCCCATTACGGAAGAATGTGCCCTATCGAGACTCCTGAGGGTCCTAACATCGGTCTGATCAACTCCCTGGCATCCTACGCCAGGATCAATCAGTACGGTTTTGTGGAAGCTCCGTACCGTAAGATCGACAAAACAGATCCTAAAAATCCGCGGGTTACAGACGAGGTTGTCTATATGACCGCAGATGAAGAGGATAACTACCATGTTGCGCAGGCTAATGAGCCGCTGGACGAAGAAGGACACTTTATCCATAAGAACGTTTCCGGACGTTATCTGGATGAAACACAGGAATATGAACGCCATATGTTTGACTACATGGACGTATCTCCGAAGATGGTGTTCTCAGTAGCTACAGCCCTCATCCCATTCCTGCAGAACGATGATGCCAACCGTGCCCTGATGGGATCCAACATGCAGCGCCAGGCTGTGCCCCTTCTCACCACAGAGGCTCCTGTTGTAGGAACCGGTATGGAAGTGAAGGCAGCCGTTGACTCCGGTGTCTGTGTAGTGGCTAAAAAAGCCGGTACCATAGAGTGTGCGGCGTCAAAAGAAATTGTTATGCGCAATGATGATGGTACAAAAGATACTTACCGTCTTACTAAGTTCATGAGAAGTAACCAGAGCAACTGCTATAACCAGAGACCCATTGTGACCAAGGGAGAGCATGTGGAAGAGGGACAGGTAATTGCTGACGGACCTTCCACCGCAAACGGTGAGCTGGCTCTTGGCAAGAACCCCCTGATCGGTTTCATGACCTGGGAGGGCTACAATTACGAGGATGCCGTTCTGTTAAGTGAGAGACTGGTACAGGATGATGTCTATACTTCTGTGCATATTGAAGAATATGAGGCAGAAGCCAGAGATACAAAGTTAGGACCGGAAGAGATCACACGTGATGTTCCGGGCGTTGGTGACGATGCATTAAAAGATCTGGACGAGCGCGGCATTATCCGTATCGGTGCTGAGGTCCGCGCAGGTGATATCCTGGTTGGTAAAGTAACTCCCAAGGGAGAGACAGAGCTGACTGCAGAGGAGAGACTGCTCCGCGCTATTTTCGGTGAAAAAGCCCGTGAAGTGCGTGATACTTCCCTGAAGGTTCCTCACGGTGAGTACGGTATCGTTGTAGACGCAAAAGTATTTACAAGAGAGAACGGCGATGAGCTGTCTCCCGGTGTCAATCAGGCAGTCCGCATCTATATTGCGCAGAAGAGAAAGATTTCTGTGGGTGATAAGATGGCCGGCCGTCATGGTAACAAGGGTGTTGTTTCCCGTGTGCTTCCTGTTGAGGATATGCCGTTCTTGCCAAACGGACGCGCGCTGGACATTGTACTGAACCCTCTGGGTGTGCCTTCCCGTATGAATATCGGACAGGTGCTGGAGATCCATCTGAGTCTTGCGGCAAAAGCCCTTGGATTTAACATTGCTACACCGGTATTTGACGGTGCCAATGAGAATGATATCCAGGATACCCTGGATCTTGCAAATGATTATGTGAACATGGAATGGGAAGACTTTGAGGCAAAGCATAAAGATACAATGCGCCCTGAAGTTTTACAGTTCCTTTACGATAACAGAGCTCACAGAGAGCTGTGGAAAGGCGTGCCGATCTCCCGTGACGGTAAGGTAAGACTTCGTGACGGACGTACAGGTGAATATTTTGACAGCCCTGTAACCATCGGACACATGCACTATCTGAAGCTGCATCACTTGGTAGATGATAAGATCCACGCACGTTCCACAGGCCCATACTCCCTGGTTACACAGCAGCCTCTGGGTGGTAAAGCCCAGTTCGGCGGTCAGCGTTTCGGAGAGATGGAGGTTTGGGCACTGGAAGCATATGGTGCTTCCTATACACTGCAGGAGATCCTGACAGTGAAATCCGATGATGTGATCGGACGTGTGAAAACTTATGAAGCGATTATCAAGGGCGACAATATTCCGGAGCCTGGTATTCCGGAGTCCTTCAAGGTACTTTTGAAGGAGCTGCAGTCCTTGGGTCTGGATGTCAGAGTCCTCAGAGAAGACATGACAGAAGTGGAAATCATGGAGAATATCGACTATGGCGAGACAGATATGCGCTCCATCATTGAAGGTGATTCCAAACACCGCGGCGAAGAAGATTACGGAGACTACGGATTCTCAAAACAGGAATTCGAGGGTGAAGAATTAGTAGACGTGGAGGATGAGCCGGAAGAGGATGAAGAAGCATTCTTGAGCTTAGATGATGATACTCTTGTCGAGGAGTAAGGAAAGGAGTCCACAATGCCAGAAACAGCAAATAAAGAGGCATATCAGCCGATGACCTTTGATGCCATCAAAATCGGATTGGCGTCCCCGGAGAAAATCCGGGACTGGTCCAGAGGCGAGGTTAAAAAACCGGAAACCATTAACTATAGAACCCTGAAACCGGAAAAAGACGGCCTGTTCTGCGAGAGGATTTTCGGACCGAGCAAAGACTGGGAATGTCACTGCGGTAAATACAAGAAAATCCGTTATAAAGGCGTTGTCTGTGACCGATGCGGCGTTGAGGTGACAAAAGCCAGCGTCCGCAGGGAGCGCATGGGCCATATTGAACTGGCAGCACCGGTCTCCCATATCTGGTACTTCAAGGGTATTCCGTCCAGAATGGGACTGATCCTGGATCTTTCCCCGAGATCCCTGGAAAAAGTCCTGTACTTTGCCAACTATATCGTACTGGACGCAGGCACCACGGAACTGCAGTACAAACAGGTACTGACAGAGAAAGAGTTCCAGGATGCCAGAGAAAAATACGGTGACGGCGCATTCCGTGTAGGAATGGGAGCAGAGTCTGTTATGGAACTGCTGGAGGCTATTGACCTGGAAAGAGAATCCAAAGAGCTGAAAGCAGGCCTCAAGGATTCCACAGGCCAGAAGCGCGCACGTATCGTAAAGCGTCTTGAGGTTGTGGAAGCTTTCCGTGAATCCGGAAACCGTCCGGAGTGGATGATCATGACAGTTGTGCCTGTAATTCCGCCGGACCTTCGTCCTATGGTTCAGCTGGACGGCGGACGTTTCGCCACATCCGACTTAAATGATTTATATAGAAGGATCATCAACAGAAATAACCGTCTGAAAAGACTGCTTGAACTGGGCGCTCCTGATATCATTGTCCGCAATGAGAAGAGAATGCTCCAGGAAGCTGTTGATGCCCTGATTGACAATGGACGCCGGGGCCGTCCGGTCACAGGACCGGGTAACCGTGCGCTGAAGTCCCTTTCCGATATGCTGAAAGGTAAATCAGGCCGTTTCCGTCAGAACCTTCTGGGTAAACGAGTTGACTACTCAGGCCGTTCTGTTATCGTGGTTGGACCTGAATTGAAGATATTCCAGTGCGGTCTGCCAAAAGAGATGGCGATTGAGCTGTTCAAGCCTTTTGTTATGAAAGAGCTGGTGAGCAACGGCACTGCCCATAACATTAAGAATGCCAAGAAGATGGTAGAGAAGCTGGAACCTGAAGTATGGGATGTTCTGGAAGATGTCATCAAAGAGCATCCTGTCATGTTAAACCGTGCTCCTACACTGCATCGTCTGGGTATCCAGGCATTTGAGCCTATTCTGGTTGAGGGTAAAGCGATCAAGCTGCATCCCCTTGTATGTACCGCGTTCAACGCCGACTTTGATGGTGACCAGATGGCTGTTCATCTTCCCCTGTCCGTTGAGGCTCAGGCAGAGTGCCGTTTCCTGCTTCTGTCTCCAAACAACCTGCTGAAACCGTCTGACGGTGGTCCGGTGGCTGTTCCTTCACAGGATATGGTCCTTGGTATCTACTATCTGACACAGGAGAGACCGGGCGTTAAAGGTGAAGGCAAATATTTCAAGAGCGTAAATGAAGCCATCCTGGCTTATGAAAACGGATATATTACACTGCAGACCAGAATTCATGTACTTTGCAGCAAGACACAGCCGGACGGCACCGTAATGGAAGACATGGTGGATTCCACACTGGGACGTTTCCTGTTCAATGAAATCATTCCGCAGGATTTAGGTTTTGTGGACCGGTCTGTACCGGGCAATGAACTGAAGCTGGAAGTTGATTTCCTGGTAGGCAAGAAACAGTTAAAACAGATTCTGGAAAAAGTAATCAATACCCACGGCGCTACCAGAACCGCAGAGGTGCTGGATAAGATCAAAGCCACAGGTTACAAATACTCAACCAGAGCTGCCATGACCGTATCTATCTCTGATATGACAGTGCCGCCTCAGAAACCTGAGATGATCCAAAAGGCACAGGATACGGTTGACCTTATCACCAAGAACTTCAAACGTGGTCTTATCACGGAGGAAGAGAGATATAAAGAAGTAGTTGAGACATGGAAGAAGACCGATGATGAGCTTACCAAAGCCCTGCTGACAGGACTTGATAAGTACAACAACATCTTTATGATGGCTGACTCCGGTGCCCGTGGTTCCGATAAGCAGATCAAACAGCTTGCCGGTATGCGTGGTCTGATGGCTGATACGACAGGTCACACCATCGAGCTGCCCATCAAGTCAAACTTCCGTGAGGGTCTTGACGTACTGGAATACTTCATGTCCGCTCATGGTGCACGTAAAGGTCTGTCTGATACAGCCCTGCGTACCGCTGACTCCGGTTACCTGACAAGACGTCTGGTTGACGTTTCCCAGGATCTGATCGTCCGGGAAGTGGACTGCTGTGAAGACAGAGGCGAGATTCCGGGTATGTGGGTAAAAGCCTTCATGGACGGAAAAGAAGAGATTGAAAGTCTTCAGGAACGTATCACAGGACGTTTCTCTTGTGAGACCATCAAGAACGCCAAAGGCGAAGTGATCGTCAAGGCAAACCATATGATCACTCCAAAGCGCGCCGCACGTGTGGTCAATGAGGGAGTGAAAGAGGATGGCAAATCTTATGATTCCGTTAAGATCCGTACTATCCTCACATGTAAGTGCCATATCGGTGTGTGTGCAAAATGCTACGGTGCCAACATGGCAACCGGTGAGCCTGTTCAGGTAGGTGAGTCTGTAGGTATTATCGCAGCCCAGTCTATCGGTGAACCAGGTACACAGCTTACCATGCGTACCTTCCATACCGGTGGTGTTGCCGGCGGCGATATCACACAGGGTCTTCCCCGTGTGGAGGAGCTTTTTGAGGCAAGGAAGCCGAAAGGTCTTGCAATCATCACAGAGATCAAAGGTATTGCAACACTGAAGGATACAAAGAAGAAACGTGAAATCATCGTTACAGATAATGAGGACGGTAACTCCAAGACTTACCTGATTCCTTACGGCTCTCGTATCAAGGTTCAGGACGGACAGTATCTGGAGGCCGGTGATGAGCTGACAGAGGGTAGTGTCAATCCTCATGACATTCTGAAGATCAAGGGCGTTCGTGCTGTTCAGGATTATATGATCCAGGAAGTACAGCGTGTATACCGTCTGCAGGGTGTTGAGATCAATGATAAGCATATCGAGGTTATCGTTCGCCAGATGCTGAAGAAGATCCGCATCGAGGACAACGGAGATACAGAATTCCTGCCGGGTACCCTGGTTGACGTTCTGGACTACGAGGAAGAGAACGAGAAGCTCATAGAAGAGGGCAAAGAACCGGCAGACGGAAAACAGGTAATGCTGGGTATCACCAAAGCATCTCTGGCAACCAACTCCTTCTTGTCCGCAGCTTCCTTCCAGGAGACCACAAAGGTTCTGACTGAAGCAGCCATCAAGGGCAAGATCGATCCACTGATCGGTCTGAAAGAGAATGTTATCATCGGTAAACTGATTCCTGCGGGAACAGGAATGAAGTGCTACTCCAACATCAAGCTGGATACAGATTTGGCTGAGGATGAAGAAGATTATGATGAGGATGAACTCGAACTGGCGGAAGCACTGGATGTACTTCCGGCTGAGGATGAAGAGGAAGTTCTCCAGTTGACAGATGAGGTGGATGAGGTGGAACTTTCCGAGGAGGAAGAAGAAGCCGAATTGACAGAAGAATAAAGCAGGATGTAACCGTTTAGTACCTTTACAGTTACTTGCAAAACATACAAAAGACCGCTTTTCCGGAAAATGACCGGAGGGGCGGTTTTTGTATTCAGGTTATGCAGTCTTTTAAAGGAGGACAAGTATGAACAAAAAAAGAAAGTCACCTTTATGGATGCTGGTTCCCATGGGAGTCATCATCGTAGTTTTATCTATTGTCTTGATCGTCATTACCTTAAAATCAGAAAGCCAGAGAACAGAGACAGCATCCGCACATGGGACCCCCGGCGGGGAAAAGGCGGAAGAGAGCGTGGACGCGGCAGGTTCAGTACAGGCGGAACCTGAGGCGGCGGATACAGGGCCGGCCCAGGTTTATGTATCGCCGGATGTGCCGCAGAAGGTTAAGGATAAGGTGAAATCCATGAGCCTTGAGGAGAAAGCGGCACAGCTTTTTTTCGTAACACCTGAGGCTATCACCCAGGTAGATGCAGCCACCGTTGCCGGTGAGGATACGAAGAAAGCTTATGAGCAGTACCCTGTAGGAGGGATCATATATTTTTCCCGGAATATCCAGGGGCCGGACCAGCTTAAAGAAATGTTGTCCAAAACCCAGAACTATGCAAAGGAAATTGCAGGTGTCCCTGTGTTTCTGGGTGTAGATGAGGAGGGCGGAGAGGTGTCCCGGGTAGCAGGGAATAAGAATTTCTCCGTTACCAGATATGAGAGTATGCGAGCCATAGGGGACAGTAGGGATACTTCCCGGGCCTATGATGTGGGAAAAAACTTAGCATCCTATTTGAAAGAAATAGGATTTAATATAGATTTTGCACCGGATGCGGATGTAATTACCAATTCTGGCAATACTGTTATAGGAGACCGTTCTTTTGGGGAAGACCCCCAGTTGACTGCTGATATGGCGGCGCAGGTGGTCAGAGGACTGCAGGACAACGGAGTGTCAGCCTGTCTGAAACACTTCCCGGGACTGGGAGGTACTGTGGAGGACAGCCATGAAGAACGCGCCTATACGGACAAGACCCTGGAGGAGATGGAGCAGAAAGAGATGATTCCTTTTATAGAAGGGATAAAGGCAGAGTCGGATCTTATCATGGCAGGCCATATCTCCATACCCAAATCCCTGGGAGATGATACCCCGGCGTCTCTCTCGGAAAAAGTGCTGACCGGCCTGCTCCGGGACAAGTATGGATATGACGGCCTCATTATCACAGATGCCCTGGATATGAAGGCTGTTTCCGGAGTGTACAGTCCTGCCGAGGCTTCTGTAAAGGCACTCCAGGCCGGTGCGGACATGCTCCTGATGCCCGAAGATTTCAAGGCTGCCTACCGTGGTGTGCTGGATGCTGTCAGGAGTGGCGATTTGAGCCAGGAGAGGATCGATGCCTCTGTGGAGCGCATACTGCGGTTAAAAATGAAAAAATATGACTATCCATGATCCTGTATTGGCTGTTCTGTGTATTTTATTTTGTAAAACACCCGAAAGGACGGTGACGGTGCAGAGATTATGCGGGAAATACCTATAAAATTGTATTTTTTTGAAAAATTTCCTTGACAGCACCATTTTACATGGATATAATGAGAGAGCGTGCATAAAACGCAATTTTTTTGCGCGTAAAAACATTTATTCATGACAATGAATAACTGGCAGCCACTCATTTCTTCTATAATAATGTAGAAGAGAAATAATACAGGAGGTGAAATGGAATGCCAACATTCAATCAGTTAGTAAGAAAAGGACGTCAGACTTCCGTAAAGAAGTCCACAGCTCCGGCGCTTCAGAAGAGTTTTAACTCTTTACAGAAGAAGACCACAGATATGTCTTCTCCGCAGAAGAGAGGTGTGTGTACAGCGGTTAAAACTGCTACACCGAAAAAGCCTAACTCTGCTCTTAGAAAAATCGCCAGAGTTCGTCTTTCCAACGGAATCGAGGTAACAAGCTACATTCCAGGTGAAGGACATAACCTTCAGGAGCATAGTGTTGTTCTTATCCGTGGCGGCAGGGTAAAAGACTTACCAGGTACAAGATACCACATTATCCGTGGTACACTTGATACTGCAGGCGTTGCCAACAGACGTCAGGCCCGTTCTAAATACGGTGCTAAGAGACCGAAAAAATAATTAATTAGAATCATTTGAAGTCACAGATATAACTATTAAGACTGATTTTGTACCGGGATTCCATAGACCCAGGTTGTGGCTGCGGGTTTCTATATAGGATTTACCGAGTACGGACATACAAAATAGTTGTGTGAGTACCGATGATCTAATCGTTAAGGGCAAAACGTTTGTCCGTAATTTTGATAATGATTAAGGAGGGAAGTAACGTGCCACGTAAAGGACATACTCAAAAAAGAGACGTTTTAGCAGATCCGTTATACGGAAACAAAGTGGTTACCAAACTTGTCAATAACATTATGTTAGATGGTAAGAAGGGTGTAGCTCAGAAGATCGTATACGGTGCGTTCGCTAAAATGGAGGAAAAAGCCGGTAAACCGGCAATCGAAGTTTTTGAAGAAGCAATGAACAACATCATGCCGGTTCTGGAAGTTAAAGCCAGACGTATCGGTGGTGCTACCTATCAGGTACCTATCGAAGTAAGACCTGAAAGACGTCAGGCATTAGCTCTTCGTTGGATCACTCTGTATTCTCGTAAAAGAGGAGAGAAGACAATGGAAGACAGACTGGCTAATGAATTATTAGATGCTTCCAACAATACAGGTGCATCTGTTAAGAAGAAAGAAGACATGCATAAGATGGCTGAGGCAAATAAAGCATTTGCTCACTATCGATTCTAGAGGAGGAAAATCCATTGGCTGGAAGAGAATATCCGTTAGATAGAACCAGAAACATTGGTATTATGGCACATATTGATGCCGGTAAGACCACTCTTACAGAGCGTATCTTATATTATACCGGTGTTAACTATAAAATTGGCGATACTCACGAAGGAACTGCTACCATGGACTGGATGGAGCAGGAACAGGAGAGAGGTATCACAATTACTTCCGCCGCTACCACCTGTCACTGGACTTTACAGGAAAACTGTAAAAGCAAACCAGGCGCACTGGAACATCGTATCAATATTATTGATACCCCAGGTCACGTTGACTTTACTGTAGAAGTAGAGCGTTCCTTACGTGTACTTGACGGTGCGGTTGGTGTCTTCTGTGCAAAAGGCGGCGTTGAGCCTCAGTCTGAAAATGTATGGCGTCAGGCAGATACCTACAATGTACCCCGTATGGCATTCATCAACAAGATGGATATCCTGGGTGCAGATTTCTACGGTGCCGTAGAACAGATCAAGACTCGTTTAGGTAAAAATGCAATTTGTCTTCAGCTGCCCATCGGTAAAGAAGATGAATTCAAAGGAATCATCGACCTGTTTGAAATGAAAGCCTACATCTACAATGATGAAAAGGGCGAGGACATTTCCATCACAGATATCCCGGAGGATATGGCTGATGACGCAGAACTGTATCACACAGAGTTAGTTGAGAAGATCTGCGAGTTAGATGATGATTTAATGATGGAGTATCTGGAAGGTGAAGAACCTACCGTTGAAGCTCTGAAAGCAGCCCTGAGAAAAGGAACCTGCGAGTGTGCAGCAATCCCGGTATGCTGTGGTACTGCTTACAGAAATAAAGGTGTTCAGAAATTACTGGATGCTATTCTTGAATTTATGCCTGCTCCTACAGATATCCCGGCTATCAAAGGTCAGGATATGGACGGAAACGAAGTTGAGAAGCATTCTTCCGACGACGAACCGTTCGCAGCTCTGGCATTTAAGATCATGACTGACCCGTTCGTTGGTAAGCTGGCATTCTTCAGAGTTTACTCTGGTACTATGAACTCCGGTTCTTATGTACTGAATGCGACAAAAGGCAAAAAAGAGCGTGTTGGACGTATCCTTCAGATGCATGCCAACAAGAGACAGGAACTGGATAAAGTATATGCCGGTGATATCGCTGCAGCGATCGGATTCAAATTCACCACAACAGGTGATACAATCTGCGATGAACAGCACCCGGTTATCCTGGAATCCATGGAATTCCCGGAACCAGTTATCGAGCTGGCTATTGAGCCTAAGACAAAAGCCGGACAGGGCAAACTTGGTGAAGCTCTGGCAAAACTTGCCGAAGAAGATCCGACCTTCCGTGCTCACACAGATAAAGAAACAGGTCAGACTATCATCGCTGGTATGGGCGAGCTGCATCTGGAGATCATCGTAGACCGTCTGCTTCGTGAATTCAAAGTAGAGGCTAACGTTGGCGCTCCTCAGGTTGCTTACAAAGAGACCTTTACCAAGAATGCTGATGTTGACAGTAAATACGCAAAACAGTCCGGTGGTCGTGGACAGTACGGTCACTGTAAAGTTAGATTCGAGCCTATGGACGCCAACGGCGAAGAACTGTTCAAGTTCGAGAGCACAGTTGTGGGCGGTGCTATTCCGAAGGAATACATCCAGCCTGTAGGACAGGGTATCGAAGAAGCTATGAGAGCTGGTATTCTGGGTGGATTCCCGGTTGTAGGTATTTACGCAAACGTTTATGACGGTTCTTACCATGAGGTCGATTCCTCCGAGATGGCATTCCATATTGCAGGTTCTCTTGCATTCAAGGAAGCTATGGCGAAGGCAGCTCCGGTTCTCCTGGAGCCTATCATGAGAGTAGAGGTTACTACTCCGGAAGACTACATGGGTGATGTTATCGGTGATATCAACTCCCGTCGTGGACGTATCGAAGGTATGGATGATATTGGCGGAGGCAAGATGATCCGCGGATTCGTTCCTCTGGCTGAGATGTTCGGTTACGCAACAGACCTGCGTTCCAGAACACAGGGCCGTGGTAACTACTCCATGTTCTTCGAGAAATATGAGCCGGTTCCGAAATCCGTACAGGAAAAGGTACTTTCAGTAAAAACAGGAAAATAATAATTAAAAACTTGCAAATATCCTTGATTTGCAATATAATCAAGGATAGCAGGTTGAATATATTGATATTCCAACCGCCTCGTTATGAGGCAACAAAAAATCATAAAATTGCCCAGACGGGGCGCATGTGAATAAGGAGGAAATTCAAAATGGCAAAAGCTAAATTTGAAAGAAGCAAACCGCATTGTAACATTGGTACCATCGGACACGTTGACCATGGTAAAACAACTCTGACAGCTGCTATCACAAAAACTCTTTCTGAGAGAGTAGAAGGAAACGCAGCAGTAGATTTCGCTAATATCGATAAAGCTCCGGAGGAGAGAGAACGTGGTATCACAATCTCTACTGCTCACGTTGAATATGAAACAGAGAACAGACATTACGCACACGTTGACTGCCCAGGCCATGCTGACTATGTAAAGAACATGATCACTGGTGCTGCTCAGATGGATGGCGCTATCCTGGTTGTTGCTGCAACTGATGGTGTTATGGCTCAGACAAAAGAGCACATCCTGCTGTCTCGTCAGGTAGGTGTTCCTTACATCGTTGTATTCATGAACAAATGTGATATGGTTGACGATGAAGAGCTGCTTGAGCTGGTAGACATGGAAATCCGTGAGCTGTTAAGCGAGTATGACTTCCCAGGCGATGACACACCGATCATCCAGGGTTCTGCTCTGAAAGCTCTGGAAGATCCAAGCAGCGAGTGGGGCGACAAGATCATGGAACTGATGGCTGCAGTTGACAGCTGGATTCCGGATCCTCAGCGTGACACAGACAAACCGTTCATCATGCCTGTAGAGGATGTATTCTCTATCACAGGTCGTGGTACAGTTGCTACTGGTAGAGTAGAGGCTGGTGTTCTTCACGTATCTGAAGAAGTTGAAATCGTTGGTCTGAAAGAAGAGACACGTAAAGTAGTTGTAACAGGTATCGAGATGTTCCGTAAACTGTTAGACGAGGCTCAGGCTGGTGACAACATCGGTGCACTGCTTCGTGGTGTTCAGAGAACTGAAATCGAAAGAGGACAGGTTCTTGCTAAACCGGGAACAATCAAATGCCATACAAAATTCACAGCTCAGGTTTACGTTCTGACAAAAGACGAGGGTGGCCGTCATACACCGTTCTTCAACAACTATCGTCCGCAGTTCTACTTCAGAACAACAGACGTAACAGGTGTCTGCAACTTACCGGAAGGTGTTGAGATGTGCATGCCTGGTGATAACGTAGAGATGACAATCGAGCTGATCCACCCGATCGCTATGGACCAGGGTCTTACTTTCGCTATCCGTGAAGGTGGACGTACTGTTGGTTCAGGCCGTGTTGCTACAATCATCGAGTAATCACTGAGTAGTACGAATATATAAATATAGAGTACCGTAAGGTACATTGTGTCCAAGCATAAGATGCCCCGGAACCGTAAGGTTTCCGGGGTTTTTCTGTTATTAAAAAGGTTCTATAATGAATGTTGGGGTATGTGAATAACGTATTTTCAACATTCATTTTTTGTTATAAAATAAAAGAAGCCTCCCCAAAATGCCGGTCATCCAAAACTAACATTTTAAAGGAGGTTTCAAAAATGCACTCTAATTGTACCAAAAATCTCTTAGATTTAGAAGGGGTTATAATAAAAAAAGTTGTGCATGCGGATCATTATGTAAAGATTTTTATTCAAACAGATCCTTCCTTACAGACTTGTCCTGAGTGCGGCAACCAAACCAAACGCATTCATGATTATCGGTATCAAAAGATTAAGGATCTACCGTTCCAAATGAAACATACATATTTAATACTTAAGAAAAGGCGATATGTCTGTAAATGCGGTAAACGATTTATGGAGAAATATCATTTTCTACCTTCCTATCAACGGCAGACTTTACGTTTATCCTACAAGATAATTGACCTACTTAGAAATCTTGTGAGTATAAAGTCCGTTGCAGATACAACAAATGTTTCAGTTAACACCGTTACCCGACTTTTGGACACCATTAATTATTCTACACCCTCTCTTCCAGAGTGTATATCAATTGATGAATTTAAGGGTAATACAGACGCCGGAAAGTACCAATGTATTCTTTTAGATGCCAAGAAACACCGTATTCTTGATATCCTACCGGACAGAACGCAGAGCCATTTGATTTCCTATTTCAGAGAAACAAACCGAGCTGAGCGCCACCGTGTGAAGTTCTTTGTCTGTGATATGTGGCAGCCCTACGTAGACTTAGCAAGAGCTTACTTCCCTAATGCCACAATCATTATAGACAAATATCATTTCATCCGGTATGTAACTTGGGCAATTGAAAATGTGAGGAAAAGGCTCCAGAAAACAATGCCTGTAAACCTCAGAAGATACTATAAACGCAGCCGAAAGTTAATTCTTACTCGATATGCTAAGCTTAAGGATGAAAACAAGAAAGCGTGCGATCTTATGCTACTTTATAACGATGACTTGAGATTGGCTCATACTCTTAAGGAATGGTTTTATGAGATATGCCAGAGCGAGAAGTACTCCTATCAGCGAACAGCTTTCTGGGAGTGGGTTAAGTCTGCAGAGAAATCAGGAATACCCGAGTTTGAGAACTGTGCAAAAACTTATAGAAACTGGTCAGAAGGTATTTTAAATGCTTTTAAATACAAATATACAAATGGTCCTACTGAAGGTTACAATAATAAAATCAAGGTGCTAAAAAGACTATCTTTCGGAATACGTAACTTTAATAGATTCCGTACAAGAATTATACACTGCTCTATCTAAAAAACGGACGACTGGCAAGAGGCTTATTTGGCATGCCCAAAAACATGAATTATAGACCCAAACATTAAAATGGCCCTAAATGTAGTAAAGGAGCGGGATTCAAAGAATCCCACCCCAACTATTGACATAGAGCCATTAAAAAAAACAGCGTACCCAGCCGGAGAAAAAAGCTTTCTTCCTCATCTAATCAGTGCACAAACAAACAGGAAATCCGGACTCCGCAAAGGGGGATGAATATGAACCTATTACTGATAAAAAGAGTTAAAAAGCACGACAAAGCCGCATTCCAGAAACTGATGGAAAAACAGGCGACTGCTTTATATAATACGGCCAAGGTAATTTTGATGAACGAAGAGGAGCTGTCTTGATTTCTGCTGACAGATTCTCTTCGTTAAACTACCAAAGATTTCTCTATTTCTTTAGTTCTTTTTTCTATTGACGATTGATTGCATTTGGTATATAAAAGGTGAAAGATAGATTTTTATTCATGACTGTCAGGGTACCAGACAGTTATGAGCGATGCATGATATTCGGAAGGATAAAGAAGAGATGAGACGGATAAAAAGTGTGCAGGTGCGTCATCAATATACACTGCTTCAGTGTTTTTACTGGGTTTCAAGCTGCGCGATCATGGGATTTGCAACTGTGTTTCTTCAGTACAAGGGATTGTCCAACACGCTTGTAGGCATGTCCGTAGGCGGAGCGGCATTTATCAGCATATGGATGCAGCCGTTCCTGGCCGGTCTGGTGGGAAAGGTCCGGGGACTGAGTTTGAAGAAGATGATTCTTCTGATTATTCTGGCAGTTACGTCGGGATATCTGGTCCTTGGAACAGTCCCCCTTCCCAAAATGGCAATAGTGGGGCTGTATCTTGTGCTGAATACCCTGTATAACTCCATTACCCCTCTGATCACTGCCATGGGAATGGAGTATATGAACCAGGGCTATGAGGTGAATTTCTGTATTTCCAGAGGGCTTGGGTCAGTGAGCTATGCAGTCAGTGCTGTAGTCTTAGGGCAGCTTGTGGAACACTTTTTTCCGGGAATCCTTACCTTTGCCTTTGCGGGCATGGAGCTTCTGCTGTTTGCAGTAGTTGTATCCATGCAGGAACCGGAGTCATCTGCGGTGAAGGAAGAACAGGAGCCATCCAGCAGTGTTATTGAAATACTCAAGGGAAACAGGCCGCTGCTGTTGTTTGTGGCGGGATTTGGAATCTGCTATATGACCAGTTCCATCCTGGGTACCTATATGATCAATATTGTACGGGAACTGGGCGGTACAGACGGGACCTTCGGGATAGCGGCATTTTTCTGCGCAGCCAGTGAGATGCCGGCAATGTTTTTGTGCAATTATTTGATACGTAAGGTATCCTGCAAGAAGCTGCTGAAGCTGAGCAGTGTATTCTTTGTCCTGCGTCCACTGGTGATTTTTCTGGCCCCGAATCTGGCGGTGGCTTTTCTGGGATTTGCACTCCAGTCCCTTTCTTTTGGAATCTTTACACCTGTGTCTGTGTTCTTTATCAATCAGGAACTGAAGGAGAAGGACAGAGTCGTGGGGCAGACAATATTCGGTATGGTGACAGTGGGTGTGGGAAGCTGTGTAGGTAATCTGGCAGGTGGTTTTCTCATGGACAGGATTGGATTGAAAACTACGCTGGGGCTTTGTGTGATATTTGCGGCAGTGGGATTTTTAATTACACAGAGAGTGAAGGTGGAGGATGCGGGGCCGAGGCGCAGGATACTCCAGATAGAAGACAATAGGGCGGAAAATAAGGAGCGTCACAGAGAAAGGGGTAAAGATGAAGGATAAAATTTGGAAAAAATGCGTGGAGTTTCATGGCCATGAATGCGGGGGTCTGACTATTGGTTACAAGGCGGCACTTTATGCTATTGAGCTTTTAGAGATCAAGACAGAGGACGGACTTTGTGTATCTGAGGATGAACAGATTGTGTGTATTTCGGAAAATGATGCCTGCGGTGTGGACGCCATTCAGGTGATCCTGGGCTGTAGTGTGGGGAAAGGAAATTTACTTTTTCATATGTGTGGAAAGCAGGCATTTTCTTTTTACAGAAGGAGTACAGGGAAATCCGTGCGTCTTGTTTTGAAGCCTCGCCCTGAGGGGCTTGACAAAGGAGAATCCTTTCGGTATTATCAGGCGTGCAGTCCTGGGGAAATGTTTGATGTTAAGGAGACAAGGATTACTCTGCCGGAAAAAGCCAGGATCTTTAAATCTATTGTCTGCTCCCGCTGCGGCGAGACAGCTGCGGAGAATATGATGCATCTGCAGGGAGAGGAGATTCTGTGCCGGGATTGTTACAGCGCTTATGACCGGTTTCATGTTTGACAAAACTGCGTGTGGCGGTTATAATGCAAGAAGAGTAAATAACAGATAAGAAATGAGGTGTCTTTGTGCTGAGGGTTTCCGTAGTGGAGATTACAGAATAATCGAATAATCTGTAGGGATAGTATATCGTTTTTTCAGATACCCTATCCTTGTATCAGTGTACCCTGATGGCTGATACATTCGCTTACGAACCCTTATCATACACTTCAAATATATTGGGATGAATGGAAGAATACGGTTATCCGCTGCCTTTGGCAGGGGGATTGTTTCTGTATCTCCGTTTCTTTTCTTCTCATGGAAGGCCACAGAAGTCGTATACCCGTTCGGGCGTATGTATCTGTGGTTATTTTTTTAGAGAGGAAAGTCATGAGTAATAAATCATTAGAAACAATAGGATATTATAATATATTAGAAAAATTAAGAGAATGTACATCTACGGAAAAGGCGGGAGAAAGGATTTTGGAAATGCAGCCTATCCTGTCAGAGACGGATCTGAGAAAGCAGCTTCGTGATACCACGCAGGCCAGAGCCATGCTGGAACTGTCAGGGACTCCGCCTATTCCGGCTATGGAGCATGTGGAGGAGTACCTGCAGAAGGCAGTAAAAGGAAATATGCTCATGCCTGAGCAGCTCGAGGAGATAGGCATGTTCCTGAGTGCTGTGCGGCGGCTGAAATCTTATCTGCAGAGAGGGGAGGAAGGACGGATCAGCCTTGCATTCTATAATCGGAATCTTATTTTCCCGGAGGAACTGCAAGAGGAGATAGAGCGCTGCATCAGGAGCGGAAGGGTAGATGACCATGCCTCTGCTTATTTAAAAGACATCAGAAAACAGATACAATTTCTGGAGGAGAAAGTAAGTGAGAGGGCAGAGCGTGCATTAAAGACCAACAGACAGTATTTAAATGACTCTTTTGTAGTGAAAAGAAACGGAAGATTCTGTATTCCGGTGAAAAAAGAATGCAGGTCCCTGGTTCCGGGCACTGTGGTGGAACAGTCTTCCACAGGCGCTACCTTGTTCATTGAGCCGGAGACAGTCGCCAATCTCAGGGAGGATCTGGAAATATACAGGATCGAGGAGGACGCTGAGGAGCGTAAAATACTATATACCATCACCAATATGACTGCTGAGAGGGAAGCAGAGCTGATGGAAGATATCCGGGTCATTGAAAAACTGGATTTTATATTTGCAAAAGGAAAGCTGAGTCTGGAAATGGATGGGACGGAACCGAAGATCAATCTGGAACAGTACATGGAGCTGAAAGGCGCCAGACATCCTATGCTGGATAAGGCAAGCTGCGTCCCTCTGGATTTTCAGATCGGTAAAGGAATCAGGGGAGTTATCATTACGGGTCCAAATACCGGAGGTAAGACGGTTGCTATTAAGACCGTGGCTCTGATGAGCGCAATGGCTTGTTCAGGTCTGCATGTGCCGTGTAATGAGGCGGATATTTGTATGCAGAACCAGATTTTATGTGATATCGGGGACGGACAGAATATTTCAGACAATCTGTCCACCTTCTCAGCTCATATAAAGAATGTGCTGAATATTTTGAAGCGGGTGAGGCCTGAGAGTCTTGTGATCATGGATGAACTCGGGTCGGGCACAGACCCCCAGGAGGGAATGGGGATTGCCATATCTATATTGGAGGAGCTGAGAAAAAGCGGTGCCCTGTTCCTGGTTACCACCCATTATCCGGAAGTAAAAGAGTATGCTGACGGATATGAGGAGGTGCAGAATGCAAGGATGGAGTTTGACAGGGACAGTTTAAGGCCGCTGTACAGGCTGCGGGTAGGAGAGGCCGGAGAGAGCTGCGCGCTTTATATAGCAAAGCGTCTGGGATTTCCGGATGGAATGCTGGCAGCAGCAGCCCGGGAAGCTTACGGGGATAAGAGCAGCGCATTTATTCAGTCTATGGAGATTCAGGAGCATGGCCGAAGGCTGGAGAAAATCCATGTCCCCCGCATAAAAAGGGCGGTGGAGATAAAAGACAGCATGGAAACAGTCAGGAAGTTTAGCAGAGGAGACAGTGTGAGTATACTTCCGGATGGGAAGATTGGAATTGTAGTAAAACCAGCGGATAAAAATGGAAGTGTGCTGGTACAGTTCAGAAATGAAAAGCAGTTGATCAGTCACAAACGCCTGAGACTGAAGGTGGCGGCAGCGGAACTTTATCCAGAGGACTATGATTTTTCTATTATATTTGATACAGTGGAGATCAGAAAAGCCAGGCACCAGATGGCAAAACACCACATGGAAGGTCTGGAGATAGAAGTGGAGGAATGAAAATGGAAATAAGAAGAGAAAGAGCGTGTGACCACCAGGAAGTATATAAACTGATCCAGGCTTCCTTTTCAGGTGCTGAGCATGCGGACGGCAACGAACAGGATTTGGTACAGGCACTGCGTAAAAGCAGTGCGTTCGTACCGGAGCTTTCCTTGGTGGCAGTGGACGATAACAGGATCATAGGGCATATTTTATTTACTGAGGTCAGAATAAACAGTACCGTACAGCTTGCCCTTGCACCTCTGTCAGTCCTTCCGGGATACCAGAGACGAGGTGTGGGACAGGCTCTAATGAGAGAAGGACATAAGCTGGCAGCGCAGATGGGATATGAGTTTTCTGTTGTTCTGGGAAGCAGCGGATATTATCCAAAGGCCGGGTATGTTCCGGCAGATGTTTACGGAATAGAACCGCCGTTTGATGTGCCCAGGGAGAATTTTATGGCGCTCAGTTTACAGGGAGAAGCAGAGCCGCTTCATGGAATGGTAATGTATGCGCCGGAGTTCTTTTCTGTTTAAAGGGTATGAGATGTCTTTGCGCAGATATGAGGCAAAATACACGGGCATTCAGTCAGGTATGGAGCAAAACGCGTTACTATTCAGCCTTCCGGCTTCATAGCAACAAAAGCATGCACACAGACTGCAAAAACCGCAGTCTGGCGCGTGGCTGCCTCGGGATTGCCTTGCAAATGCAAGGCAACACCTCGCGGGATAGTGGAAGGCTGAACTGTTACCAAAACACTCCATATCTGCGTTCTGCCTGTTGAAATGAAAACCTCTCTGTGTTATACTGTTAATCTATCCAGCCGGGAACTATTAAAGCGTTTTTGGCAGTGTGACCGCCGCCCGGATGGAGAATAGGTTTATTTTTAGTTTATAATATCATGATTTCTGCTTTTCGGCCGAAAGGCTGTCAACTGGGGAATTCCCCCGATTTTACCAAATCAAAACCAATTAAATAAGTGGTCATATTTCAAGGGAAAGTCTTGAATAATCTATAGTTCTTTTCTATACTTAGATATAGAAAGGGCCGTTACGGTTCAGTTCCTTTACAAAAACGTGAAGGCCTGCTGAATGGTTTCAAAAAGTCTTCCTTTTGTCATATGATCTGCAAAAGGAGGGCGTTTATGGCAGCAAAAGAGAACCTGAAGTACAAAAACAGTGTGTTTGTAGATCTGTTTTTTGAGGATGAGTCCGCAGAGAAAAATGAGATATCATTTTACAACGCACTGCATGAGGAGCCGCTTCCGGCGGGAACAAAGGTCCGGAAGATCAGAGTGGATGATGTACTCTACATGAATTTCTGCAATGATATATCTTTTGGCATCGAAGATAAGGTCATGGTGTTCGGAGAACATCAGTCGACAATCAATGAAAATATGCCGCTGAGGGATCTTCTGTATATCGGCCGTGCATTGGAGCAGATCGTCCCGGTGCGTGACCGGTACAGGAAAAAAGCAGTAAGGCTTCCAACTCCGGAGTTTTATACTTTTTATAATGGGAAGGAGCCATGGTCCAGGGAGAAGACCCTGTACCTGTCGGATACATATGCCAGGAAGGAGGAAGCTCCCATGCTGGAACTGTGTGTGAAGGTCATCAATATCAATCCGGAGGAAGGGCATGAGATCCTTGACAGGTGCGGAATACTGAGAGAGTACAGTGAGTTTGTGGAGATCCTCAGGAAACATCAGCAGACGGACAGCTCGGATGCATATAAAAATGCCATAGAAGAATGTATGAAAGCAGGAATACTGGCCGATTATCTGAAGAAGAAAGGCAGTGAGGTGGTAAATATGCTGATAGCGGAATATGATTATGATCTGGATGTGGAAGTACAGCGTGAGGAAGCTTATGCGGCGGGAAAGGAAGAAGGAAGACAGGAAGGAAGAGAGGAGGGGCAGAAGGAGAAACTGCAGGAACAGGTAAAACGGAAACTGGAAAAGGGAAAATCCGTAGATACGATCGCGGAAGAATTGGAGGAAAGCCGGGAGGAGATTTCCAGGATCATAAAAAGGTTATAGCCCGATGAAGCTGCTGAAACAGCAGGTATTTCAGACAAGAGAGGAGTAAGGCAGCTTGAAATATATTCTGATATTAGAAGATGATGGGGATTTGGCAGCAGGTATGGAGATGGCCCTCATGGGCGATGATTTTGTCTTCACGGTCTGCGGAAGTATAAAAGAGGCGGAAGAAAGGCTGCGCCAACAGGCTTTTGACCTGCTCATATTAGATGTGAACCTGCCGGATGGCAGCGGTTTTGAGTTGTGCCGGAAAATAAGGAAGAACAGCAAAGTATCTATCATCCTGCTTACGGCTAGGGATATGGAGCTGGATATTGTACGGGGATTGGAATGCGGTGCAGATGATTATATCACAAAACCATTTTCTGCTATGGTTCTGCGGGCAAGGATACGTGCCCTGCTTCGCAGAACAGCTCCGGAACAGGAGGCTGACTATGCTCAGGGACCATTTCGTTTTCGGTTTGCAGCCATGGAATTTTTGAAAGACGGGGTATCCATAGATTTAAGCAGAACAGAGCAGCGTATTTTGTATCTCTTGGTTTTTAATCCGGGACAGATACTGACCCGGGAACGTCTGATGGAATGGGTATGGCCGGACGGAACAGAGTATGTGGAAGACAATGCCCTTTCTGTGGGAATCCGCCGCCTCAGGGATAAGCTGGAGGACAGCCCTTCCAAGCCAAAGCATATAAGGACGGTTTATGGAAAAGGGTACCAGTGGGAGAATGACTTATGAGCGGATTACTAGTATTTGCCATTGTTCTGGCATGCGCTGCACTTGCGGGGGCTGCCGGCTTTGCCTTTTGGTATCAAAGACGTATCAGAAGACAGATGGACACTGTTTTAGAGAGGCTTGACCGGGCAATCGGAGGTACCATACAGGAGAACACTTATGATGAGTCCATAGAGTCCGCCGTCACACAGAGGCTCAATCAACTGGTAGAGATGTCCAGGCTGAACTGCGACCGGGCGGATAAGGAAAGAAATCTGGTGAAAGCGCTGATTTCGGATATTTCCCATCAGGTGCGTACTCCTTTGACTAATATTATGCTCTACGCAGGACTTCTGGAGGAACAGGAGCTTTCTGAAAATGCAGGAGAAATGGCATCCCGGATTCACAGGCAGGCGGATAAACTGGATTTTTTTATGAAAGAATTGGTGCGCTCCTCTTATCTGGAGACGGATATGATCACGGTACATGTGGAGAAATCTTCTGTTGACGAGTTGATAGCCAGAGCGTGCCAGGCTGTAGAGATGCAGGCATTGAAAAAGGAGATCGTCATAGAAGCGGCACCTTCTTCAGAGCAGGCGTTTTTTGATATGAAATGGACAGTGGAAGCACTGGTAAACCTTCTGGACAATGCAGTGAAATATTCGCCGGTGGGGTCTGTTGTGCGTATTTGTGCAATCCCCTATGAATCTTTTCTTTGTATCCGTGTGAAGGATGAGGGAATAGGCATCAGAGAGGAAGAACAGGGGATGATCTTCCGGAGATTTTACCGCTCTCCCAGTGTTTCCGGAGAAAAAGGGTTAGGAATCGGTCTGTACCTTGTGCGGGAAATTATAAAAAAACAGGCCGGCTATGTCAAAGTAAAAGCAGAGCCGGGTGTGGGGGCAGAGCTTTTTGTTTACTTGAGAAGGGATTAAGAATCTGTCAAAAATGTCATATTTGAGAAAGAGTGTGGAAAGGTTTCTCTGTTATATTATAAAGGAATCAAGAGAGCGGCTGTCCAAGAATGCCTTGGATCTAAGGGAAATATCCGGGGATACAGCAGCAGGCTGAACAGCCGCAAAAGGAGGACTTTTCATATGGAAATACTGGTTACAGAGGAACTGAGAAAATATTACCGGCTGGGAGATGCCACAGTCAGGGCGCTGGACGGAATCAACCTAATGGTGGAACAGGGTGAATTTATAGCCATTGTGGGCAGGTCAGGGAGCGGAAAATCCACGCTGCTCCATATGCTTGGCGGCCTGGATGTGCCTACATCGGGAAAAGTGATCGTGGACGGCAGGGATATATCGGGTATGACTAAGGATGAACTGACCATATTCAGACGCAGGAAAATAGGGTTTGTATTCCAGAATTATAATTTGCTCCCCCTGATGAATGTATATGAGAATATTATACTCCCCATTCAGCTCGATGGTTTAAAACCGGACAGGAAGTTTGTGGAACATATTATGGAGATGCTGGGCTTGACAGAGAAGAAGTTCGCCATGCCCAATCAGCTCTCCGGGGGACAGCAGCAGAGAGTGGCACTTGCCAGAGCATTGGCGGCAAAGCCTGCCATTATTTTGGCAGATGAACCCACCGGGAATCTGGACAGCAGTACCAGCCAGGATGTACTGGGACTGATCAAGGTGTCCAGTGAACAGTTAGGGCAGACTGTGGCCATGATCACCCATAATGAGGAGATCGCTCAGATGGCAGGCCGTATCATACGCCTTGAAGATGGTAGAATCTGCGGAGGTGATGCTGTATGATGAAGGTGAACAGTCGGAAAGTCATTACCTCTGTGGCAATGATCACTTACAGAGCCAATAAGAAACGGAATGCCCTCACCGTTTTTGCTGTTATCCTCACTACTTTTTTGATAACAGCAGTGCTGGGGATTGGCATCAGTTACTGGGACGCAGTATCAGAGCGATCCATTCGTATGAATGGGATGGACTATGACATAGAGTTGACAGAGCCTCGTGCAGAGCAGGTGGAGATGGTAGGAAGTATGGATGCTGTGAAGTATGCAGGAGTTGCTGTTAAATGTGCTATCGCAGAAGAATACCAAGACAAATCTCTTGATAAGACAAGGCTTTACTGGGTGGATGATACCTGCTGGGAGAAGCAGTGCATTCCGGCGTATGAATTTTTTAAAGGAAATTACCCGAAAGAGGAGGAGGAACTGGTACTTTCCACTACAGCATTGAAAGACATGGGGATCAAAGATCCGAAAATAGGAATGAAACTGCCTCTTACCTATTATTCTTTAGCGGAAGACCCGGAGAGAACAGATTTGGAAGATGCCGCTCCAGGACAGCAGATTATGACGAAAACCTTTATATTGAGCGGATATTACAGGGACTATTCCGGGAAGCAGTATGGATATGTGTCACAGGCATTTTACAAGACAAGCGGTGTGAGACAGACAGATTTTACCCAGGGCGCACTAAAGATCACCTTAAAGAAATCTCTTTATTCCACAAAAGATATTATGAACATACAGACCTCCCTGAACATGAAGGACAGGCAGGTGCTCATTGCGGATGATCAGATAATACAAAATTTTATTAAAATGGCAGCGGGCCTTGGGGGACTGCTCCTCATGATCCTTATAAGCGGGTATCTTTTTGTTTACAATACGCTGTATATATCGGTGTCCAAAGATATCCGGTATTATGGGCAGCTTAAGACCGTGGGTATGACCTCTGTACAGCTAAAACGGATGGTTTATCTCCAGGCGCTTTGGAATTCCTGTATCGGCATACCGGTGGGAATGGTGCTTGGCGTTTTGGTGTCGGCAGGAATTGTTCCTATGGCAGTAAGATTAATGGACCCTTCCATGTCAGAAATGAAAATTGTCACTGTGCACCCTCTTATTTACATAGGAGCGGCTTTGTTTTCAGCGGCCACGGTAATAGCAGGCTGCCGGAAACCTGCCATTATCACAGGCGAATGCTCTCCCATTGAGGCAGTCAGGTATACGGGCCTGACAGAAGGAAGAAAAAAAGAAAAGGAGAGGGAGAAGGGGTTAAAGGACATGGCCCGCAGGAATATGTTCCGGGACAGGAAACAGGCAGTTGTGATCCTTGGATCTTTTTTCGTGGTGCTGACCGTATTTCTCTGTGTCAACGCAGTGGTCAGGGGAAATGATGCTAAAAATATTCTGAATCAGATCAGTTCATGTGATATTACAGTTAAAAACCAGACAACTCTGGAGGAGAAGCTCCCTCTTATTACAAAAGAGAAGCTGGAAGAGATCCGTGCTATAAAGGGTGTGAAGGAGATAAGGCCTGTGACCACGGCACAGATGATCGTGCCATACCAGGAGGAGCTGTTGGGCGCATATTATAAAAGGCTGTATCAGACCAGATATTCGCCTGGGGATTATGAGAAGGATATGGCAGAATATAAAAAGGACGCCTATACACAGAACGATTTATTCGACGGACGATTTGTGGGGATCAGTCTGAAGGAATTCCGGAAGATAGAGGAAATCCTGGGGAAAGATTTAGATGAGGAGGCTTTTGAAAAGGGAGAAATAGCTGTGACAGAACCTTACTGGGTATCAGCGGAGGAGATGGAAGGAAAAGAACTTCGTTTTATCCTTCCGGACAGCCAGGAGCCGGAAAAGGAGCATAGGATAACCATTGCGGCAGCAGGAAAGAGCAGGATGGAGGGAGGGCGTGCCATCGATCCGTCATCCTTTGCAGGAGGCTATTCCCCCAATCTGCTGGTGAGTAATGCTTTGGCAGAGAAACTTATGGGGAATGGGATACTGACGGAACTGGTAAGGGTAGAGTATAAGGAACCGTATGACAGGGACACGGAGAAAGCAGTTAAAAATGTCTTTCGAGGAGAGGAACAGATATCCTTTGAATCTAAATTGTCCAGGTATCAGGAGATGAAGGCATCAGAACAGCAGGTAAAAATCCTGGGAGTGGGGATGGGGGTTATTCTGGCAGTGCTTTCTATCCTCAATTATATTAATATGATGGCAGCAGGAATCCAGAACCGAGCCAGGGAATTTGCTACTCTGGAGAGCCTTGGGATGACCTCAGGACAGGTAAAAAAAGTTTTGATCCAGGAAGGACTTGGCTATGGCATATTGTCAATCTTACTTTCCATGGCAGCGGGACTGCCTCTTAGTTATATGGTCTTTCAAAGTGTAAAAGTATATAATATGGGCTATTCTATGCCGGTCCTTTACAACCTGACCCTGTTTGCAGTCATTATTGCAGTTTGTGTCATAGTTCCGCCTGTTATTTACCGAATGACGCAGAAGGAAACTGTGATCGAGAGACTGCGAAGAGATATGGAATAACAGATTTGGAGATTCCTATTCGTAGGAAAGGCTGCGGGGCAATGGTCCGCAGCCTGTTGAGAACTGCCCGGTATTTTTAAAGGTTTGCTACAGCGCATTCCGGATCAGTATGACTGCTGTGAAGGACGTTTCGTCATAGGTTAGGCTCAGCGTTCCCCCGTATTTCTCAACCGACTTCTGTACATTGGTGAGACCAAGGCCATGTTCTGATTTCTGTTTTTTATCTGAGATATATCTTCCTTTTTCCACAGTAATTTTATTTATCTTTGTATTTTTGATCTCATAACTGAAAAAACCATTTTCGGCTATTCTGGCTTTGACGGAGATGCTTCGCTTTCCCGGCTCAGGTATTTTCAGGCAGGCTTCTATGGCGTTGTCCAGAGTGTTGGCAAATATGGAGCACAGACTGATCTGGTCCATGGCTGTCACCTCCGGCAGGTCGATGTGGAAAAAGCAGTCGATACTGCTGTCTTCCGCTTTGGTGTATTTGGCGTTTAACACGGCATTTAGGACGCTGTTTTTGCAGAAACACCGGTTTTTTGGTGTTATCCGGGATTCTAATTCCTGAAAGTAGATATGGGCAGCCTCTTTATCACCCTGGTCAAACAGATCACGGATAACCAGAAGATGATGGTTCATATCATGGCGGAATCTGCGTATCTCTGTTTGGTTTCTCTCCAGTTCTTCATAATAATCGCGTTGAAGCCTCAGATTGTCCTGCTCCATCTCCCGCTGAAGGGTGTTCACAAAGTATCCTGCCAGATAGAGGCTGCCTATATTGGTTGCCATACAGGCAATGGCACAGGGCCATATTTTATAGGTTTCTTCAGGAGGGTAATAAATGTATACCGTAATGCTCACAAGGGAGGCCAGGCATATGATCCCCAGAAGGATCCAGGTATTCTGACTGTACAGCCGGCTGGCCTGACGGACCCTGTTGAAAAATGTCTTGTAAATAATATACCAGAAAAGAACATGAATGCAGCCGTCCATGATATTGACTGTCATATCTACCAGGTGACTCTTCCCACTGGCAAGCCAGATACTTAAGGAGACATCTGAGGATAAAAAATTCAGTGCAATGATCAGAGGGTAGATGACGGCAGTCACGGAGAACTTGGAGATTACAGAACCTTGAAAGCAAAACAGCATTAACAGCAGAAGCCAGATCAACGCCAGCGTAACGTTGAACATGTCCTTGGGATCAATGACCATGCCGGGGATGAAAATGCTGGATATAAAAATGAGAATATTAAAGTGACGTCCCTGCTTTTTTGGAAGGAGACAGCAGAGCATTCGGCTGAAGAAGACTGAGGTCATTACATACAGGATCATGCTTGCCAGCCGCACTGCATTTTCTATGATGATTTTACTGTCCATGTGTTCTTCCTCCCTGTGTTTTGATCTGTTCTTTTTCAGTGGTAACTATTGGGTCTCCCCCACAACTGCGCTATTTCAGCATAGCACGGGCAAAGGCTGTTTCCAGTTCCTGCCGAAAGGTTCTGCTGATTGGAAAAGAGTGTGCGCCCAGTATGCAGCGGTCCTTTTCCAGAGTAGTCACATAATTCAGATTTACAATATACCGGTTATGGGTCCGTATAAAGCAGGTGGGAAGTTCCCGGTATATCTCATCTATCTTACCGTAAAAATCAATAGTCTCTTCCTTCAAAAGGGCCAGTACCTTCCTGCGGTCACTTGAAAAGGCAATTGTCTGCGTGAGGGGAATGCGGATGATTCTTGCCTTTTGCTCTATCACAAAATACTGTTCTTTAGACAACTCCAGTTCATTCAAGGCCTGGTTCAGAACCTCTTGTATTTTTTCTTTTCTATAAGGTTTCAGAATATAATGAAAGGCATGGACTTCATAGCCCTGGAAAACGAAATCAGGATATGCAGTCACAAATATGATAATGCCTTTCATCCCCTTTTTTCGCAGCAGTTTTGCTGTCTCAATGCCGTCTAGGTTTTTCATTTCAATATCTAAAAAAAGAATGTCCGTATCCAGATAAGAGATTCCGGCAGTGAGTTCCTCACCGGATCCATATTCAGATATCTGATGATCCGTTCCCCGGAGCTGTAAGACCTGTTCCAGTATCTGTCTGAGCGTTTTTCTCATCTGTTGTTCATCATCACAGATTCCTATTTTGATCATGTTGACCCACTCCTTTGAAATCCTAAGCTGCTGTGTAAATCTTTTGTTCTGTCTATCTGCATTTTACAGGATGCCGGCGCGGTTGTCGATTCTTTCTGCGAACTTTACAAAATCAATGTCAAACTTTACAAGGAGTCAAATGCAGTCTTTTCTCTTTTGTATTACCATTTATGGTGTAAATATATAACGTCATCTGTCCGTAACCGCAGAGATGCTGAATGGGACAAAGCGTTTATCAGCGAAAGGAGAATATTATGCTGCAGGTAGAACATTTATCAAAGAGTTACAGAACCGGGAACCAGGTGTATCCCGTTCTCCGGGATATATCAATTGACGTGGAGAGAGGGGAATTTGTGGCTGTCATGGGGCCTTCCGGCAGTGGAAAGACTACCCTCCTCAACTGTATTTCAAGATTTGTTCCCTTTGATGAGGGGGCAGTTCTTCTTGGAGGACAGGATATATCTGCGCTTAGGGAGGAGGAACTGGCAGAGGTCAGAAACAGGAAGATGGGATTTGTGTTCCAGGATTTTATGCTGCTTGACGGTCTCACTGTGTTTGAGAACATCTGTCTTCCCCAGATAATTGATGAGCGGCCTGTGGCTCAGATGGAGTCCAAGGCAGAGAATATCTGTCAGATCTTTGGCATTGATAAGATCATGCAGAAGTATCCCGCTGAGATATCCGGCGGCGAAAAACAGAGGACTGCAGTGGCAAGGGCACTTATGAACCACCCTCTGGTGATCCTGGCAGATGAGCCTACGGGAAATCTGGACAGCAAATCCTGCAGGGCGGTGATCGACGCGTTTCTGAAAGCCAGGGATACTATGCAGGCAACTATATTTATGGTAACACATGACAGCTATGCAGCCTCATTCTGCGACAGAGTGATAGTCCTGAAGGACGGGCAGGTGAATGGGATTTTGGAAAATAAGGGCAGCAGGAAAGCATTTATGGATGAGCTTCTGGACACGATCCGGGTACTGGGAGGGGATTCTAATGACAATGAATAAAATTATGGGAAAACTGCGGCGTAAAAATAAGAACCAGTACACCCTTTTAGGAATATGTATGTTTCTTTCTGTGCTGCTGGTGACGTCCTTTACACTTATGTATTTTTCTCCCACGGTACAGGAACTTCTGCCCCAGGGGGGAGATACAAGAAAGTTATCGTGGCTCATGATGGGAGTTACGTTTTTGGGATGTACGGTATTTACCTTCTATGGGACGAACCTGTTTTTCAGGAATAAAAGCAGGGAGATTGGCGTACTTTTGGCATTGGGTGAGCGAAAGGGAAAACTCGGAGGATGCCTTGCCCTGGAAGTGGCGGCAGTGATCATAAAATACGCAGTCTTCGGGATTGTTCTGGCGGTGCCTGTTTCTTACCTTATATGGAAAGGGTTTGAGTCACTTATTATTACTTCAGTGGGGATGAAATACCGGGTGGGTGCAGCGGGACTGGCAGTCGGTATTGTATTTGCCCTTTTCCTGGTCATCTGTATCTTTTTTCTGGGGATACGTTTTATCCGGCGGGTCAATATTATAGAGATATTGAATGAACAGAGAAAGACAGAGATGGTAAGGGAGGTAAAGTCATGGACAGGAAAAGTCGGGGTTTTACTTATACTTACAGGACTTGTGCTGGCTATGGCAGTACCTGCAGTCTGCATGAGAGTATTTTTGTTCGTTATGCCCTCATTTTGGAATGTCACTTATGGTATCAGTGCTGTGGGTCTTTATCTTTTTATGCTGAGCGCAGTGGGGCGCACAGGCAGAGGGAAAAATCCTGAGAAGTATTATAAAAATATTGTTTCCGCTGATCTGATGCGTTTTACAGCTAGGCAGACCACGAAAAATATGTGTGTGATCACACTGCTGGTCTTCGTGCTCCTTTTGTCGGCATTCTGGGGAGCAATGTATTACCGTTCTGCTTATGCAGGGGGAGAAGGGGCGCCATACGATTATTCCATGCATTATCCTTCCGAGGAAAAGCAGATCACAAGGGAAGAAATATTCAGCCTTGCCCAAAAGTATCAAGTGCAGATAGAGGAATACGAGGAGGCTGAGGCAGTTGTGCTGCCGGTGGATTATAAAATGCGTGATTTGACGGACAGTGGAAAATATGTGGATTTAAATTCCAGAAAATTGGCTTCTTTTGTGTCGGCCTCTGATTTTTCCAGGATCGCGGGGCGGGAGATTGTGCTAGAACCGGGAGAATATAAAACAATTGTTTCCAGCGGATATCATCCCACCATATGGGTAAAGCCCGACTGTCTGCTGGCAGTGGATAACAGAAAACTGATTTATCAGGGAACAGAGGAGTTTGATAATCTGACAGAGACCAGTGATCCTTTTGCCTTTATCCTTTCCGATGAGGATTACCGGAGCTTTAAGGAGACAGCAGCAGGATCCGACAGAGAAAAACTGGTTTTCTTTTGTACAGAGGATGTAAATAACACATACGATTTTGCCGTAGAGCTGAAAAAGGAATACATTGACCATGCGGGGGAGCTTTCCGATCATCTTGCACTATATGATGCATATGAGGAGGCTTGTGCCGTGAAAGATGGGAGGGAATATGATTACAGTGGAAAAGCAGGACTTTCAGAAGATAACCCGGAGCTGATGAGTGACTGGAAATATGCCCCTTTTTTCAAAGTGCTGACAAAGGCTGATGCCATGCAGATGGTGGCTGTGTTTGTGCTTCTGAGTGTGTACATTGCAGTGATCTCTCTGGCCGCTGTGGGCGTTATGACTTATGTGAGGAGTGTGACCATTGCAATGGACAACAGGCAGCTTTTCGCCGACCTGGGGAAACTGGGGGCGAACAGAGCTTATATAGAAAGAGTCATATGCAGACAGCTTCGCAGAATTTTCACGTATCCAACTGCGGCGGGGAGTATTATCGTGCTGGTGTTTTCCATGCTGTTAATCTATTTCAATGACATGCATCTGGACGCGGCCGAACTGCGGTTATTTGTCATGGAACTGGGACTGATTCTGGGTGTGGCGGTGTTTATGTATGTTATGTACAGGGTGTCCCTGCGCCGAATGGAGAAGATTGTATTTTAACCGGTTATCACCTGGTATTGGGAGAGGAGTCTGTACAGTTCTGAAGTAAAAATAGAATAAAATGCTGCATAAGAATTGCAGGGTAAAAAGTGCTTTGTATCAAAAGATACAAGGTACTTTTTACGTGCGCAAAGTATGATATAATCTAAAAAGAAAAATTGTAACTGTTCATACCTTTACAGTTACGAGCAAAAATCCATGCAAATTGCCTTTTTCCATGGGATTTTTGCCTGGCTGCTGAACGTTTTCTTACGGTCAGCGCAGTAAATGCGCAGACCTGCTGAATAGTTACGAAAAATTTCACATTTTCTGTGTAACGAATATTCCGTTTCCCGGATATATGAGTAAAGAGAGGTGAGGAAAAGATGTTAGACATGGATGTTATATACAGGGAATATGCAGACTCGGTATTTCGTTTTCTGATGACCCTGTGCCGTGAGGAGTGTACTGCAGAGGAGCTGACTCAGGAAACTTTTTATCAGGCAGTGCGCTCAGCCCATAAGTATGACGGGACCTGCAAAGTGTCTACCTGGCTCTGTCAGATCGCAAAGCATCTGTGGTATCAGGAACTGGACAAGAGAAAGAGGAAGGGCACATCCATGCTGGAGGAAAGTATGGTTTCCCACAAGGCCGGGCCGGAGGATGAGCTTTGTATCAGAGAAGAGAAAATGGATGTGTTTAAAAAAGTTCATATATTGGACGAGAATGCAAAGGAAGTGATGCTTCTGCGCATAACAGGTGCGTTTTCCTTCAAAGAAATAGGAGAGATATTCGGTAAAAATGAAAACTGGGCCCGTGTGACTTTTTACAGGGCAAAGCAGAAAATTGTGAAAGGAAGGTAAGGCTATGAAGTGTGAAATTATCAGGGATTTGCTCCCGAGCTATGTGGACGGACTCACCAGCGGGGAGAGTGACAGGGCGATAGAGGAACATCTGAGGGACTGCGGGGACTGCAGGGAGTATCTGGAGGAGATGAAACAGGAAGTGCAGAAGCCGGAGATGATCCAGGCAAACAAGAAAGCGATCAGGCCCTTTAAGAAAATAAAAAAGGCCATCTGGAAGGCTGTGGGGCTGACAGTTCTCATATGCGCGCTTATCTTCGGAGGCCTCAGTGTCTATTATGGAAAGAGCTGGAACGTGAAATCCGGTGATGTAAAGATTTCCAAGGAATTTGTGGGTAAGATCGTGACAATTCGTTTTGTCCCGAAGGATAAAAATATACGTCTCTACGCAGAGGCAGAATCCCAGGACACCAATGTGATAACAGTCAGGGCCACCCGGGTGAATCCGCTGAATAAGCCAATCCACAGAAATGCATACTGCGGCTACACTTTTGTGGATGAAGAGACAGTTCTCACACCGGAGGGAAAGAAAGAACAGATTGCAGAGGGGGATGTTCTGAAGATACAGTACGGGGATAAGGCAGAGGAATATAGTCTGAAAGAACTGGCTGAGGAGGCGTGCAGGGAGAAGCTGGCGTCCTCTGAGAATGTGGAAATGACATATAAAAGGATGGATAATGGCATTGTATCTGTTGATTTTCAGCCCAAACTTGCGGGACTTACCCTGACAGCCGAAAGGAAAGGGGATTATGAAATAGAAATCATAGAGCACTATGACGAGACCGGGAATCTTCCGGACAACAGGGGTGTATCCTGCGGCTATACATTTTTGGACAGCAGTACCCTTCTGGGTGCTGACGGAGAACCGATGGAACTGACAGGGCAGGAAATGCTCACAGTGAAATATAGGGATAAGACAGAGCGGATTTCCTTAAAAAAGCTGGCAGAAGAGAATGCTCAGTAATGTGAAATACCATGGAAAATATCACCGGCGGGGTACTGACGGTGATATTTTTCAGTATATGGGAAGAAATAAACTTGTTTAAATGCTGCATATGTATACATCGTATATATAAAATGTGATAAAATATTTTAATAGAGACAGTTGTGCACAGCCTTTACAGTTACGGGCAAAAACCATGCAAAATCGTTTTTGGCGGGTTTGTCTGATATGCGGATATTTTCGGCGGGAATGATAAATGACGGGTATGCTGAATGGGTGCGAACGAAGTATAGATAGGAGGGATATCATGGATGATAATAAATTTTCATTTGAGGAGGAACAGATACATCTTCTCAGAAAACAATTACTTGTATCAAAAATGATCGCTGTGCTGCTTGGAATCATAGCAATTGTATTGATCATCGTTGGTGTGGTGTTAGTTACAAATTTATCCGGCCTGGTGAACGAAGTGGAGCAGACATTAAAGACGTTAAATGACACTGTTCTTCCCGCATTGGAGAATCTGGATATGGACAGCTTGAATGAAACAATCCAAAGATTGAGTGAAGCGCTCAAGCCGCTTTCCGGCTTGTTGGGTAGATAAGCAGGGAAAGGATAGATAGAAGGAGAAAGTATGAGTGAAAGATGCACCTGGTGTGAGGATAACGGCATGTTACAAAAATACCATGATGAGGAATGGGGAATTCCCCTTCATGATGACAAAAAGCAGTTTGAATTTTTAATGATGGAGGTTATGCAGTGTGGACTGAACTGGAATATGATGCTGAAAAAGCGCCACATTTTCCGCCAGTGTTTTGATGATTTTGATTATAAAAAAATTGCTGCATATGATGACAATAAAATACAGGAGATCATGGAAACACCGGGAATGATCCGTTCTATGAGGAAGATTCAGGCAGTGATCCACAATGCCGGCAGATTCCTGCAGATCATCCAAGAGTTCGGCAGTTTCGATACATATCTGTGGTCCTGGACAGAAGGAAAGGCCCTTATATACAGGAGTCACCAGTATGAAGGGGCAGCGAAAAATGAATTATCCGACGCAGTGAGCACGGATTTAAAGAAAAGAGGTTTTAAATATCTGGGCTCTATCACCGTATATTCTCATCTGCAGGCCTGCGGGATGATAAATGACCATAACCGGGAATGCTTTTTGTACCGTGAGATATGTGACAATTATCCGGTAGAATATAAAGATTGAGGGCTGCGCTGACGGACAATGATTTCGGATGTGCCAGAACAATGCTCCGGGATCAGGGATTCAGAGACCTGCTGTCCAGCCGCTTCAATTGGAAGGCAGCGTTGAAGGTGATGATGTATCTGTCGGCAATGAATGTGAGCTTTTATTTGTTGAAATACATAAAGCGGGCTGCAAAAAACGGGAACCAGCATATCCCAGTGTGCCAAGTATCTGCCGGAAGACAGTTAAGACACACTTCAGGAATTGCCGGTTCCCGTTTTTGTCAGTTCTATCTGGAAACATGCGCCACCGCCAGGAGTATCCACCAGGATCAGACGGCATTTTAACTGATGAGCCAGTTCACTGGCAATGGACAGACCAAGTCCGAAGTGTTCTTTCTTGCTCCGGGAGGGATCTGCTTTGTAAAAGCGTCGGAATACGGCCTCTTTTTGGTCATCCGGGATTCCCGGCCCATGGTCTGTGACGGACAAGATAATATGGCGCCCGGACTGGCAGGCTGCCAGCTCTATTAATTGTTTTTCTCCTGACTGAGGCTTTCCGTAAGTCATGGCATTTTCCAACAGAATGGATAAGAGCTGATATAAATACGCCGAATCAGAGAGAACAGGGGGAAGGATGTCATCCGGCATATGAAGCTGCAGGGAAATCCCCTTCTGCCGGCATACTGTCTCAAAGGATTCAAAGAGTCTGAGCAGCAGGGCATCGGCCTCTACTTCCTCCAGTTTTTTTGTGAGAGTTCCCGAATCTGAGGAGGCCAGAAGCAGCAGGTCACGGATGAGTTTTCCCGCACGGCTGCATTCCCGTCGTATGATTTGTGACATGGGGGCAGTCTGTTCCGGATTCTCTTCTATGACAGAGGCACTGGTCTGGATGACAGACAGGGGAGAACGCAGTTCATGGGAGGCGGCAGATATAAAATCCGTCTGTCTCTGCTGGTATTCTGCAATGGGCTTCATGGCACGTCCAAGGATCAGCCGGGCAGCCAGATAAAGGGCCGCGAATCCGGCCAGATCCAGCAACAAAAAGAAGACTCCAAGCGAAAGACTCTTTTCACCAAGTTCCGTGATATCCTGCAACAGTACCAGAGATTTGTAAACGCTGCCGCCGGGCATCTGGATCACGACTGCCTGGTAGGTATCCCCCTCTTCCCCCCGAATATGCATGACGGAAGTTTTCTGCATAGAGTTGGAAAGCGGAGAGCGGGTGATATCCACATTTTCCTCGAGCGCCTGTTTTTTTGCCTTTTTGATCAGGGTATCACGGTTGGTAGCCGGTTCCCAGGAGCCGGGAAAGAAAAGGGGAGTCCTGTTTTCTTCTATATGAATGATGAGCTTGTTGTCTGCCTCCATTACGGCAAGCCAGTTATCTGAAAAATAGATATCTGCCTCCAGTTTATTGGAGAGTTCCAGCAGATAGTTCTGGAACAGGTTTTCCTGCTGAACCTGATACAGATGGTTCTGGTATATCCAGACGATCAGAAAAATGACAGTCAGGATCAGGCTGGTGGTTCCTGCAAAGAGCAGGGTCAGACGTCTTCGGAAGGTAGTCAGCATGGCGGACACTCCAATCGGTAGCCGATGCCATGCGCGGTTGAGACCCGGACACGGCTTTTCAGTTTTTTCAGTATTTTGCGGAGATAATAAATATAGGTATCCAGATTGCCGTCCTCCACTTCCCCGTCAGGCCCCCATACTCTGGAATACAGCATTTGCCTGGAAATGGTCTGGTCCGGGTTCTGCATAAAATACTCCATCAGCATGGATTCCCTGCGGGAAAGCTGCTGGGTATTGGGTCCGCAGGTCAGCTTCAGTGTTGTGGTATTGTATACCAGGTCGCCGTATTCCATATTTTGGTGGTCCTCAATAGGCTGGGGGCGCCGTATCAGTGCTCGGATACGGGCCATCAGTTCTTCAATGTCGTATGGCTTTACAATATAGTCATCAGCTCCGCAGTCCAACCCGGCAATCCTCTCCGGCACCGCGTCTATGGCGGTTGCCAGGATAACAGGGGTTGTGATCTCATTACTTCTTATGAGTTTTAAAAGAGACAGCCCATCCATCCCCGGCAGCATGCGGTCTAAAATGATCAGATTGTAGACAGGCTGTAGGGCATAATAGAGCGCATCTGTTCCGGTCAGGCAGATATCTGTCTGATATCCCGCTTTTTCTAAGGAAATTTTCAGCACATGGCAAAGTTCCTGGTCATCCTCTATCAATAAAATCCGCATTAATAATAATTCCTTTCCATATTGTGATAATGATTTTTTTATTATCAAAGGTGTTTTGTCTTCCTGCAGTTATTATATAATTACTATTTACGGGCTGCTGTCCCGGGAGGTGATTTCTCAAGGGGACGCTGTGCGATGCGCAGCAAAATCCGGAGTCGGCCGGCACCAAAATTTAATTCATTGCATTTCATACCAAAAGGGTGCAACACACTCCAAAGCGCAGTTCTGCGAATAATAGTATTATTATACCATTCATTTCTCAAAAAAATCTTTAAAAATTCATGGAGTTCTTAAAAGTTTTTTTGAGATTTTCCTGATATGCTGATAGATGAAGGGGCCGGAAGCACCGGCAGAGAGGAGTTATCATAAATGAAATGGAGAAAAATACTGGCCGCAGGGATGGGTCTTGTATTGGCAGCAGGGCTGATATCAGGATGCGGAGGCCAAAAAAAGGAAACAGGTAACGGAAAGAAAGATAATCAGGAAAAGGCCATGGGCCGCTATGTGGAGGAGGACTTAAAGCCGCCTGTACAGGATGGAGAAACCCCTCTGGGCGCATATAAAAAGGATGGAATCCTCTATTTGTATACTTCAGGAGGCAGCCAGGATTCAGATGTAAAATACTATTCTTATCAATATAAGGATGGACAATGGTCAGATGCGCAGGAGGAAACCGCCCTGACTAATGTGGCATCTGATTTTTGGATGAATTATCTGGGGTATGGACAGGACGGAAATGTGTACGCAATGGGGGCACCGATTAACCCAACGGATGAGATACCCTACGGATGGCATATATTTAAAAATACCCAGGGCGGAGATACATGGGAAGATGTCACTCCTGAGAATCTTACAAAGGCTGATAAAAATGGTATTGCTGCAAACATGACGGATGTGGATGCACTGGCGGATGGGAGTTTGTGTGTAGCAAACGGCAGTACAGGACAAGCTGAAATCTATAAAGACGGAGAAAAGGTTTTCTCTGTTGATATGGAACCAATGATGTCAAACTTCCAGAACACCATCAGCGCCTCGCCGAACCGGCTTGCTGTGACGGCAAAGGATGGAAAAAGTGTTACTTTTTATAACACAGACGATTTTTCAAAGGCAGGCAGCGCGTCGCTTACAAAAAAAGGAGAATCCTTTAACCTTACCCCGGGTACCGACGGAACATGGTACTGTCTGACGGGAAGCGGGATCGTACGTTTCCAGGAAACAGGGGATCTTATGGAGACGCTGCTTGACGGCTCCTATGGAAAGATGGGAGCAACGGGAGTCAGCGTTGTGTCATTCTTCTGTGGGGATGATGATGATTTTTATACTTTATATAATGAGTATGACAAAGGCGGTCTGTTCATGGCCCGCTATACTTATAAAAAGGATATGCCGGTTTCAGCGGATGACACCCTTACGGTCTATGGGCTAAAAGAAAATAAGACAGTACAGCAGGCGATCAGCCTGTTCCAGACCCAGAACCCTGATGTAAAGGTGGATTACAGCTATGCAGTGGGAGAACACGAAAAACCAACCTCTGATGATATCCGCAATCTGAACACAGAACTTTTGGGCGGAAACGGGGCCGATGTGCTGATCTTAGACCGTCTGCCTGTGGATTCCTATATAGAAAAAGGTGTTCTGGCGGATATCAGCAGTCTGAGGGATGAACTGGTAAAAGACAGCGGTATGCTGGAGAATGTGGCGGGAGCACTGGAAAGAGACGGCAAGGTTTACGGACTGCCGGCCCGCATCGGGGTACCTGTCATGGCCTCAAAGGATGACACTGACAAGGCACTTGAGAGCATTGAGGCCCTGACCTCTTATCTGCGTGAGAATCCCCAGGTCCAGGTGTTGGGAGACGCTGTACACACCTATGCTGCAGAGACTTTGCTTGCTGTCATGTACCAGGAACTTGTAAAAGATGACGGAAGTATTGATGAAGAGAAGATGGCAGAGTTTATTGATGACTATCTGCAGATCTGCGAAAATATAGATACAAAGCTTCTGGAAGAATCCGTGGGGTATGATCCCGAAGATACAGGGGACCGGAACATATATTTCTCAACAGGCTATTTTAGCAGATATAAAGAAGGGACAGTATCCTTATATGAGCTTCAGGGATACAGCAGTATGATGTACCCTGCCTATAGTATCAATACAGCGGGAATCCAGCCAAAGGCAGTCAACAGCAGCTATGTACCATATACAATAGCAGGGATCAATGCGTCATCCAAACAGCAGGAAACGGCTGAACTGTTTATCAAAGCGCTGATGTCCGACGATGTGCAGGGCAGTGACACACGGGACGGTTATCCTGTTACGGAGAGTGCATTCAGCAATTTGTTGGCATATGCGGATACAGACACAGCACAGAAGGAACAGATAGTCAGCTCCTATAAAGATTTCAAGACAGGGGAAGAAATTATGGAAGAGTATGGGAATGCTGACGGACAGACTCTTCAGATCTATCTGGACTTGATACGCACGCTGGATAAGCCGTTTATTCCCAACCAGACACTGTTTGACACTGTCCTGGAGGAAATGGAGAAATGTTATGAGGGGACCGAGACATCTGCGGAAGCGGCAAAGGCAATTGGACAGAAAATGGACACCTACCTGTCAGAATAAAACAGCATACGCGTTTCTGATGCCCAGCCTGCTGGGGCTGCTGGCATTTGTCCTTCTGCCTTTTGGGGATGTGATACGCCGTTCCTTTTTTCAGGCAGTGGGAGGACTGTTTGTAGGGCTTGATAATTACAGGGAGGTACTGGAAAACAGTGCCTTCCGGCAGGCCCTTGGCAATACGCTGCAGTTTCTCTGCATCTGTCTCCCTTTGCTTTTGAGCCTGTCATTTCTGGCCGCTGTTTTTCTGAACAGTATTACCGGGTTTGCCAGGATACTGCGGGCGGGTTTTCTCCTGCCCATGGCAATTCCTGTGGCATCGGTTGTGGTCTTTTGGAAACTTCTGTTTGACCAGAAGGGCGTAGTCAATCAGATTTTGGAAATGCTGCATCTGACAGGGCAGGATTGGATGAATACGGGGTACGCTTTTTGGATCCTGGTAGGTTCCTACTTATGGAAGAATATGGGGTATGACATTGTGTTGTGGATCGCAGCCCTGTCCGCTATTGGGGAGGAGCAGTATGAGGCAGCCAGAGTCAGCGGTGCCGGTGCATTTCAGTGTTTTCGGTATATTACACTGCCGCAGATGAAAAGCAGTGTTTTCCTCATCGGAGTCCTGTCTTTTGTAAATGCGTTCCGGGTATTCCGGGAGGCATATCTGATTGCGGGGGACTATCCCCATGAAAGTATTTATATGCTGCAGCATTTGTTCAACAACTGGTTTACAAAACTGGACATACAAAAGATGAGTGCTGCGGCAGTTTTAATGGCAATTGCAGTGAGTGTGATCCTGGTGTTGGTAGAATGGTGGAATGAAAGGCAGGAAGATCGTGAATAAGAAAAAGACAGTGCGAACAGCAGTGCTTACCATATTCTGCCTTCTGTTCTGGGTGCCGGTGTTTGTCATGTTCCCCAATTCATTTATGGGGACTGAGGAGCTCCAGGCATCCTACGGCGGGGTATTGGGAGGAGGCACGCAGGCAGTCCGTCTGGAACTGCTTCCGGTCTATCCCACGCTGAAGCCGTATGTGGAGCTGCTGCTGGATTCACCGGATTTCTTTGTTATGTTCTGGAATTCCGTTAAGCAGGTGGTACCTGTTCTGATTGGGCAGGTGCTGATAGGAATGCCGGCAGCGTGGGCGTTTGGAAGGTACCGCTTTCGGGGACGCAGGATATTATTTTTATTATATATGATCTTGATGATCATGCCATTCCAGGTTACCATGGTATCCAGTTATCTGGTACTTTCTGAGCTTTCTCTTATGGATACCCATTTGGCAATCATTCTGCCCGGGATCTTCTCGGCATTTCCCGTATTTATCATGCAGAAGTTCTTCCGCTCCATCCCCGATGCCCTTGTGGAGGCAGCCATGGTGGACGGAGCCGGACAGTTTAAAATATTTCTGCATGTGGGAGTGCCGCTGGGGCTGCCCGGCATTATGGCGTCAGTGCTCCTTAATTTTTTGGAATACTGGAATGCCATTGAGGCACCCATGACATTTCTGAAGACAAAATCAAAACTGCCCCTTTCCCTCTACCTGCCGCAGATCACTACGGATCAGGTGGGGAGTTCCTTTGCGGCGTCCATCGTGATGATGCTGCCGGCAGTGCTTATTTTTTTATGGGGACAGGAGTATTTGGAGCAGGGGATCGTGGCATCAGGATTAAAGGAGTAGTTATGAGAAAAAAAGCGGGAAAAGCAGTGATATATTTTTTAGTGCTGATGCTGTGCTGTACTGTGGCTGCAAGGGCAGCCTCCTCTATAACGGTTGCCAAGGTAAAGACGGCCAAGGTGGGGAAGGGGGTGCTGACCCAGCTTGTGACAGGCAGCGGTACCGTAACGGCAAAAGAGCAGTACAGCCAGTCTCTGCCGGAGGGACAGAAAGTGAAGAAGGTCCTTGTGAAACCCCAGACCACAGTGGAGGCGGGGCAGGCCCTGATTCAACTGGATATGGATTACCTGGCAGAGAAGATAGAGGAAAAGAGCAGAGAGATAGAAAAGCTGAACCTGCAGTTGGAGCAGCAGAAGCTGGCAGGCCAGGAGGATGCCCGCACGCCGGAGACGGCACAGGCACAGATTGCTTTGAACAACGCGGAAATACTATTGGAACAGGCCCAGGCGGATTATGATCAGGCAGCAGCAGAGTATGAAAACCTGGCAAATGATCCTCCGGCAGCAGACAGCGGCCAGACACAGGACAGCGGCCAGACACAGGACAGCGGCCAGACACAGGACAGCGGTCAGGATGTTGACCAGGGCGAAGGCCCCGATACAGCGGGGCAAACATCCCAGGGCGGAAACTCTTCCGGAGCCGGGGAATATGAAAAGTGGGAGCAGGAGGTACAGGCTGCAAAGGATAAAATGCAGAGTGCCGCAGACACATTAAACAGCCAGGCCATCTCTTATAATCAGGCAGTGGAGCAGTATGAGCTGGCAAGCCAAAATGAGGCAAACGCCAGGCAGAACGAAGAAAAAAAGAAAAAATCAAACACCCTCACAGTGGAGGGGATACAGGTAGATATAGAAGGCGCCCAGGCAGCGCTTAAGAAACTGACAGATATCCAAAATGCGGAGGGCATCGTAAGTGCGGCATCCTCCGGCATTTTCCAATCCGCAGGTGTGACAGAAGGTGATGTGACTGCAGGGACAGAGCAGATCATCATCGCATCGCAGGCCGCAGAGGCAAAAGGACTCATTGACCAGGTGGACGTGGGGAAAATACAGGAAGGCGATAAAATAAACATAAAGTTTTCAGGAAATACAGACACTCTGGAAGTTAAGGCAGAGAGATTTGAACAGGCATCTGCCCAGGAAACATCATCTAAGGAAGAGGAGGGACAGGCAGGATCGGGCGGAATGGTCTGGTATGGACAGGCCGGTGAAAAAGAGCTGAAAACAGGTACATCTTTTACCTATGAGGCAAGTAAAGAATCAGGTTCTTATGAACAGGTAATACCTTTGAGCGCCCTGCATCAGGTACAGGGACAGACATTTGTACTGACGGCAGAGGCAAGAGACGGTATTTTGGGACAGGTGTACACCGCGATTTCTGTTCCGGTAACCGTTTTGGATAAGGATGATAAATCTGCTGCTGTGAAGTCGGCTTTAAACAATAAGAGCCTTATCATAGTAGAATCCAGTAAATATGTGGAGGAGGGAAATCAGGTACGGTTAGAGTGAGAAAAAATGAAATAAAGCTTACACTGGCGGCAGTTATCATGGCACTTTTTGCAGGAATGGGAATTTCCTGTTACAGCAGTCTGAAAAAACAAGCTGCAGGGGAGCTGGGATTTGTGTACCGCAGCCCATCTGTGACCAGGGAACAGATGGAAACCTGGTGGCAGAATGCCGGAGAAGATGAAAGAAAGTATATAAAAGATATGACACTGTGGAAATCGCCGGAGGAGGTAAACGCGGTTCATACGTCTCTGGGCCGGAGTGCAAAGGCACAGTTGATCAGGGCAGCCGGGAATATGAATTTGATCATGCCCGGTAAACTGTGCCGGGGAAGTCTGGTGAGCGATGGTGACAATGCCGGATGTGTGATCAGCAGGAAACTTGCGCAGGCGCTTAATATAGACGAAACAGGGGGAAGTATACAAGTAGCGGGAAAACAGTATCTGGTCAGGGGAATCCTGGACAGCAGGGATACTGTCTGCGTCATACAGGGGGAGAGCGGAACCTTATACAACAGGGTACAGGTACAGTTTAGAAATATGCCGGCATCTGGCGCGGAGCGGATGCTCTCGGGACTGCTTCCGGGAAATGCGGATGTGAAGTCAGAGGGAGATTTGTTCCGGGGACTGGGGGGCCTGTTCCTTATGGCCCCCCTATGGGTTTTATTTGTAATGTCAGCAGTCAGGCTGCACCGTTTTTACCGGGACTCCGGATGGAAGAATTGGGTGAAGGAAGTCTGCAGTATTTGTTTTCCGGTGGCGGTGATAGGCGGAATCGGCATACTGGTGCTTATCAGCTTTCACTTTTCAGATGATTATATCCCGGGTGCCTGGTCGGATTTCTCCTTTTTTTCCAGACTGGCATTAGAGAAGGCAGAGGACGTGAGGGTGCTCATGACCCAGGCCCTTGACTACCGGGACAGGGATATGCTGGTATGGACCGCAGGGTGTATGCTTGCAGGCAGTGCATGTTCTGTGATCATTCTGAAGTTTCCCCGTTGTAACAGTACAGGCAGACGGAACTGTCTTAATCGTTTTCGCCGTCCACCCGTCGGTTTTTGTAATAATAAATTAAATCATCATCCGTAATTTCCCGCAGCACTTTGCATGGGTTTCCCACAGCAATGCAGTCTGCGGGAATATCTTTTGTCACGATACTACCGGCTCCGATGACGGAATTGCTGCCAATGGTCACTCCCGGCATGATGATGGTACCGCTTCCGATCCACACATTGTCGCCGATGGTCACAGGGAAGGAATACATCTCCCCGTGAGGGCGCAGTTTATAGTGCACAGGATGCCCGGTAGCGCTGATGGTAACATTAGGGGCCATGAGAACACCGCTGCCTATATTTATAATATAATCATCCACCAAGGTTAAATTGGAGTTGATATATGTATTGTCACCAATGGAGACCGTTTTGCCGAATGCCAGTGTTAGCGGCGGCTCGATCCATACATCTTTTCCCAGGGAACCAAAGATTTGGGGCAGCAGAGCCATTCTTTTTTCTTTTTCCTCAGGTCTTGTATGGTTAAAATCATAAACCAGCCCCCTAGCCTTAACCTGGGCTGCCATAGCCTCAGGTGTGTCTGTCCAGAGCAGTCCTTTTGCTTTTCTTTCTTCCATTGTCATAGTTAGTGTTCCTCCTTAAAATTAAATGGTTATATTTTTCAGCCATTTTTTCCCCTTATAATGTTTCAGGACAAACGGCGTCTTTACCAGTTCGTGCAGATTCATAATTATGTAAACCGTAACCGGGGGGAGTTTCCAGACAAATCCCAGAAAGAGTCCTATCAGCACAGAGTAACCCCACATTACCAGAAAATCACAGTACAGACCAAAGCGTGTATCTCCCCCGGCGCAGAAAATGCCGCAGATGGCAGTGTTTGTAAAGGAAGCAAGCACTGCGTTTAAGGCCAGCAGCAGATACATACTGTTTAGATCCAGCAGGGCCTGAGGGGAGAGACGGACAATATCCGTCACCACAGGTTTTAGAAGAAGCATGACAACAGCACCTGCCAGGCCGCTTATGAGAGCTGCCTTCATAAGCTTTGATGCGTCTTTTTGAGCTTTACTGTAATTACTCCTTCCCAGTTCCTTGCCAAGCAGGACAGCGCCGCCCTCGGCAAACCCGAAACATACTACCGTAGCCAGTCCCTGTACCACAGAGGCCACAGAGTTGGCCGCCACAATGTCAGAGCCAAGATGCCCCATTATGGCAGAGAGAACGGCGGTAGCGCCGCCCCAGACAAAGCCCTCGGCGGTAACGGGGAGGGAATACTTCAAAAAGTTTCTGCTGAGGATACCTCCGGCGTCGTGAAAATCCTCCCGGGAGAGGCGTATTTTTTTTATGATGCCGGCATCCAGTCCGCACAAGCAAAGCTCCGCTGCTCTGGAAATGACAGTGGCTATGGCAACCCCGGTCACGCCAAGCTTTGGAAAACCCAGGAGGCCAAAGATAAATACAGCATTCAGGATCACATTGGCCGCCAGCGTTACAGAACCGATGGCCGCGCTTCTGCCGACCTGCTGGATGGATTTGAGGATACACAGGTAAATCTGTGACACTCCCATAAAGAGATAGGAGAAAGCGATAATACGCAGATACTCTGCTCCTGTGGTGATCAAATCCGGTTCTGACGTGAAGATATGCATAAGCTGTCTGGGCATGCAGAAGGCCAGAACAAAGAAGAGCAGAGAGACTCCCATGGAAAAGCGAAGTACAACCAGGGTGAGACGACGGATGGAGGCTGTGTCATTTTTACCCCAATACTGGGATGACATGGCTGTGGTGCCTGTCCGCAGTCCCACATAGACCAGATTCAGCACAAACTGCACCTGGTTGGCCAGGGAAACGGCGGAAAGAGATGTTTGGTTGACATAACTCAACATAAGCACATCAGCCGAACCCACAGCCGTAGTGAGAAGGCTCTGCAGAACTATGGGAAATGTGATAAAAAGCAGGGATTTAAGAAAATCATCTTTTATTTTCAATATTGGCTCCTTGTGAAAAAATATATTTATAGATATAATTATATTAACTTTTATTGTGTAAAACTTTAAAAATATCTATCAAATATTATAAAATATTGACGAGAAGGGAGAAACCTATGTCGGAAAAAAGTGTTCCTGTGGACAAGGAGCTGTATTCCACGCTTTCTATTGGCACATATTCCTTTCCCGCAGAGATTTTCCATGATGATCTGGATGAGTATGCCAATAATTTTGTGAACTGGCATCAGCAGAAACAGGTGGAGATATCGCTGATCCTGGAAGGCGAGGCCTGGGTACAGGTGTTGGAGAGAAAAATCAAAGTGGGAGCAGGTGAGGCTTTTCTGGTATTTCCCGACGCGCTCCATACGCTGAAAAAGGGTGATGGTAAGAGTGCCAGATACCGGACGATTATTTTTGACCCTGTGATGCTGTATGGATATAAAGGCAGTTTTTATTATGAGAAATACTACCGGACATTTGCGTCGGCGCAGCCATTTTATCATTTTGCAGATACGGGAAAGTCATGGGAGAGGGAAGCGGTGGAGGATCTGTCCTGGCTCTTTGCCCATTTCGGAGATGCCTCCCATCACAGGGAGCTGTTGATCTGTGAACGGCTGCAAAGGCTGTGGCTTACCATGTGCCGGAATTTGTTTGACAACCGGGGAGATGTAGACTACAGCATACAGGAGCAGCAGCGTACAACTGTGCTGCTTAACTTTCTCCACGAACATTACAGGGAGAAATTTACGCTGGATCAGCTTGCTGCCTCTGCGCATATCAGTAAAGGGGAATGCTGCCGGTTCTTTAAAAAGATGATACATATGACACCATGGGAATACCTGCTTGAATACCGGCTCTCACGGAGTCTGGAGCTTTTGGATAAGAAAGATTTGAGTATTTCGGAGATTGCGGAGATGACCGGGTTCAGCACAGTCAGTTACTATATTACTGCATTTAAAAAGAAAATGGGAGATACACCGCTTGGATACAGGAAGAACAGGCTGAAATAATGAAAGCTGAAAAAATGACAGAAAGCCTTTACAGAGGGAGTATATCGTAGTATTATATAGATGGACGATATATAGATAATCTATATATTTAAATTGAACAGAAAAGGAAAAAGAAACAAGTTTTTGTTTCATAAGAAGTTTGTCAGAAAGTTTAAAAGGGGGACTGATGTTTATGAGAACCAGGAGAGGAAAAATAATATTGAGCATTGCTGCTTTATGTTTCAGTATTTTGTCGGCCTCCATAGGGATGGGGTTACTGGCGGATTCCGGTTTGACTTTCGGAATGCGGGTATTATGCGGTATCTGTTTTATGTGGGTCCCTATATTTGTGATCGCTTTGATCAGTACCTTGTTTAAAAAATAGAGATTCGGAACAGAAAACTACAGCAGCATGATCAGAAAGGAGGAACAGCGATGGAATCAAACAAACTGGACAAGAGTCTGTTGTCAGGCAGCACAACGCTTCTGCTTCTTCAGCTTCTCTCAGAGCGGGAAATGTATGGATATGAGATGATAGAGACACTGAGAGACAGATCTCAGAATGTGTTTGAACTGAAGGCGGGAACGCTCTATCCCCTTCTGCACGGGCTGGAGGAAAAGGGATTTCTGGAATCCTATGAGAAGGAAGCAGGCGGAAAGACCAGAAAATACTACAGGATCACAAAAAAAGGCCACAGGCATTTGGATGGAAAAAAGGAAGAGTGGGAGACGTACGAGACGGCAGTCAGACGTGTACTGGGAGGGCCGGCCTATGAAGGTTCATGAATATCTGAAACTAGTGGAAGCGCAGATCCACTGTAAAAGTATTTGGGAGGATATCAGGCTGGAACTGCTGGGCCATATTGAGGAGGATACAGAATATTTCCGGAAAAAGGGTTTGAGCCAGGAAGAGGCAGTGGAAAGAGCAGTGGAGGAAATGGGAGATCCGGTGGAGACAGGGATTGAGCTTGACAAAGTGCACAGGACTCGGCTGGATGTGAAGCTTCTGCTGTTTTTTATAGGGATCGATCTGCTGATACAGGTTCTGATGATCATATATTTTGGATTCGGTTTGAGTGATGAGATGGGAAGAAATCTGATCATGTGGCGGGGGCTGGGGATTTTCTTTCTGCTGATGTTTTCTTTCGGAAAGTACAGGGGAGAATATTTTTCCAGGCCGTATCAGCTTTGGATGCTTTTTTTTATAATCAGCGGCGTATTCTTGGTACTGAGTATTTTCAGCGGCCCCTTCGAGGGCACAGGATTTCATGTTACAGATACGGCATATCAGAGTATGCTGTTCAGCACAGCCGCAGGTTTTTGTGTTCTGACTTTCTATTACCGGAAAGGGGGATATGGCGAAGTACACCGGCTATTGGGAATTGCCGGGCTTGTATGTCTCTTAAGCTTGATCTCAGGGGAGTTCTTTTATACATTTTTGATCATATTGACCCATGTATTGATACTCACGATAGCAGTGCGAAGAGGATGGTTTCACATCAGGAGACGGGAATTCCTCATAAAAATCTGGAGTGTTCCGGTGGTGCTGTCTCTCATTGGAGCGGGAATGATATATAAAGGCTTCAGAGAGCATCTGGTAATGCGCAGTATCCGGGCATACCTGGAACTGGATGACACACCGGGAATCCTGATGCGGATGTTTGGCAGTGCGGGGATTTGGGGGATATTTTTTATGATACTGCTTATAGCAGGTGTTTTCCTGTGGATGCTGCATGATATTAAAAAACTGACCAACCAGTATTGTAATATTCTGTGTATCGGCGTGCTGATCGCGTTTGTTATGATGGTTTTGAACTCGGTACTGGCTATGATGGGATTTGGCGATACAGATCAGGTGTTTTTTCCGTTTTTCTCTGTGAACAGATACAGTAACGGTTGTGCGGTCTATGTCTATTATATTCTTGTGGGCACATTCCTTCATATGCACAGGCATGATAAAGTCCTGCCTAAGGCGGAGATACCTACTAAGAAAGCGGTCTGACAGAGGATGGATTTCATATACTGCATATTATTTATTCGGAGGTACAGCTCGGTGAAGTAAAACGTAATTGTACAAAATACACAAATAATGACCAAAATATAGTTATTACATGTGCTGAAATTGTAGTAACTGACGAAAAATGCTTACATGAAATTTTTTAAAGTGGTAAAATTAAATTAAATCGTAACGACTCAGAAGTTTAGCTCATCACTGTTAGAGTACACTGAGCAGTTACATTAATTCAAAGAAAAGGAAGTCATTTACCATGAAGAGGATTACGAGCGCATGTTTATCTCAGACCATTAGGTTTGAGGCATTTACACCCCAGGAGGTGAAGGCGGAGTACGATTTGTACCTGAAGAAGCTGGATGCCAAGAATACAAAGTATGTAATTGATGATTTCCAGGATAACAGTCATGGTGTTATTACTGTGAAGATCAGAAAACAATATAATACTTACCATACAGGTGAATATTTAGAATAATGAAAAACGGCTGATACGGCGGGCTGCCTGTCAGCCGTTTTGCGTTGTGGCGGATGTTCCATATCTGTGCATCACGAAGAAAATATATCTTTTTATTTAAAGGTTTGTTATACTCCATATATGAAAGAGGATTGAGTGGAGGGGAAAAGGTATGGACAGGAAAAATATTTATAAACTGTTCTATGGTGCTGTGCTGCTTTTGGTCTTAGGGTTCTGCGTAAGGGTGGGGGCGGATTTTTTTGAGTATAATGTAAGCAATTCTGCGCCGTTTTATATTTACGTGATCATGCGGGGCCTTGAATTTCTTTTGCCGGGCTTGGTTTTGTTTCTGGCGGCAGGAGTGGTTAAGAAAAAGTACGGGAATGCAGAGGAACGGACAGAGACGGGCAGAATACGGTTTCTGTTTTTGGTTTTGGCAGTCGTAGTAGCTGTCTATACAGCATATGGATTTGTAACAGATATATATATTAATGACTTCATAGATAGGCATTTAAGAAGTCATGTTACAATAATAGGAGGTGCTGATGGGCCAACTTCAGTTTTTGTGGCTTATAACATTCCCATGATTGGAAACTGGATGATGTCAGGCGGATTCACGCTGGGGTGTATTGATGCTTATCTATACATGAAAAGCAAAAGCAGGAGAAGATCCAGTCTGATATTGCCGGTGATCGCTTCTGCTTTGGGAATCCTTGGAGCAGGAATCTGGATTTTTAGATTTTGGGATATTTTTCAATACTGGGAGATGACCTGGGAGTACAATTTTCCTGCGGTTTTAATGCTGCTAGAATTGGTACTGCCAATAGTGATACTCATTTTGCGGATAAAACAAGTAAAGAATATATTATGACCTTTGGCCTATTCCTTTTGGCATTGCTTACATTCGTTTTTACGTTTTGTAAGTAGCTACATAGAAAAACCACCCTGATACTTGGCAGTTGAGAGGGTGGAGTTTCTATCTTCATATTCAGCCAACCCCTTGTGGGCGGTTGTTTCTTTTATATTTATATCATAACAAATTATTATAATTAATTCAAGATTTTTTGTCGTATACAGTTTTGGTATACTCAATTCAATAAGTAAATTCTTTTACCACCTCACAAAATATTATCTAAAATCCCCAACCCATATTATATAGGAAAGTAAAATCTCATTTACTATGCATATTCACCATATTTTTCATCTGCTCTTGCTCTTCCCCTCTTTTGTGTGTATAGTCTGCGGTATAGAAAAACACATGATTGGTATACAAAGAGAGGAGGGATATCATGCGCCGGGATAAGTTTTACCTGTCGGATAGGATCAGGGAATACCTGGAAAGTGCCCATATAAAAGAAGACCAGCAGCTTCCCTCTAATGAGAAGCTGGCAGAGCAGTTTGGCGTGCAGAAGGGAACTGTGCGTGTTGCGCTGGAACGGCTGAAAGAGGAAGGGATCGTGTACAGCGTAAAAGGCGTCGGGACATTTGCGGCAAAAAAGAAGATACTCAGAAACATGGAACGTTTTGAATCTTTTTCCCAGATGGCACAACAAAATGGAAGCACAGTGGCCACGAAATTGCTGTCCTGCCGGGTGATCACAGCGGGATATACACTGGCAGAGGAATTTAACCTGCCTCCCTGGGCGGATATCACAGAGATCATCCGTCTCCGAAAGGTAGACGAGGAGACGGCAGCCCTGGAAATCTCCCATATCCCCGCGTATCTTGTTCCCGAACTGGAAAGCAAGCCCCTGGCCGGTTCCCTGTACGGTATTTTGGAACAGGAATACAGAATCCGCCTGACACAGGGGAAACAGACCATGACGGTCAGGGCAGCCGACGAGAAGGAGGCAAAGCTTTTGAAATGCAGTCAGGGAGACGCGCTGGCAGTGATGGAAATGCGGGCATTTGACCAGGATGGACAAAAGGTGGAGTATGCCTGCTCCCTCACAAGAGGCGACAGGTGTAGGTTTACCAGTATTTTAAGGATGGAGGAGGGTGAAAGGATATGAGATTGGCAGCGATCGGTGACAACTGCGTGGATTTCTATGAGAGACAGGGATGGGCCTATCCCGGCGGAAATGCAGTAAATGTGGCTGTCTACGGACGGCAGCTTGGTATGGATACTGCGTATCTGGGATGGATCGGAACAGACAATTTTGGAGATATGATGCAGGAAAAGCTGAAGGAGCAGGACGTGGAAACGGTCCGTATGCAGAGAAAAGAGGGAAAAACAGCAGTCACATACATAGAGCTTTTGGATGGTGACAGAAAGTTCGGGGAAGATTTCCTGAATGTTCTGGAAGGGTTTCAGTTGTCTGATGAAGACTTGCAGTATCTGGCAGATTTTGACTGCGTACACATGGCGGTCTGGGGACAATGCGACACCTGCCTTGGCAGGATTCCGCATAAAGTGAAGATTTCCTATGATTTTTCAAACAAGTACGGGGAACCCAAAATAGAAAAACTGGCTCCCTATATCGATTATGCCTTTTTCTCCTGTGGGGAGGACAATACCTCTACCAGGGAGCTTTTGAAACGGGTGAAGGAGCTGGGAGCAGGCTGTGTAACCGCCACACTTGGGGAAAACGGCAGCGTGGCCTATGACGGAAAAGAATTTGTCACCAGCGGAATTGCGGGTACAAAAGTGGTGGATACCCTTGGAGCGGGGGATTCCTATATTGCCGGATTTTTAAGCAAAGCACTAAAGGGCGAACCGCTGAAAAACTGCATGGAGGCCGGGGCGAAAAAAGCCGCCCTCACCATCGGCCATTTCGGAGCCTGGTAATATGGGGAGCAGTGACCGTTTCGTGTACCCCCGTATAGCAGGGGCTATCCGAAAGAAAATAGAAGACAGGGAATACCCTCTGGGCAGTAAAATACCTTCAGAGAGGGAATTGGCGGCAGAGTTTTATGTAAACCGTATGACGGTACGCAGGGCACTTTCCATACTGGAGAGCGAAGGACTGATACAGAGAAAGCGGGGATCCGGCACTTTTGCTTCCTCTGTGCCGAGAAAAGGAGATGTGTGCCGGCTCTGCGGTTTTACACAGACAATGAGGGAGCAGGGCAGAAAGGCGGGCAGCAGGATACTGACATGGAGAATGCTGTCCTGTGCGCCTGTGTATTCCCGGATGGAGGAACAGACAGAGGGCAGAGGTGTGCATGAGATCGTTCGTCTCCGTCTGGGCGATGATCTTCCTGTGTCCGTGGAATATACGTATGTCCCGGCAGATATTCTGGGAGATGTGCACTCCTGTAATCCGGAAGCTTCCTCTCTCTATGAGATCATGGAACAGAGAGGTGTGCAGCTCCATGAGTCCAGACAGGAAGTGACTATTATAAAAGCAGGAAAAAAAGAAGCAAAATGGCTTGAAATACCGGAGGGGAGCAGTGTTTTTCTCTTTACGTTCCAAACATATGACAGGCAGGGAAGGGTGGTGGAATACTGCAGAGCCTATATGAGAACAGATAGAGTGAAACTGGAAATAGAACTGAAGCAGTTATAGCAAAATGCTGCACTGCCAGTAAGGTTCCATGGCAAAAGGCAGTGTTCAACTATTTGCCTTACTCCGGACAAGATAAAAAATATGAGAAAGAAAGGAAAAGTAACTAGGAAATGCACTGAATAGTTACAGGAAAAAGAACATGTTAAATTTAAACAAAGAAGAGGTACACTTTTTAGTAACAGCGGATATGAAAAAAGAGGTGGCAGATTTTTTGGAGACAGTGGATGCTAAAATAGCCCCCATTCTGACATATATTAGGGAGAACCAGGTGGAGCGCATCTGTTTTGCAGGCTGCGGCAGCTCCAGTGCTGCGGGCAGCACGGCAAAATACCTGGCGGACAAATACACAACACTGGCAGTAAATGCCTACACCGGATGGGAATTCATAGATTCCATGCCGGTCTATGGAGGCAGAAAAATGCTGGCAGTGTTCATCTCCCAGTCAGGTACAACAGAGGAGATTGTAAAAGGCCTCAGAAAAGCCAAAGAACAGGGGATCACCACAGTTGGAGTCTGTGACCGCCGGGAGGATAATCCACTGGGTCAGGAAGCGGATTACGTGGTAGATTATCACGCGGAAGCCATGTGGGAATGTCAGCTCGTTGCCCTTTACACCCTGATCGCCCGGCTGTCCCTGGAACGCGGGGAGAGTACAGAAGTCATGGAGCAGATACTGTCTGATATGAAGCGCCTTCCGGAAGTGCTGGGACACCACATTGAAACATTTGAGGAGAAGGCTCTGGAAATGACAAAACCTCTGCGGAATCTGAAAGGCTTTTACACAGTATCAGCCAGTTCCATGGTACCCCTTGCCTATAAAGAAGGTGTTATCACCGGAATGGAGTTTCTCTGGTCCCACGGTGCGGTAATACAGGCCGGTGAATTCCGTCACGGTCCTCTGGAGATTGTGGAATCAGGCGTTCCGTTTTTATTTTTAGTGCCCACAGATTCATCCAGAGCAATTACGCAGAGGGCACTGCAGTTTGTAGAGCGGTGGAAAGGCACAGCCATCGTACTGGACTACGCGGATTTTGCCATGGGGCTTCATGCGGATTTGGCACCCTTTGTCATGTTCGTGCCTCTGGAGTGGTTCTGCTACTATTTTTCTGTGGTGAGAGACCACAATCCCGATGACCGGAGATATTACGGTGTGGTGGAGTATTGATATAGTAAATAAATTTACTAGTTAAATAAAAATGGGCTGCTTTTAACCATAAGCAGCCTATTTCTTTTATATATATTTACTAAATATACGGGGGATGTATTTATGTAAAAGTAATAAAAATATCAGATATGCACAATAAAAACGGAAAAAAACCAAATGTATTGTTGACAAATTCCATTGTTTCGAGTATTGTGAGGATGTAAGGAATACAAATAAATTTACTAAATAATAAATATAGTAACTAAACTAAAGGCATTAAGTAAATAAGAGGTGGGATATGGCTACAATACGGGATGTTGCACAGAGAGCCGGAGTATCTGCCGCATCCGTATCCAGGGTTTTGAAGAATGACAGTACATTTTCTGTGTCGCAGAAGACAAAGGAAAGAATCCTGGAAGCAGCAGGCGAGCTGGGATACAATCGGTGTTTTGAATACTCTGCCATTCAGGGAACAAGAGGTACCATTGGTGTCATGCTCCTGTACGGTGAGGAAGAGGAAGTGGAGGACAGTTTTTACCAGGTGATCCGTATGAACATTAAAATGGAGCTGGAGAAGAACGGTTTCAAGGTAAAAGAGGTGTTTGAGCCCATGCTGGATGCCAACGCGTCCAGGATCGCCGGTTATCAGGGACTTGTCTTTGTAGGCTACTCCACCCTCTGGTACCAGAAGAAGACCTTCCGCAGAGCTGTGCTGGATTCAGGACTTCCTGTAGTATGTGCTGACTTTCAGCTAAAAGACGAGAAGCTGGAAGCCGACTGTGTGGTGAATGATTTCAAACAGGCTGTGAAAAAAGCTTTGGACTTTTTTCTGAAGAAAGGATATGACACCATTGGATATATGGGAACCTATGGGCTGGAAGTCAACGGGAAGATTTACAGAGATGAGCGTTTCCTGTATTTCCGGCAGAGAATGAAAAGCTTGGAAAAGTACGATGAGAAATACATTTACCTGGCCCATTCCAATCACACCCAGTTCGGATACCGGCTGGGAAAAGAGATCATCCGGCGGGGAAGACTTCCCAGAGCCGTATTTGTGGAGAACGACACCATGGCCATCGGCTTTTTAAAGGCGCTGGGGGAGGAGAAAATATCTGTTCCCAATGATGTGGCCATCATCGGCTGTAATGATGACCAGGCAGCGTCGTTTGTGACACCGGCACTCTCCACAGTGAAGCTGCACAATGATCTCATAGGAATGATGGCAGCCAAAACTTTGATGGAATGCCTCTGGACCGACAGGGAACGGGGACTGAAAATAGTGGTGCCGAATCAATTGATACTCAGGGATAGCTGCCCTGAATAGAAGAAGGGGGAAAACATGGAATATTTATACAGACACAGGGATTGGAGCAATATAGAAGTGCTTGGCAGGAACCGCCTTCCGGTCAGACCGTTTTACTGCGGTTATCCGGACAGGGGATCTGCCATGAGAGGAAAAAGAGAGGAGAGCGGGAATTTCCGGCTGTTAAACGGGCAGTGGAAATTTGCCTATTACGGATCACCTTTTTATGTTCCTGACGAATGTGTGCAGGAGACCTATGATGACGGAGGATGGGATACCATGCCGGTTCCGGGACACTGGCAGCTCAATGGTTATGACTCCCCTCACTATAATGATGCCATTGCGCTGTTTCCCATACTGGATGATCCGGGGATACAGGCGGATGATCCCACCGGTGTTTACCGTCATGTGTTTCATGAAGAAAAGCAGGAGGACAGAGAGTATATCCTGCGATTTGACGGGGTGGAGAGCGCGTACCATGTATGGCTCAACGGCATTTTCATAGGATACAGCCAAGGTTCCCGCAACACCGCGGAATTTGATGTGACAGAGGCATTGAGGAGCGGGGAAAATGTACTGGCAGTAAAGGTTTATAAGTTCTGTGACGGCAGCTACCTGGAAAATCAGGATATGTGGTGGTTTGCAGGCATTATCAGAGACGTGAGCCTGATCCGGAGACCAAAAGTACATATGCTGGACTGCCGTATCATATCGGAACTGCTGCCAAAACAGCAGGATACACATACCTGTTGTTTGGAGGAAACAAAGGGAAGGCTAAAGCTGGAAGCCGTTCTGGAGAATCATACAGAGGATGAGGCTGTAATTACCATAGAGACGGAATTGTTTGACGGAGAACAGGTTATTTATCAGAATATCCGCAAGATATGCAGTAAGAAAGGAGAAACAGAGTATCTGACGGAGACAGAGCTGGATGCCGTACGCCCCTGGTCAGCAGAACAGCCTGCTCTGTACCGACTGGTCATCACTTTGAAGAGGGAAGAGGAAGTGGTGGAGTCCTATGGCGAATGGGTGGGATTCAGAAATATCTGTCTGAAGGACGGCCTGTTTTGGGTCAACGGCAGAGCCATTAAGCTCAAAGGCGTAAACCGGCACGACTGGAATGAAAAGACAGGCAGATGTATAACAAAAGAGGACATGCTGGCTGATCTGTATCTGATGAAGCAGAATAATATCAATGCAGTGCGTACCTCCCATTATCCGCCGCACCCGGACTTCCTGGATCTGTGTGACCGCCTTGGGTTTTATGTGATGGAGGAGGCTGACCTGGAATGCAACCAGATGGCATACACCAAAAATATGAACCGGCTCAGTGATGATACCCTGTGGGAGGAAAGCTATGTGGACCGTGCCGAGCGCATGGTGAGAAGAGACAAGAACCATCCCAGTATCCTGTTCTGGTCACTGGGAAATGAATCGGGATTCGGGAGCAGCTTTGTAGCCAGCGGAAGATTTATAAAATCCTATGACCCAACCAGACTGGTCCATTATGAGGAAGACAGGGACGCCTCCATTGCGGATGTTTACAGTACCATGTACACAAGACATAAAGCGCTGGAAGACCTGGGAAGGGACGTCACCAAGAAGAAGCCTCATGTAGTTTGTGAATACGCCCATGCTATGGGAAACGGCCCTGGAGGATTGAAGGAATACTGGGAAATCTTTGAACGGTATCCCAGACTTCAGGGGGGCTTTATCTGGGAATGGATCGATCACGGAATCAAAAAATGCGACAGTGACGGTGAAGGCTGTTATACATACGGCGGTGACTACGGAGATTACCCAAACAGCGGCGCGTTTTGTTGCGACGGTCTGGTACAAGCTGACAGAAGACTCACACCCGCTATCCTTCAGGTGAAAAAGGTGATGGAACCGGTGACATTTTCCGGGTTTGATAGAAACACAGGGGAAATCACAGTTCACAACAAATATGATTTTACAGATTTGTCCCAATTGGAAGGTACATTCAGGATCCATACCCTGCAGGAAACTTTACTGGAAGGAAAAACAGACCTGACCGGGACCGCGCCCCATGAGAGCAGACGCATCGGGTTGTATGATCCCAAAGACACAGAGGACTGGACAGAGACACAGGATATCTGGCTTACGATATCCGTGAGGTGGAGAGAAAAACAGGAGTGGTCACAGGAAGAGCACTGCGAAGCAGCGTTCCATCAGGAATGTATAAGAGAAGGGAAAGCAGAATGTCCGAAGACCTCCGGCACCGAAGACACAGAGGCAGGCGGCCTTCATATAACTGAAAAATGCGGAACTATATATATAGAAGGTAAAAACTTTACCGTCGAATTTGACAGAGTACACGGATATCTCAGCGGCTATATCCTAAACGGGGAGCGCCTGATTAGAAAAGGCCTGGGCCTGAACTTCTGGAGAGCACCTGTTGACAATGATAAGAACGCAGCAGAGATCTGGGAGAAGGCCATGCTGAAATCCATGACTAACATGGTGGAAAAGGTGACGGTGAGAGAGCGGGAACAGATGGTATCAATCTCTGTTTCGCAGATATACGCCCCTATTACTCTGGATTGGAAAGTGATCGTACATGCGGAATACAGCGTAATGGCTGACGGTCTGGTAACTGTAAAATACAGCGGCGTACCCACAGGCGTACAGCTTCCTGAGAGTTTCCCGCGGATCGGCATGCGTTTTGAGCTTGACAAAGCCTGTGAACAAGCAGTCTGGTACGGCAGAGGTCCGCTTGAGACGTATCGGGATTGTAAAGAGGGAAATCCTGTGGGGTGCTGGGAAAAACAAGTAGAGGAGTTTTACTTCCCCTATGTGGTGCCGCAGGAGACAGGAAATCATGAGGATACCCGCTGGGCGGCATTTCTGACGGAGTCGGGAAATGGAATCTGTGTAGCATCAGAAGAAGTATTCTCTTTTGGAGCACTGCATTATACCCAGGAAGATCTGACACAGGCTTCCCACACAAATGAGCTGCACAGGACAGAACATATCCAGTTGTCCGTAGACTATGCGCAGCATGGATTGGGAAGCGCCAGTTGGGGCGCCGAGTGTCTAGAAAAAGACAGACTGCATCCAGAACCCTTTGCTTTTACCTGGAAGATTTTCGGGGCAGAGAGGGAAAAGCTTGCAGACAAGGCGGAGCAATACAGGAGAAGGTAAGAAAGGAAGGCAAAAATGGCTGGGGGAAAAGAAAGAAGAAAAAACTTTGTGAACAAAAAAACTGCGCCGTATGTATTTTTACTGCCAATGATAGTCCTGTTCGGGGTGTTCATGGTCTATCCGGTAATAAAATCTCTGGGGCTGAGCTTCTATGATTTTGAGGGTGGGGAGTACCTGTTCTGCGGAATCAACAATTATGTGACCATGTTCAAGGACCCGGTATTCTGGAAATCTCTGGGCAACACCTTTATCTATCTGGCGATTCAGGTGCCTGTCATGGTGATCCTCTCCCTGATACTGGGAGTGCTGGTGGAAGAAAACTTCCTGAAATTCAGAACCTGCTACCGCATCAGCGTTTTCCTGCCGTCCGTAACAGCTCTGGTTGCCTATGCCATGATCTTTAAACTGCTGTTTAATACAGATTTTGGTCTGGTAAACCACATTCTCCGTTCTATCGGCTGGAACGGTGTGGACTGGCTGAATTCCGTGTGGGGTGCAAGGGCAGTTGTTGTCATGGGTATTACCTGGAGGTGGACCGGCTATAACACCATTATCATGATCGCCGGGCTGAAAGGAATTCCCACAGAGCTTTACGAATCGGCGGATATGGACGGCGCATCCTTCCTGCAGAAATTTTTCCGGATCACTGTTCCTATGGTAAAATCCATTATCCTGTTTGTTAGTATCACCTCCACGATCGGAACCCTGCAGTTGTTTGATGAGTCCTTTGTACTGACAAAAGGAGGGCCGGATAATGCTACCATAACCATTGGGCATTATTTGTACAACACCGGATTTTCGTATTATAAATTCGGGTACGCGGCGGCGCTCAGTTATGCACTTGTGGTTATCATAGGCATACTGTCCTTTGTCCAGTTCAAGGCTACAAATGGAGGTGACAATTAGTGAAATCAACAGGAAAGAAAATAAGCGGACGCAAGGTTTTCACCTATGTGTTTCTGACAATAGCAGCACTGATCTCCCTGTTTCCTTTTTACTTCATGTTCGTGTCCGCCACGAACACCAATGCGGAAATTCTCAGTGCGGCTCCGAAATTGTTTTTCGGTTCTCATCTGGCAGAGAACTTTGCCAATCTGAACAAGAAAATGGACCTTATCAGAATTCTGACGAATTCCACCATTATGACGGTCAGTTATACGGCTCTTGCCATTGTGCTGCATTCCATGGCGGGATATGCGCTGGCAAAGTTTGAATTTAAGGGAAAAGGCCTGCTGTTCGGCCTGATCATGATAACCATGATGATTCCTGCCCAGGTAATGTATGTGCCGCTGTTCACTCTGATGAACAATATCGGCTGGGCCAATACCTATCAGGCAGTGGTGCTTCCCGGTCTTGCCGGGGCCTTCGGCATCTTCCTCATGCGTCAGAACATGCTGGCATTCCCCACCTCTTTGATAGAGGCAGCCAGGATAGACGGCTGCGGGGAAATCGGCATTTTCCTGAAGGTTGTGCTCCCTTCCCAGAAACCTGCGGTGGGCGCTCTGGGAATCTATATGTTTATGAGTATGTGGAATAACTTTATGTGGCCTTTGATCATTCTCAGCACAAAATCAATGTACAATTTCCCGGTAGCCTTGGCTATGCTGGACGGTGTTGCGTGGAGAAAAGACTACGGTGTGATCATGCTGGCAACCGTCTGCGCGGTTCTGCCTATTATGATAATCTTTCTGGTATTCCAGAAACAGTTCGTGGCAGGTGTCATGGGCGGTGCGGTAAAAGAGTAGTGTATCTGGCTCTGTAAAAAATTTCAAGGAGGAAGTAAGTATGAAGAAGAAACAAGCAGCAGCATTGGTAACAGCAGCAGTGATGGCATTGTCCCTGACAGCCTGCGGCGGAACAGCAAAGGAGGAATCCGGTGACAAGGAAAGCGGCCTCTCCGGAGAGATCACCATCTGGAGCTGGGATGTGGCACTGGCCCATCTGGAAGAGTGGTCAGAGAAATTCCAGGAGGAGAACCCAGATGTGACCTTTAATTTTGAGGAGATGGGCGTGGATCAGGTATATCAGAAGATGACCACATGCCTCCAGTCCGGTATTGGCCTTCCGGATATTGTCTCCATTGAGGGCGAGCAGATGGCAAAATTCGGAGAGAAATTCCCCGGAAAATTTGAAGAGTTCACAGACATGATCAATCCTGACGATTTCTTCCCCATTAAAATGTCGGAGTGTACGGTTGATGGAAAAGTCATAGCATATCCTTGGGATTCTGGCCCGTGCGGAATGTTTTACAGAAGTGACCTGTTCGAGCAGGCGGGGATCAAGGCAGAGGATATTGTGACATGGGATGATTTTATCGAAGCGGGAAAAGTTTTAAAAGAAAAGACAGGGGCTGACATGCTGTGCATGGCGGAATCCAGAAATGATACCACATACAGACTCCTTATGATGGAGGGCGGCGGTTTCTATTTTGACAAGGATGGCAATACCCAGGTGAACTCCCAGGCATCCATACAGGCAATGGAGACCTGTAAGAAAATGTACGATGCAGGTATCACCTTCAATAACTCCTCATGGGATGACATGGTAGCCGGTATGGGCGCGGATAAGTTTGCATGTATCGCGGACGCTGTTTGGATGGTAGGCTCCATCAAAGACGCAGTTCCTGATCAGGACGGCAAGTGGGCGGTTATGCCTCTTCCCAAGTTCCAGGCAGACACAGACAGCCAGGGTGCGTCAAACGGAGGCTCTGTTCTGGCTGTACCTTCAGCCAGCAAAAGCTCAGAGGCTGCAAAGGCATTTGTAAAATTCGTTATGGAGGACGTGGATGCCAATGTGGAAGGGTTCCAGAATTACGGTCTGTATCCCTCTTACTTAAAAGCGCTGGAATCAGACGTGTTCAAAGAGGGTGATGAATTCTTTGGCGGACAGGAAATTTTTGACCTGTTTACAGAGATTGGAAAAACTGTTCCTCAGGTAAACTATACAGCTAACTTTGCGGAAGCCCTGGAGATGTCCAAGAACTCCATGGCAAAAGTTATGCTGAACAACGGTGATCCCACAGAGGTTCTGAATGCAGAGCAGGAGGAAATGAAAGCAAAATTCGGCAAATAAAATAAATTGGGAAAACGGGTGCCCGGATGTCAGAAGGCACCCGTTTTCAAAAGGATGGAGGTTTCTGTGTACGGGAAAAAGGCTATAAAACGGGAAATTTATCAAATCATTATTCCCATGATACTGGAAAACATACTTCAGATCTCAGCTAACCTGGTGATCACGGCTATGGTGGGGCGTCTGCTTGCAAATGATATTTCCGCACAGGGAATCTGTATCCGGATTACTGATACCTTATGGTGTTTTTACAAAGGTGTGGCAATAGGAGCCACGGTATTGATTGCCCGGGCATATGGCGGGGGCAGACATCAGGAGTGCAGGAAGATCGCGGAGCAGACCATGTTGACAGAACTGATCATTGTACTTGTCTTCCAGGTGGTGCTGTATTTTCAGGCACCGCTTTTTCTGGGATTTTTCTCTAAGGATGCCCAGATCCTTTCCCTGGCCCAAGGGTATATGAAGACGATCGTGTTCGGATTTCCCTTTGTAGTGATCATGACAGTGGTCACTGCGTCTTTTCAGGGATACGGCAATACCAAGGTGCCCATGTATATTGCAGTGCTCATGAATGTGGTCAACATTGTGTGCGGTTACTGCTTTATCTTCGGCGCATTCGGTATTCCGGGAATGGGGATCAAGGGAGCGGCAGCGGCTCTTGTGACGGCCCAGGCAGTGGGCGCGTGCACCGGACTTTATCTGCTGTACAAAAAGAAAGGCGGGCTTTTCCGGAAAATGCCTGCGGCGCACAGGTTTTTCAGTTTGGACAGAAAATGCGTTTACGAGATATACACAACAGGGATTCCCGCCGCGCTGGAGAGTATGTTCTGGCAGTTCTCTGCCATAATTTTGAGCAAGGTCATTCTGTTTTACGGAAATCAGGCCTTTGCCGCATACCAGTTAGGCATCCAGGCTGAGGAGATCACAGAGATGCCGGCTATCGGATTCAGCACAGCGTCCACCACGCTGGCGGCAAGAGCCATCGGCAGGCAGGATGAAGAGCTGAGGAAGATATATTTTAAGGAGCTGCTGAAGGTGGGAGTTGTTATCAGCTCTGTCACTTCCCTGCTTCTGATCCTTCTGCCAAGATTCTTTATGACGCTGATGACAGATAAGCCTGAACTGCAGGCCATTGGTGTTGTGTATGTGTTTGTTATGGGATTTATCCAGATTCCCCAGAACCTGTCCAGGATATACAATGGAACCATCAGGGCTATGGGATATAAGAACGCGCCCATGCTGGTGGCGGGATTCGGTATCTGGATCGTCAGGATTCCCCTGTGTATACTGGCCGCATACGGGCTGGGACTTCCCATCACGGCTATTTGGATCATCATTGCAGTGGATCAGATATCCAGGTTCCTGCTCAGCGCAGGCCTGTATTACCGGATCAGCAAAAAGCGGGAGCGTACGCTGGAGACAGCGTAGCGTGTGTTTCAGGATCTCAGGAATTGGGTTCAGAAACACGCAGAGGGAAAGGAGGAAAAAATGAGCAGAGAATTTTTATACGAGCTGCTTTCAACAGCATCCGTCTCGGGATTTGAGGAGGATATACAGAGAAAAGTTATTAAGTATGCAGATGAGTTTGCGGATGATATTTATACAGATGAGATCGCCGATGTGGTGAGTGTCATAAACCCCGCGTCAAAGATAAAAGTCATGCTGTCTGCCCATATGGATGAGATTGGCCTGATGGTGTCACATATTACGGAGAAAGGAATGCTCCATGTATCCAAAGCCGGGGGTATTTATCCGGATACTTACAAAGGCCAGAAAGTCAGGATCATGCATGAGGGAAACGTGGTATACGGCGCGGTCCGCAACCACAGTTCCCTGAATAAAAAAGAGACGGAGATCACGGATCTTATCATTGATATCGGAGCGGTTTCAAAAGAGGATGCAGAGCGCGCGGCAGCGCCGGGGGATCCGGTGATATTTGACACAGATCACAGGGAGCCTTTAAATGACCGGCTCTGTGCCCGGGGGCTTGACAACCGCCTGGGCGGTTACATCATAATGGAAGCTGCCAGGAAAGCAAAGGAAAAGGGATGTACCTGCGGTATCTACGCGGCAGCAACGGTTGGGGAGGAGCTGACTAAACACGGAGCCTCCTGGTGTGCCGCCCGTATCGCCCCGACCTTGGCTGTTGTGGTGGATGTGACCTATACCAGTGACTATGAGGGTACAAGAGCCATTGAGAACGGAGAGATACTGTTAGGCGGCGGGCCTGTATTCCTGCAGAATTCCTTCAGCCATAAAATGCTGGTGGAGCGCCTGAAAAAGGCGGCGCAGGATCTGGAAATAAGCTTCCAGTGGGAGAATGGCTGCGGCAGGACCTGTACGGACGCGGATGCCATCCATGTGACAGGCCGCGGAATTCCCACCACAGTCATGTCTATTCCCCTCCGCTATATGCATAATCCCGCAGAGGTGTGCAGCATGAGTGATGTGCAGGCCTGTATTGATGTGCTGGCGGAATTTTTGTGTGGTATCGGGCCTGAGATCTGTCTCAAGCCGCTGGAAGTGTGAGGTGGTTATGAAAAAATACACGGCAATCATGGGGCTGATCGTGGTAACGGTGATCTGGGGAGGAGGATTTGTAGCCAGTGATATGGCTCTTGACAGCCTTCAGCCTTTTCAGATCATGGCCATTCGTTTCCTTCTAGCCTCTGTGCTTATGGGCGGGATCAGTATCCGCAGTCTGAAAGGGATAAAAAGAGAGGAACTGACAGCGGGAGCGCTTATGGGGGCAGCCCTTTTTGTTGGATTTTCTCTTCAGATCATAGGTCTTCAGTACACCACACCGTCTAAGAACGCGTTTCTCACGGCAACCAATGTGGTGATCGTGCCTTTTATCGCATTCCTGATCTGCAGGAAAAAGATAGGACTGAGGGGGATCGCGGGAGCGGTGCTGGCCATTGCGGGAGTCGGTCTTTTGTCACTAGACAGGGATCTGTCTCTGGGGTTGGGAGACGGGCTGACGCTCATATGCGCAGTGGGATTTGCATTTCAGATTTTCCTGACCAGTGTATTCGTGAAGAAATACAGGGCATCTGTTCTGAATTTTATCCAAATGTGCACAGCAGGTATTTTGTCTCTGGCATTCATGGCAGCCTCCGGACAGGTGCATTTTCAGATCACCGCAAAGGGGTGGGGAAGTGTACTCTATCTTGGTATCATAAGCACAACCATATGCTATCTTCTCCAGACCGCGTGCCAAAAATATGTGGATGAGACTAAGGCGGCTATTATCCTGTCCATGGAGTCGGTCTTCGGGACGCTGTTTTCTGTGATGATCCTCCATGAGAGGATCACCCTGCGCATGGTAGTGGGCTGTATTATAATTCTGACGGCTGTTATTCTGGCTAATTCCGCGGCGGAGGAGGCAGGCGCGCCGGGGGCAGAGGCACAGGATATGCGAGAATAATCCGTTGCGGGCTTTGGGGCGATATGGTAAGATAATGCTAAAACGTATGGAAAGTGAAATTGTATCATACAGAGAGGTAACTAAGATGGCTACAATAAAAGACATCGCGGATCAAACCGGATTCTCCACAGCAACCGTATCCAGGGTTTTAAATTATGATGATACGCTGAACGTGCAGGAAGAGACCAGAAAGAAGATATTTGACACTGCCAGGGAGCTGCAGTATCAGCTGAAAGAGAGAAAAAGCAGAAAGCGCCGCCCGGCAGTGGGGGTCTATTACTCCTATTCCAGGGAAGAGGAGCTGCGGGATATCTATTATCTTACGGTCCGGCTTGCGGTAGAGCGGAAGCTGGAAGCAGAGAATATAGAGCGCCGTCAGATACAGAGTCTGGATGAGCTGAAGGATCTGAGCAGTCTTGACGGTCTTTTGTGCCTTGGGACATTCAGCAGAAGTATGGTGAAGCAGATAGATATATTTGGAAAGCCCACGGTATTTCTGGATGCCATGCCCAAAGGGGAGAGATTTGACTGTGTAGTCAATGATCTGGCCGGCTCTGTGGAAGCGGTCATGGACTATCTGACAGGGCTTGGACACAGGAAAATAGCCTTTATCGGCGGCTCTGAAACGGACAGGGACGGAGAGGAAGTGTATGACAGCAGAATTGCGGCTTATAAAGAATATATGGATCAGATAGGGGAATTCAGGGAATCCCTTGTGAGACTTGGAAGATTTACGCCGGAGGACGGCTATGTGCTGTGTCGGGAGCTTCTGGAGGAAAAGGAGAGGCCAACGGCTGTCTTTGCCAGCAATGATGCTCTGGCAGTGGGGTGCTACCGGGCGATCAGCGAGCAGGGACTGCAGATTCCGGGGGATATCAGTGTGGTGGGATATAATGACATATCTGTGGCCAACTATCTTGTGCCTTCCCTTACCACAGTACGGCTTCATATGGAACTTTTAGGCGAGGAGGCAGTCCGTATCCTGGAAGAGCACATAGCTTCCGGCCGGGAAATCGGTCTTAAGATCATCGTTCCAGCCAGACTCATTGTGCGCGACAGCGCAGGCAGAGTAAAATAAAAAATGCTTGGTATGTTCCATACAAAAATGATGTTTTTAAATTTTCTATTTTTGTAATTCGGTACTCTATCATCTTTTGTCCTGATTGTCTACAATAATACTTAACTGGTATGACAATTGGGAGATGTCCCGAATATACAGGTGGTCTGCAGCGGCAGATACGCAGATATATTACGGGTGTAAACAGGATAGGAGGTATATGATATGGTATCGAAATTTATGCAGACAGCGGCAAACAGGGATTATTCTAAGCACTGGCAGGCTGAGGGGAGTTTTCCGTGGATCTTCCAGCAGCCTAAACCGCCCATTGAAGAGCGCCCCATCAGCGTGAGGGAGAACTATATCCGATGCGTAAAGGGAGAGGAACCTTACTGGATGCCGGCGTATTTCTATGAATCCAACACGGTTTGGCCGGATGCCATGGAAGAACATCCCGTTCCCGAGGTGGATGGTTATGACTGGTGGGGTGTTGACTGGTTTATGGTGGACGGGATCAATGGAATGATCACCCGGCCGGGAACCCGTACGATCTCCGATTTCGCCAAATGGAAAGAAGAACTTCCCTGGCCAGATCTGTCTGTTGTGGATTTTAAAGCTGACGGAGAGAAGCTTCAGAAGGCCATGGACCCTGACCGGCCCCATATCTATGAGTGCGTGGAAGGCATTTTCGAGAGACTGCACGAGCTGATCCCATTTGATGAGTCTCTGGTGGCTTTTTATGAGGAGCCGGAACTTCTGGAGGAGTTTTTCCAGAAGATGGCGGATTATAAGATTGAGAGCACAGAGCAGATTTTCAAATATTACGGCAGGGTGGACGGCGTGCTCTATCATGATGACTGGGGGACACAGCGAAGCGGATTTTTCTCAAATGAAATGTTCAGGGAGCAGCTTATGCCTGCCACATCCCGTTATCTGAAATTCATAAAAGACCAGGGCAAATTTATAGAACTGCATTCCTGCGGACGCAATATGCAGTATGTGCCGGAAATGCTGGAGATGGGAATTGATATGTGGACACCTCAGGCAAATGCAAATGACCCGGATTTCCTGCACAACACTTACGGAAAGCAGATGACCTTCTGTTTCCCTGTGAATATCGGGAATGACTGGGATGAAAAGCAGATCCGGACAGCCATCCGCGATTATGTGGACCACTTCGGAGAGAACGGCAGAATGATGGCGTGGATCATGACAGAGGTTCCGGACCCGGTAAAAGAGGAGATCGCCAGAGACGAGTTGTATCACTATTCTCTGGAATATTATAACAAACTTTACCACAGATAAAATTCTTGACTCTGAAATTTTGCGGTGATAAAATAAGATTACCGAGTGGCAGGAAGCGTAAATCCAGGTTTTGGATTTACGCTTTTTTTATTGCACAGGGAAGTTTTCAGCGGTAGTTTATGGCAGCTTTTCTTAAAAGTCTCCAAATACAATTTCGGTATAGGAGGATATTATGCAGAAAGAATTTTCAAAAAACAAAATGGGGACAGAGCCGATCGGAAAGCTCATGCTGACCATGGGTATCCCTATGATCCTGTCCATGGTGCTGCAGGCATTTTATAACATTGTGGACAGTTACTTTGTGAGCTGTATGCCTGACGCAGGAGGTATTACAGGGCTGGGGGAGTACGGTGTCAATGCATTGACTCTGGCATTTCCCATACAGATGCTGATGGTCGCTGTGGGAGTAGGTACCGGCGTGGGTATCAACGCACTGCTCTCCAGGAGTCTGGGACAGGGAGACAGGGAACGGGCCAGTAAAATTGCGGGAAATGCTATTTTTCTGGGAATCTGCACATATGTTGTATTTCTACTGGCAGGACTTTTTGGAGTGGAGCCATATCTTAAGACACAGACGTCAGATCCGGTTGTATTGGAGATGGGGAGCGCATATCTGAGGATTTGCACTATTTTATCCTTTGGCGTTATTTTATTCATGATCTATGAGAAACTTCTGCAGGCAACCGGACGAACTGTGCTCTCCACAGCGGCACAGGTTGCAGGTGCAGTGACAAATATCATTTTAGACCCTGTTTTGATTTTCGGTTTGTTTGGTTTGCCTGAAATGGGCATTGAGGGCGCGGCTTACGCCACGGTGATGGGACAGTGTGTGTCCATGGTGCTGGGAGCATTCTTCCATCATGGCTTTAACCGCGATGTGGAATCCAGGCTCCGGTATCTGAAGCCGGATAAGGGTATTATTGCAGACATTTATAAAGTCGGTGTACCGGCAGTCATTATGCAGGCACTGATGTCTTTTATGACTTACGGTGTGAATATTATTTTCGGCAGGGTATCAGGAGCGGCAGTGACAGCATACGGGATATATTATAAGATCCAGCAGTTTGTATTTTTTGCGGCTTTCGGACTCAATAACGCATTGATACCAATTGTGGCCTTTAACTATGGAATGCAGGATAAGCGGCGTGTGAAAAGCGGGGTCAAATACGGACTGCTGTATACACTTGGCATTATGTTTGTCGGTGCTTTGGGGCTCCAGATATTTGCGGAAAACGTAGCAGGAATCTTCTCCCTTTCCGCACAGACGCAGGCGCTCTGTGTGAAGGCCATCCGCATTGTCACCTGGGGGTATCTTTTTGTGGGGGCAAATGTGGCGCTTCAGGGAATCTTCCAGGCATTTGGAAATGGTGTGCGTTCTCTGATCCTTTCCATGGTAAGGCTTGTGATCGTTGCCCTTCCGCTTGCTTATTATTTTACTACACTTGAAAATGCTGAGGATCTGATATGGTGGGCTTTTCCCATTGCAGAGGGATGCGGGCTGCTTGTGGGGATGGTATTTATGAGGATGACGGCAAGGGAAAAGCTGAGGACGGCAGGTAATAGAAGAACAGAGAGGGAGGCGGAAAAATATGCATAAAAAAATCATTACGATCAGCAGGGAATTCGGAAGCGGCGGCAGAACCATAGGGAAAATGGCGGCAGAGGAGCTGGGAATTTCCTGTTATGACAGGGAACTGATCGAGAGGGTGGCAGAGAATACCGGATTTGCTGCGGAATACGTCAGGGAACAGGGTGAGGATGTACCCGCCAGAAATTTATTTGCCTATGTCTCTGCGGGCAGAGGTATGGATGGTCTGTCTCCGGAAGACTATCTCTGGGCTGCCCAGAGTAAAGTTATATGGGAACTGGCTGAGAAAGAACCTTGCGTTATCGTTGGGAGATGCGCGGATTATGTACTGAGAAACAGAACCGATTGTCTGAATGTGTTTATACATGCATCTATGGAAAAGCGGGCCGAAAGAATTGTAAGGCTCTATGGAGAGCGGGATACATCACCAATGAAACGTCTGAGAGAAAAGGATAAAAGAAGAAAAGTCAATTATAAGTATTACACAGATCGGGAGTGGGGTATGGCCCAGAACTATCATATCACATTGGACAGCGGAGAACTGGGGCAGGAACGCTGTGTGCAGATTTTAACAGATCTGTATAAAACAGAATATGTGTGATTTGTACAAGGTAAAACTGCCGTTCTATTGGGAGAATCGCTGAAAATTGTCCATACATTAAAAAAGCCCTTACAATAATTTCTGAAAGGTGTTATACTAAGACAGTAGGAACTCGCATTGATAAGCCTTGTCTTGCCCTTTTCGGCAGGTCAGGGCTTTTCTGGATATGGAAGGAGCGTGCCGTATGATACAGGAAGGCGATATTGTAGTTTTTAAATGCAGAGGATTGTATAAGGTTCAAAAAGTGGGAACTCTGAATTTTTCAGGTGCCGACAGGAAGAAAGTATACTATACGATGCAGTCTGTGGATGATGAAAAGGAAAAAGCATACATCCCTGTGGAAGGTGACCACAATATCAGGAGACCTGTGACAAGAGAAGAGGCGCTGACGTTGATTGATGAGATGGATGACATTGATATTCTCTGGGTTACAAATGAGCGGATGCGGGAACGGGAATACAAGTCCTGCATTTCAAGCTGCGAATGTGAAGCATGGGTTAAAATTCTGAAGACATTATACCAGAGAACCAGTAAAAGAGGCACTATTACCAGTATGGATAAAAAATACCGTCAGATAGCAGAGCGGGCACTGCACAGTGAATTCGCGTATGCTCTGGGTATTTCAGCAGACAAGGTAGATGACTTTATAAAGAGCAGAAAAAATGATGATTAACAGACGATGAATAACAGACAGGATCATACAAAATCCCTGGGCGCCATATCGGTGCACAGGGATTTTGTTATTTCGTTTACCAACAGTTCTTGCATGCCTCGTACCTGCTTTCGGCCTGGGAAAGGGTAACCTGGCGTGCGTTATCAGGATTCATATTGCCGCAGTTGGGAATGCGGTGGTATTTTTTGCCGGTAGCTGAAAGCCACACCATTTGCTCCACTGGCTGGGCGGCAGCGGCTTCCGCTTCCTGGGCAGCAGCAGCTTCGGCCTCCGCCTGAAGCCTTGCTTCCTCCTCGGCCTGCTGCTGTGCCTCGGCTTCTGCCTGCAGTCTGGCCTCTTCCTCCGCCTTCTGCTGCGCTTCAGCTTCTGCCTGCAGCCTTGCCTCTTCCTCCGCTTTTTGCTTTGCCTCAGCTTCCGCCTTTTGTTTTGCTTCCGCCTCAGCTTTTTGTTTCGCCTCAGCTTCCGCCTTTTGTTTTGCTTCCTTCTCGGCTTTTTGCTTTGCCTCTTCCTCGGCCTTTTTCTTTGCCTCAGCTTCCGCTTTCTTATCGGTGACAGAGATATGTACGGCATTGCTGTTTTTGCCTTCCGCTGTCTTTAGATAGACGTTGCTTTCCCCTGTTTTTCCTGAGCTTTTGATCGTGCAGGATGTTTCGCCCTGGGAATAGTCAAGGGTCAGAAGGCTGCCGTCTGTTACCAGTTCAAGATTTTTGAGGCGGGCATCCTCGGGCTGGACCTGAATGTTGAGCTGATATTCTGAATTCACATCCATCTCATAGTTGGAGGTGGGAGATATGGAAATCTTCTCAATATCAGGAGCGGATGCCTGGGCGTAGCCGAATGTACACAGGGACAGCAGGGATAAAGTTCCCAGGGCTGCGGTGTACTTTTTCTTCCTGAGCGGCTCTGCCCTGAATTTCCTCCGGTACAAAAAGATGGCCGGAATAAACAAGATCCACGCATAGGGCAGCAGGTAGAGAAGCATTCCAAGGCCGAGCAGTGTCAGAAAAATTTTCATTATTATTTTACCCATAAAATCCCCCCTTTTTATTACTATTTTAACACAAATAAACAATAATAAAAGAGTTGTAATGCAGGAAATACCTGAAAATTGCTGCCGGCGCGGAGCAGGCAGGAACTAGTTTTTTCTTGACAGGGATTGTATAATAGATAATAGCTGTTTGGCGGGTCTGCATTATAAACAAATATGTTATACACAGGAGGAAAATCTCGTGAATATAGGTGTTCGGAAGTTTGAAAAGAAAGATATAGAGAGCATGATATCCATATGGAATGAAGTGGTGGAGGAAGGTGTTGCCTATCCCCAGTTGGATCTGCTGGATGTGAGTACAGGAACGGATTTTTTCTGCGGACAGACATACTGCGGGGTGGCAGAGGATTCTGCATCGGGTGAGATTTTGGGACTTTATATTCTGCATCCCAATAATGTGGGCAGATGCGGCCACATATCCAATGCCAGTTATGCAGTGAAATCCTCCGCAAGAGGAAAATATATTGGGGAGATGCTGGTAAAGGACTGTTTGATACAAGGGCGCAGATGCGGATTCAGGATCCTGCAGTTTAACGCTGTTGTGAGGACAAACAGGGCGGCGCGCCATCTGTACGAAAAACTGGGATTTAAACCGCTGGGCGTTATCCCTGGTGGTTTTTTAATGAAGGATGGTCATTATGAAGATATCTGTCCATATTATATAGAATTGTAAATAGAGTTGTATAAGGAAAATAAAAATGAGTCAGGTGCTTTGGTGCCCGGCTCATTTTTTCATGGTCATTGGGCGGATGTGTGATGTGCCGGGAAATCTGCTTGGTGAATTGAAGAAGTAAGTTCCAGTTGGAAATCGTAAATTCCTATGGAACATTTTTTTGATTTGACGAAAAACGATTGATATTTATTGTAAAACGATAAATATATATTGACATTTCTATGATAGGGCAATATAATGAAGCATAAGGAACAGATTTTATTTTGTTTGAAACTACAGGAGGAGAATTATGAAGCAAACAGAAATGTCGAAATATTTGAAGATAATAACAGCCGGAACCGGAATCCTGTTTCTTGTGTTGGTGGCATGGTTTATGCCTTCGGTACTGAAGCAGGTGCTGGAGGGGCAGGCGGGGAAGGGTATATATTGGGGTACCTGCATTTTCATCTGGATAACAGCAGTCCCCTGTTTTGTATGTCTGGTCAAATTCTGGGGCATATGCAGCAGAATCGGAGAGAACAGGTCCTTCTGCCGGGAAAATGCCGAGGCGCTGAGGCAGATGAGCCACTGTACGCTTGCTGACAGTGTGCTTTATGCTCTTTTTCTGGGGGCCTTCTGTATTCTGGGATGGTATTCTCTGGGGATTGGATATTTATTCGGTATTGTATTGATCCTGTTTATCTGCATTACACTTACAGTCCTGTGTGCTGCCCTGTCCCATTTGGTCTACAATGCAAGCCAGATACAGGAAGACCAGGATCTGACCATATAGGAGGCACAGAAGATGGCGATTATAATTAATATAGATGTTATGCTTGCTAAGAGGAAAATGAGCGTCACGGAACTGTCGGAGCGTGTAGGAATCACAATGGCCAATATCTCGGTATTAAAAAACGGTAAGGCCAAAGCCATAAAGATCAGCACATTAAATAGTATCTGCAAAGCCCTGGAATGTCAGCCGGGAGATATTCTGGAGTATGTGGAGGACTAGACTGCCTGAATAGATAAAAAACGTCAGGACCGAGAAAGGAGCAGTAAATATGAATACGGATAAACAAATGCCGGTAGGCAGTGAGAACGGTCTGCCCTGTGAAAGTGCGCCCATTTTGGAGGAAGATGAGTGGAGAAGAGCAAAACCAATAGATGCGGACAAAAAAGATAAATGCTTTGCCTGGCTGTATCTGCTGGTGGGATATGGGTTTGTATACACCTTTACCAGTATGAATTTCGGAAGACATCTGGCATTCTTTACGATCGCATACGCGGCTGTGGTTCTGGCCTATATTTTCCAGAAGGGAAAGCGCCCCGGGCGGGAGAGCTGGTTCTGGCTGGCTATTATGCTCAGTATGGGAGTGCCCTATGCTTTTTGGAGTGCTATGCCGTTTCTGCAGGTTCCCGTACTGATCGTATGCGCGGCGTACTGGACACTGATCATATCCGGCAGCCTTCTGGAAAAGGATAAGACATCCCAATGGATTTTGTTTGACGGTTGGAATGCGCTTCTGCGTGTGCCCTTTGGAAATTTCGGCTGTGGTTTTCAGATCATAGCCGGAATCCATGGAGATGGTGATAAGGATATGGATGATGAGGAGATTTGTGAAAAGAGCAGAAAGAAGGATATCAGGTACATTTTTCTGGGGATCGTCATGGCTGTTCCTATTTTGCTCATTGTGCTCCCGCTCTTGTCCAGCGCGGATGAAGGGTTTCAGAGGATGCTGCAGAGCAGCGGAGTATATATACAGGAACATTTTCTGTATAACCTGGCCAGGATGATACTGGCACTGCCTGTTGCTGCATATTTATTCGGATCCATCTACGGGGGAATCCATAAAAGGAATACAGACAACATAGATAAGGAGTCACTCAGGGAAACGTCCCGCGCTGTTCGGATCGTGCCCAATACAGCCATCACTACGGCCATGCTGATCGTGTGTGCCATTTACCTGCTGTTTATAGGGCTGCAGGGGAAATATCTGTTTTCCGCCTTTGCTGGGATACGGCCGGAGAACTTTACCTATGCGGAATATGCCAGACGGGGATTCTTTGAGCTGTGCCAGACTGCTGCGCTGAATCTGGTTCTCCTTCTGGGCGCAAATACATTTTCCAGAAAAGGCAAAGAAGGCAGCGCTGTACTTCGGTGGCTGAATGTCCTGCTCTCTGTGCTCACCCTGCTTCTTATTCTGACAGCTATGAGTAAAATGGTTCTCTATATTGCTGCCTTTGGTTTTACTATTAAGAGGGTGCTGACTATGGTGTTTATGATCTGGATGGCTGTGGTGTTCACTCTTGCCATAGTACATCAGTGGAAAAAATTTCCCGTGGTGCGTATCTGTGTGATAACAGGAGCGGTTTTGTACTGCACACTCTGCATACTCCCTGTGGAACATATGATGGATGCTTATAATCAGAAATATTCTCCCAAACAGACGGCGGAGGAAATCATATATTAGATGTAAGACCCCTGCGGCTCATGATCTTCCGGATCGTGAAGACGCAGGGGTTTTTATACGGAAATTTAATACATCTATCCAGAATCCCTGTCATTTGTTATAATTTCAGAATAGAAGACGATTCAGTAACGATTCATGATACAGAGAAAACAGGTGTGAACAGATGAAAAAAATAGCAGTGATCGAAGACGACGAACTTTTGAACCAGGCCCTGGTCATTACCCTGGAAAAAGAAGGATATCAGGTGACAGCGGGAAAATCGTGCAGGGAAGGAATAGCTCTGCTGCAGGACGGCCCGGATCTGATGCTGGTTGACATAAATCTTCCGGACGGAAACGGGATCGCCGTCTGCCGGGAGGCGGAGCGCTTTGGGAAGATACCCGTACTCTTTCTGACGGCCAGAGATGAAGAGCAGGATATGCTGGAGGCCTTTGAAGCCGGGTGTGACGATTATGTGGTAAAACCTTTTCAGATGAATGTGCTGAAGAAGAGGATTGAAGCCATTCTGCGGCGAAGCGGCGGGGAGGAGGATGTTTTTTTGTACCGGGGACTTAAAATTGATTGGAAGAAAAAACGGGTATTTTACCAGGAGCAGCGGGTGAGTCTGACTGCAAAAGAATACAGCCTTCTGGAGCTTCTGGTCCAAAACCGGGGACAGGTTCTGACAAAGGAAATCATATTGGAAAGGATTTGGGATATTGACGGTCTGTTTGTAGTGGAGAATACAGTGAGTGTCACCATCAACCGCCTGAGAAAGAAAATAGAACCGGACAATTCCCATCCCATATTTGTAAAAAATGTATTCGGTCTTGGATACACCTTCGGAGATTAAGCTTATGGAGAAAAAATTATATTATACAGCAGGGAGCCTCCCTGTTATTATGGGAATCCTGGCTTCTATCCTGGCTGCGGATTTTGGATATCTGCTTTTGACCGTCTGCTTCCTGTGCTGCTACATTCCTTTATTTTCGGGGATAAGAAAAAAATACGAGAAGGATCTGATACAGATTTCCGATATACTGGAACAGCTTATTCTGGGAAAGGGAAGCCCAGTCATTCCTGAAAATACCGACAGTCTGATATCAAAGCTCCAGGCCCAGACTGTCAGAATACATGCCATGGTGACAAAATACAATGAAAAACTTCTGGAAGAGCAGGAGGAGGTACGACGCTTTTTATCGGAGATTGCCCATCAGATCAGGACTCCTCTGACCAATATGGAGACCTACCTTGATCTGCTCCGGGAACAGACGCTCACAAAAGAGGAGCAGATTACCTGCATCCGGGCAGTGGAACAGTCAGAGCGTAAAATAAAATTTCTGACTGAGAGCTTCATATCTGCATCCCGCATGGAGCACAGGATCATCCAGATCAGAAAAGAGAGACAAAGTCTCAGGGAAACCATAGCCAAATCCATTTTCCAGGTGAGGAAAAAGGCAGAGGAAAAGAGCATGGAAATAACTCTGGAGTGTTCTGAAAAGATTTTCCTCCCACATGACAGAAACTGGCTTTCTGAGGCAGTGGCAAATCTGTTGGACAACAGTATAAAGTATTCCCCTGAAGATTCAGATATTATTGTCCGGGCAGTGAAGAACGAAATGTTTACACAGGTTGAAGTCCGTGATTTCGGCATGGGGATATCCGGTGATGAGAACCAGATCTTCCGCCGGTTTTACAGGGGAAGTGATGTGAAAAACCAGGAGGGGTTCGGCATAGGGCTGTATATCACAAGAGAGATCGTGAAGCGGCATGAAGGATTTTTAAAGGTGAAAAAGGAACCTGATGGCACTTCCATCTCAATTTTTCTCCCTTGTTAGAAGATTGTTAGATTTACCTGCTATCCTCATATCATGCAGCAGACAAAGAGCTGCGATTAAATTGATCCGCCGCTGGATTTTTGGCGGGCAGGCAGGGAGGAAAAGTATGGAAGTTTTAAGGACAAGAGGTCTCGAGAAAATTTACAGGACAGGGGAACTGGTGGTCCGGGCGCTGGACGGCGTGGACATAGATATCCGTGAAGGGGAATTTATCTCAGTCATAGGGTCCTCAGGAAGCGGAAAGACCACGCTGCTGAATATGCTGGGCGGTCTGGATTATCCGACCACAGGAAGTGTGATGGTAAGGGGATACGAGCTGGCGGCAATGGACAATGATGAGTTGACAGTATTCAGGCGCAGGAATATCGGGTTTGTTTTTCAGAACTATAATCTGGTTTCTGTGTTGAATGTATACGACAATATCGTCCTTCCGCTGAAACTGGACGGTGTGAAAATAGACAAAGAGTTTGTAGACAATATCATTCACTCTCTGGGGCTGGATGAGAAGATTTATCAGATGCCCAATACTCTTTCAGGCGGACAGCAGCAGCGGGCCGCCATAGCCAGGGCGCTGGTGACAAAACCGGCTATCGTCCTGGCTGATGAGCCTACCGGAAACCTGGATTCCAGGACAGGGCTGGAGGTGATCGGCCTGATGAAAAACATGGCAGAGGAGTATTCGCAGACTATCGTCATAGTCACCCACAATGAGGAGATTGCTCAGATGACCGACAGAATGATTCGGATCGAAGACGGACGGATCTGCAGAGGGGAGGCGGGCCATGGAACTGAGGAATAATAACAGGGAGGTGATCCGGGAACTTGCGCAGGCCAATTACAGGAAGAACAGGGGACGGAACCGTGTCCTCACACTGGCTGTTGCTCTGGCAGTTTTTATGGTATTCGGGGCATTCAGTATTGCCAGGGGGAAAATGGAGGCAGACTACCTTTTATATGCCAGAAACGGCGGCAGCGTTGCCAGCTTATCCCTGGAAGACGGAACAGAAAAACAATATGAAAAAATAAAAACACTGGATTACGTAAAAAATGTGGGCCTGCAAAATGACTTTGCCGTCTGGCAGAAAGACGGTGTGCCTGTGCTGGGCTGTACGGTTCTCGACAATACGGCATTTGAAAAGCTGCAGAAACCGGCCTATACAGATGTCACCGGCCGCTATCCCCAAAAAGAAAATGAGGTTATGCTGCCCCTTCGCGGGCTGGAACAGCTTGGGATCCATGAGCCCAGTATAGGGATGACACTGAACGCGGAACTCCTGTTTCAGGAAGACAGGGACACTGTGAAGGACAGTTTTGTCTTATCCGGTTACTATAAAGATTATGTAAACCCAATACTAAATGCCCCTACAGCATACTTCTCCGAGAAATACTTGGAAAGTCAGGGGATTTCTCAGTTCCCGGTCAGCTATATCCTTATGGAACAGAACGGGATACTCGGAGACGGGGAGCTGATGGAGGAAAAACTCTATGAGGATGTACCTACAGAATCCGATGCCCAGCAGTTTATCGGGATGAACTCCCTGGCTTTTACGGTTGTGGAGGATTTTGCCGGCAGTTATATGGTTGCATTTCTCTGCAGTGTAATGATTTTGAGCGGTGCCTTTCTCCTGATCTACAATGTGCTGTCTATCACTTTGGGAAATGATATCCGGCAGTACGGACTATTGAAGACGATTGGCACTACCGGCAGCCAGATCAGGAAAATTGTGCTTTTTCAGACCGGGAGAGTGATCCTGACAGGGTGCCTGTGGGGAGCTGCGGCAGGTTCACTGATCATGATTTTTGTGCTTCCCAAGACTCTGGGCGCATTGTATCTGCACGGTATGGGGAGTGCCGGCGGCATGGCTGTTTTTTATCCCGGGTTTCTGGCAGTCAGTGTGGTATTTGTGGGTATGACCACATTACTGGCCGCTTTTATTGCTGTCAGAAAAGTAATGAAGCTCAGTCCCATAGAGTCTGTTCGCTATGAGGAGACAGGGGCCGGAGGAAAAATAAAACAGAAGAAAAGTAAAAACAGCACTTCCATAGCGGGCATGGCGTGGAGAAATATCGTACGGTCCAAAAGACGTTTTACAGTCACGCTGCTTTCCCTGAGTATTGGGTGTATTTCTGCCCTGGGGGCAGTGGTCATAAGCAGAGGAACAGATATTACAAACAGTATTGAGAAGCGCCCGGACTTTGATATCAGTACATTTACGGATATTGAATATGATGCCGGATATGCACAATACGATTGGGATGATGAAACGCCTGTTATCACAGAAGAGACTGAGAATAGGATACTTGCAGTGGATGGCGTAACTGCTGACAATACGAGATATACAAAGGGCTGCTATGCCATGATCGCCATGCCCACTGAGACAAACGGGACAGAGACAGGCGGGGACGAAGCCCTCCTGCCGCGTCTCAAGTCCGTATACGGCACCACAGCCGTAAATTTCTTTGCTACCGTGCAGATCGTGGATGATGCATTTGTCAAGGAGCTGAGGGAGTATGTGGAGGAATATGGGATAAAGGCAGATGTGGACAGTCTGGAAGACGGTACAGGCACTATGCTTCTACACACACATGAGCTGTCAAAAAAGCTGCAGGAAGAGGCTGATGGGACCATTGGAAAGCCTCTGCGTTTTTACAGCCTTTCGCTGTTTACGGAGAAAGTAGATGACAAGTATCTGAAAGGGAAACTCTCCTGTGCAGGGTATCTGGATATTTCAAAAAAACATTTTCCGGCATTGAGGATGACAACTCATGGAAGCGGGATCAATTATTTTATTATGACAGAGAAGGCGTTTAAAAGCCTGGATCTGAGGGAGAAAACCTTTGGCCTGCAGATTGATGTGGACAGGGAGAAGGAACCTCTGATCAAACAGGAGCTTACCAGGATCATACAGCAGGACAACAGAACAAGAGATGAGAGACATTACATGTATATGAACAGCAAATCAGACGCCCTTGAGGATGCCTCCTCCTATATCCGGGCAAGCAGGATCATTATGGGGACATTGAGTATCCTGCTGGTTGTGATGGGCATTACGAACTATTTTAATACACTGTATACAAGTCTGACAGCCAGGCAGAAAGAGCTGGCTGTTATGGAGAGCGTGGGAATGACAAGAAAACAGCTTGGCAGGCTGGTAGTTTTGGAGGGAGCATTCTACGGAGGGAGTGTGATAGGGATACTTCTGACATTTGGCTCTGCGGTTCTCTGGATCTTGGGGAAGGCTGTAAAACAGAATCTGCTCTACTTTAAATTCTATTATCCCTGGAGCTGGATGGCAGGCATTGCCATAAGCCTGCTGGCGGTCTGCATACTGACCGCAGTCTGTATGTACAGGCAGATGACCGGAAAAAGCATAACAGAGCGTCTGCGCAGATATGCAGACTGATGAGCGGAATATTGCGGCTGTTCAGTGCCTTCACGGCAGAACTGCCAAATAGTTTTTAATTTTTTTCAATTATCTGTAACAAAAAAAGAACTGCCGGCTCTTATGGGTGAGGAGGACAAAAGATGCAGGATATAGAGCAGATTTATACCAAATATGCGGTCCAGGTATACAAATACCTGTTCAGCCTCTGCCGCGATCCTCACACAGCAGAAGAGCTGACGCAGGAGACATTTTTCAGGGCTATGAAATCTATAGACAGCTTTCGGGGAGAATGCAGGCTTTATGTCTGGCTCTGTCAGATCGCCAAGAATCTCTGGATAAAAGAGAGAAGACGTCAGCAGAGGGTGGACAGAGAAGAGCCGGGAGATGAAATCCCATCAAAAGCCATGCAGCCCGACGAGGAAGTTATAGCCAGGGATGAGAGGATGTGCCTGTACAAGAGTCTGCATCAGCTTCCGGAACCTGTCCGTGAAGTCATGTATCTGAGGATCAGCGGTGATTTCAGCTTTCGGGAGATTGGGGAGATACTGGGCAGAGATGAGAACTGGGCGCGGGTGACATTTTACCGGGGCAAACAGAAAATCAGAGAGGAGAACAGGCATGAAATGTGATGTAATGCGGGACCTTCTGCCTTCCTACGCAGATGGGCTGACCAGCGGAGAGAGTAACAGAGAAATTGAAAAACATTTGAAGACGTGTGCAGGGTGCAGACAATATTATCAGGAGATGACAGGGGAAGTCCCCCAGGTTCTGCCGAAGGCAGACGTGAAGGACGCGGTTTTGATCGCGGGAATGAGAAAAAAGAGAAAACGGGCACTGGCAGCTGCAGTTGCAGCCGCATTGATCCTGGCGGCTGCAGCCCTTTGGAGCTTCATAGGATATGGTGTTGGGAGCGGGAGGGTACTGGCAGAAGATGTGAAGCTGTCCTATGGTCTGAGGGGAAACTCAGCATATCTGGATATGATACCCAAAGGGGGCGACTTGGAATTTAATGGTTCCACAGAAAAGATAAAAGACAGCAGTGGAAAAGTCATTGGAAACCGCACCCGTCTGAAGGCGCTGCGTTTCAGAAAGGGACTTTTTGGAAAAGGCGGTATGGGCTGGGAAGATGAAATCCAGGGGGATGGTTATATCTGTGAATGGATCCTGGAGTTTTCAGACAAGACCATCACGATCAGAAATGGAGAGCTGGTCAGTGAAAAAGATACCTCCTCTTTGGGAGAGGATTAAAGAATAAAAACAGGGAACAGCAAAAGAGAACCGGTGGATATCGGTTCTCTTTTGTGCATAATGTACAGAAAGTGAACGGAAAAATTGTTCATATAATGGAATCTACCGAAAACAGTTGACTTTCCAAACATAGGATGTTAGGATGTAATCATAGAAAAACAACCAACGTAGGATGTTAAGGATGGGGGAACTTAAAGGAGGTATTTATGAAAGCTAGGGTGTTGAGCCTGCTGACTGCCGGAGCCGTTATGACAGGACTGCTTACGGGGTGCAGCGGAGGTACAGAGAACGTGGGGGCTTCCGGTTCGGCCGGAAATGGTTATCAGAAGATTGAACTGGTCATGGCAGTGAACGGAACGGACATTCAGATTGATTCCAGAGTAGCGGACAAATTTGCAGAGCTGGTGAAGGAAGCATCTGATGGAAATGTGACCATAGACGTATATCCCAACGATCAGCTTGCCGGAGGAAACTCTACAAAAGGAATTGAGATGATCGCAGGAGGAGGCGTGGATCTGGCGGCCTATGCGACCTGTGTCATGGCAGTCATTGACGAGCAGTTGTCCGTGGCTACGATCCCATGGATATTCGATGATTACAAACACGCAAGAGAGGTTATTGACGGCACCGGGGGCGAATATTACGCAGAGCGCCTGGAGGCAAAAGGGATCACTTACCTTGGGTCTTTCCACAATGGTTTCCGGCAGATCACTAACAGCAAGCGGGAGGTCCGTACACCGGATGATGTAAAGAGATTGAAAATTCGTGTGCCGGGCAGTGAAGTTTATATGAAGTTCTTTAAAACTTTAGGTGCAGACCCGGTGGCCATGAGCTGGAGTGAAGTCTTCACAGCGATCCAGCAGGGAACCATCGACGGACAGGAGAACGGCATCTGTATTACAGAGTCCGCCAAGATGGATGAGATCCAGGACTATCTCACTCTCTGGAACTATACATATGAAAATGATTTGTTTGTAGCCAACACAGAGATCTGGGAGTCCCTGGAACCAAAGACAAGAGAACTTCTTCAGGAAAAGGCAAAAGAGGCCTGCGAATGGGGAAGAGATACTGTGGAGGAAGAAGAGGCAGCCATTGTTGAGGAGTTCAAATCCGAGGGTATGACTGTGACTGAGCTGACAGAGGAAGAACTGGATGCCTTTAAGAATAAGATCAGCGGTGTGAAACAGGAATTTATTGAAAAATACGGTGAGAAAGCCTGCAAAGCTTTCGGCATAGAAAGTGAATAGGAAAGGGAGGAAATAAAATGCGGATATTTGACAAGATAGAGGAGATATTGGCAGCAGCCTGCCTGATCGTTATGACGATCCTCACATTTGCCAACGTGGTCGCCAGATACCTGTTCAGTGCGTCCTTCTCCTTTTCAGAGGAAATCACAACATATCTCTTTGTACTGCTGAGTATGCTGGGTACAGCCATAGCCGCAAAGCGCAGAGCCCACCTGGGACTGAGCATTGTGACAGACGCAGTCGGACCGAGGGCAGAGAAGGCATTAAAGATCATCGGTTATTTTGTGGCAGTGTTGTTTACCGGAGCCATTTTTTACTACGGAATTCTCATGGTGAGAAATCAGAGGATCCTGGGACAGGTTACAGCCGGTATGCAGTGGCCGGAATGGATTTTTGGATCCTTTGTTCCCATTGGCGCATTCTTTGCCACAATACGTTTTATACAGGTTTTAATAGAAGAGATTAAGAGAAATCCGGAAGAGGAGGTAAACAAATAGTGGTAGCAGCAATCCTTTTTATAAGCTTCGCCGTACTGCTTCTCATGGGAGCCCCCATAGCCGTGTGCCTTGGTACCTCCAGTGTGGTAGCTATGATCGTTCAGGGGGCAGGAAGACCGCTGGATACGGTAATGAGCAGTCTTCCTATGATCGTATCGGCGTCAACCAGCAAATTCGTATTACTGGCAATTCCTTTCTTCATTTTAGCAGGAAACATTATGGAGAAAGCGGGAATATCAGAGAAACTCATCAAACTGGCTGAGGCTTGTGTAGGGCATATCAGAGGCGGACTTGCCATTGTATGTGTCATTGTTGCCTGCTTTTTCGCGGCAATATCCGGTTCAGGTCCGGCTACAGTGGCGGCACTGGGTGTCATTATCGTGCCGGCCATGATCAAATCAGGCTATAAACCTGCGTTTTCCGCAGCGTTAATGGCAGCGGCTGGAGCCATAGGGGTCATCATTCCTCCCTCCATAACCTTTGTGGTATATGGCTCCATTGCCGATACATCCATCGGAGATCTGTTCATCGCAGGACTTGTTCCCGGGCTTCTGATGGGATTCGCACTCATGGTAGTGGCTCTTCTGGTGGGAAGGAGATCTAATTTGAAGACACTGCCCAAAGCCAGCAGAAAAGAACGCTGGCTGGCATTTAAGGACGCGTTCTGGGGACTCATGATGCCGGTCATTATCCTGGGCGGTATCTACGGTGGTATCTTCACCCCCACAGAGGCCGCAGCGGTATCTGTTGTATATGGTTTGTTCGTAGGAATCTTTATTTACAAGAAAATAAGGCTGAAAGAATTTTACGCCTTGCTTCTTGATACCACATCCACAACGGCAACCGTAATGTTCATCACAGCAGCAGCCAGCCTGTTTGCCTATGTGCTGACAAGGGCCAGACTCGACGTGGCTATCAGCTCCGCGCTTCACAATGCCACAGGCGGAAATGTAATAGTCTTCTTCATTATTGTAAATATTATCCTGCTGATCGCAGGCTGCTTCCTGGATTCTACCTCAGCCCTATACATCTTTACACCGCTGTTTGTACCGGTGGCACAGGCGCTGGGCGTGGATCTGATCCACCTGGGTGTTGTGATGATCGTGAACCTGGCGATCGGGCTTTTTACTCCCCCTGTAGGCGTAAACCTCTATGTGGCCTGCGGTGTGGGAAATGTAAACCTGAAGCAGATTTCAAAAGCAGTTGTATCATTGATCATAGCGGCATTGATCGTACTGCTGTTAGTAACTTATATACCTAAAATCTCATTGCTATTTGTATAAAAAAGGAGCGAGGAATATGAAAAATGTAAGTGTTGAAGAACTGGAAAGACAGAGTATTGAACTGAGGAAAAAGGTGATCACCATGATCCACAAAGCGAAATCCGGACATCCCGGCGGCTCCCTCTCCGCTGCCGACTTTGTGACAGCCCTGTATTTCAGGGAGATGAATGTGGACCCCAAGAACCCTAAATGGGAGGACAGAGACCGTTTTGTATTGTCGAAAGGACATGTGTGCCCTGTACAGTACGCGGCACTTGCCACACTGGGATTCTTTGATGAGTCTGTGCTGGGCACTCTCCGCCAGGAAGGGTCTATCCTGCAGGGGCATCCTGATATGAAAAAATGTCCGGGCATTGATATCTCCACAGGTTCCCTGGGACAGGGTCTTGCCTGCGGGGTAGGAATGGGAATTGCTGCCAAAAAAGACAACAGGGACTACCGTGTATTCGTAGTCGTAGGCGACGGCGAATGCCAAGAGGGTGAAATCTGGGAGGCAGCCCAGACCGCAAATAAATACCAACTGGATAACCTGGTAGTATTTGTAGACAACAATAACCTTCAGCTTGACGGTACCACAGATGAGGTTATGCCGAACATTAATCTAGGTGAGAAATTCAAAGCATTCGGGTTTGATACCTATGAGATTGACGGACATGACATGAAACAGACTACAGATACTCTGGACAGGATCCGCATGAGAAAGAATGGAAAGCCTAAATGTATCTTTGCCAATACGGTGAAGGGCAAAGGCGTATCCTTTATGGAAAACCAGTGCGGATGGCACGGAGTGGCACCAAATGATGAGCAGTACGAACAGGCAATGAAGGAACTGGACGCGCAGCTTAAAAAACTGGAAGTCAGAAAATCAGCATAAGCGGATGGAGGATAAGAATATGAGTGAAGTAAAGAAAGCCACCAGAGACGGCTTTGGTGAAGAGATTGTAAAGCTGGGCAAACTGGACAATGATATATATGTAGTGGACGTTGATATAGGAAAATCCTGTAAGACAGTGGAGTTCCGCAAACAGCTTCCGAAACAATACCTGAATGTGGGCATTGCAGAGCAGAACGCGGCCGGTGTTGCAGCCGGACTTGCAACCTGCGGAAAGATTCCGTTTGTAGTGACCTACGCTGTATTCGGCTCTCTGAGAATGTGCGAGATGATCCGCCAGGAGATCTGTTATCCCAAATTAAATGTGAAGATTGCCTGCTCCCACGGCGGCGTTACCCCGGCAAATGACGGAGCAAGCCATCAGAGTATTGAGGACATGGGAGTTCTGCGCACCATCCCCAACATGACGGTTCTTATGCCGGCAGATTATCATGCGGCGAAAAAGCTGGTGAAAGCAGCGGCAGAATATGACGGACCTGTATATCTGCGTTTTACAAGGGATGCGATTCCGGTCATCTACCCGGAAGATGCTGAATTTGAGATTGGCAAAGCCAACAAGTTAAAAGATGGAAAAGACGTTTCCATCATTGCCAACGGAGATACGGTTTCTATCGCTTTAAAGGCAGCGGAGCAGCTTGAAGCACAGGGAGTGTCCGTGAAATTGTACGATATGCATACGATCAAACCTCTGGACGTGGACGCAGTGACCGAGTGCGTGAACGAGACAGGCAGGATCATCACTGTGGAGGACCACAACATCATGAACGGCCTGGGCAGCGCAGTCAGCGAAGTGGCAGCAGAGACAGGCAGATGTATAGTAAAACGTATCGGTATCCAGGATCAGTTCGGCCAGTCAGCACCTTATGAGAGACTGCTGGAGATGAACGGGATCACAGTGGAGAATATCGTGAACACGGCAAAAGCGTTAGTAAAATAGAGACCTGGGCAGAAAGGGTTATAGCAGGAAATAAAAATTTCAGGAGGATAAAGAAAATGTTTGATTTTGACGGACAGGTAGTGATCGTAACAGGAAGCGGCTCACCAAAAGGAATCGGCAAGACCATTGCCAAGACCTTCGCAAAGCAGAAAGCAGCGGTCGTGATCGCTGATATGAATGAAGCAGGTGTACAGGACACGGTAAATGAGATCAAGGCAGAAGGCGGGGAAGCCATGGGTGTGACTGTCAATGTCACTGACGAGGCCTCTGTACAGAAAATGGTGGATGACATCATGAACGCTTACGGCAGAATTGATGTGCTGGTAAATAATGCAGGCATTTCCCAGAAGGTAACAGTTGAGGATATGACACTGGCAGATATGAGAAAGATTTTTGAAGTCAACATGTTCGGCCTGTTCCTCTGCACACAGAAGTGCATGAAGGTAATGCGCAGTCAGAAATACGGAAGGATCGTAAACTTATCTTCGGTCTCCGGCAAGAGAGGCGGCGGTGTGTTCGGCGGTGCCCACTATTCAGCATCCAAAGCGGCGGTACTGGCATTCTCTAAAAATCTCTCCAGAGAGATCTCCGCGGAAGGCGTCACAGTGAACAGTGTCTGCCCCGGCCTTATCAACACAGAAATATGGAAATCTCTTCCCAAGGAAGATGCAGACAAAATTATTGAGGGAATCCCCATGGGACGTCCGGGTGAGACACAGGAAGTGGCAAATACGATTGTTTTCCTGGCATCTAAGGAAGCCTCCTATATAACAGGCGAAGAAATTGATATCAACGGCGGTTCTCATATGGATTAACCTGAAAATGCATATTTTGCGGCTGCCCTGTCATTTGACAGCAGTCATACCCCTTATTTTATCCGGCCGTAATAGACAAAATTCGATTTTTATGGTAGTATGTTGGTTGTAGGATAAACCGATAAAGGGGTGAGCGGAATGCAGAACATCAGTTATTTAAAGAAAGTAAACAGTGAATCGGTAGTGCAGCAGGTGATCAACGCGCTGACAGAGGCCATGCTCAACAGGGAATTGCGCCCCGGGGATAAGATTCCCACAGAGGCAGAGCTGGCGGAGAGTATGGGAGTCGGAAGGAATTCCATCCGGGAGGCCATTAAGATTCTGGTATATCTGGGAGTGCTTGAGATCAGGCGGGCAGAGGGGACCTTTGTCTGCGAAGGATTTTCTGAGAGCATGATCGACCCAATGATTTACGGTATTATTTTGGACAAAGAGGATTCATATGAAAATCTTATGGAACTGCGGGAACTGATCGAGGTTGGTGTAATGCAGCTCGCCATGCAGAAGATCCAGGAGGAAGATCTGCATGTACTCAAAGAGAAGCTGAACCGCATGGAGAAAGAGATAGAGAAAGGGCCGGAGAACGTGGAGAACGCTTTCCTGGCTGACAATGAATTCCATAATACCATATCAGATATGGGAAAAAATCCCCTGGTAAATAAAATCAACCAGGTGGTGCGTGTGCTGACCTATGCTATGAGGATGAAGACAGTGGAGACCATGATCAAAACTGGAAGAGGCCGGGAATTATTTGAAGCACACCAGAAAATCTATGAGATGATGGCGAATAAAGTAACAGACAATCTGAATACGGCTGTAAGAAAAACATATTTTGCTGATATTCCTTTTACGGATACGGAAGAATAGCCTCGTTCAAATTCCACTTACAGCCATTTGACCAATGCCCTGTCCATTCATTGCCCGGAGTGTATTTGAGTTTCAAACGCGCCGGTGAGTGGACAGGGTATTTTTATATTCTAATATGTAATGAGCAGAAGGAGGAGGCCCATGATAGCGATCGCATGTGACCATGGCGGATATGACCTGAAACTAGAGATCATAAAATACCTGAAAGACGAGAAGATAGACTATTTAGATTTGGGATGTGAGGGCAGGAAGGCAGTGGATTATCCTGTCTATGCAAGAAAAGTGACAGATGCCATTAAAAACGGAACCTGTGAAAAAGGAATTCTGATCTGCGGAACAGGAATCGGTATTTCCATAGCGGCAAACAAGGTGCCGGGCATCAGGGCAGCGCTGTGTACAGACTGCTTTTGCGCAGAGGCCACCAGGCAGCACAACAATGCAAATGTACTGGCTCTGGGCGGCAGGGTGGTAGGCGCCGGTCTGGCAGTGAAGATTGTTGATACCTTCCTTCATACAGAGTTTTCAGGGGCAGAGCGTCACCAGAGGCGAATAGATTTAATAGAAGGGGACAGAACCTGAGCAGTCAGGCTGTCATAATGGAGGTATTCTGATCATGGAGTTAAAAAATATACTGGTCGGCCAGTCAGGAGGGCCGACGGCTGTTATCAACAGCAGTCTTTACGGTGCAGCGGCAGAGGCCAGGCTGCACCCGGAGAAAATAGGGAAATGCTTTGGTATGATAAATGGAATCGAAGGATTTTTAAAGGGCAGAGTTCTGGATTTCCATGAGGCACTCCCGGGAGATGAACTGAAAGGTCTTCTGACCACCCCCGGAGCCTATCTGGGTTCCTGCAGATATAAACTACCGGAGGATTTAGAGGACCCGGTGTACAGAACGCTTTTTGAAAAGTTTGAGGAAATGAAAATCGGGTATTTTCTCTATATCGGCGGAAATGATTCCATGGATACGGTGAGTAAGCTGTCGCGGTATGGGAAAAAGACGGGGAGCAGCATCGTGGTTCTGGGAGAACCAAAGACCATTGACAATGACCTTGTCCTCACAGACCATACGCCGGGATTTGGCAGCGCTGCCAGATATGTGGCATCTACTGTGCGGGAGATTGCCGTTGACGCAGGTGTCTATGACAGCAGATCTGTGACGATCGTGGAGATCATGGGACGTCATGCGGGCTGGCTGACTGCCGCAGGGGTACTGGCAAGAAAATTTAAGGGAGACAATCCCCTGCTGGTCTATCTCCCGGAAGTTCCTTTTGATCAGGAAGCATTTCTGAGAAAGGTGGAGGAATGCTTTTCGGTGAACAATGCGGTTGTGGTATGCGTCTCAGAGGGAATCCGGGACAAGGACGGCGTATTTGTATGTGAATACGACAGTGAAGCGGGACTGGACAGCTTCGGCCACAAAATGCTGGCAGGCTGCGGGAAATACCTGGAACGCCTGGTCCGAGGAAGACTGGGTGTGAAAGCACGCTCTGTGGAATTAAATGTAAGCCAGCGCTGTTCCGCCTCCATGCTCTCGGCTGCGGACCAGCAGGAGGCTGTCATGGCGGGCAGATACGGTGTACAGGCAGCTCTTGACGGGGAAACAGGCAAAATGATCTCCTTTGTCAGAACAAGTGATTCCCCATATAGCCTCTCCTGCGCTCTGGAGGATGTGGACCTTATCTGCAATCAAGAAAAGACAGTTCCCCTGTCCTGGATCACTGGTGACGGGACGGATTTGGGAGAAGAGTTTCTGACATATGCAAAACCTCTTGTAAAAGGAAATGTGCAGGTGCCTGCAGATGAAGACGGCCTGCCGCTGTTTGTCTATAGAAAATAGGAGAAGGAGAATTTTATTATGGGATTAGTGACAACAAAGGAAATGTTTCAGAAAGCCTATGAGGGCGGCTATGCCATCGGCGCTTTCAATGTAAACAACATGGAAATCGTGCAGGGGATCACAGAGGCGGCGGGAGAGCTGTGCTCACCGGTCATCCTCCAGGTGTCCAAAGGAGCCAGGGCATACGCCAATCATACATATCTGGTAAAACTGGTGGAGGCAGCTCTCATAGAAAATGATATTCCCATGGCCCTTCATCTGGACCATGGCCCTGATTTTGCAACCTGTAAGGCCTGCATTGACGGTGGATTTACCTCCGTTATGATTGACGGCTCACAGTATGATTTTGATAAAAATGTGGAGATCACCAGACAGGTGGTGGAATACGCCCACGAAAAAGGTGTGGTTGTAGAGGGCGAGCTGGGTAAACTGGCAGGGATGGAGGATGACGTAAAAGTAGATGCCTCTGACGCCATGTACACCCATCCAGATGAAGTGCAGGAGTTTGTGGAGCGCACAGGTGTGGATTCCCTGGCTATCGCCATCGGAACCAGCCACGGTGCTTTCAAGTTCAAACCGGGCCAGAAACCGCAGCTTCGTTTTGATATCCTGGAGGAGATCACAAACCGTCTTCCGGATTTCCCCATTGTCCTCCACGGGGCATCCAGTGTTTCCCAGGAGTATGTGAAGATCATACAGCAAAATGGAGGAGAGCTGGCTGACGCCATAGGCATCCCGGAAGATATGCTGCGCCGGGCTGCAAAATCCGCTGTGTGCAAAATAAACATTGATTCAGATCTGCGCCTTGCCATGACAGCCGGTGTCCGCCAGGTACTTGCGCAGAAGCCCTCTGCCTTTGACCCCAGGGAATATCTGAAAGCAGGAAGAGCCAATGTCAAAAATCTGGTAGCACACAAAATAGTAAATGTTCTGGGGAGTGACCACAAGGCCTGACATAGGCCTGAAAATTCTAAGCTCCTAAAATATTCTGCAGTTCCTTCCATTATTTTGCAGTCCTCTGCCGATTAACGCCGGCAGGGGACTTTTTTTGATTTATAGATTGAATATGTATCAGATAAATTATAGAATAGCCTTAATGAAATGATACGGGGGATTCAATCATGATAAAAAAACAGCTTACGACAATGGAAAAGCTGAGTTTCGGGGGCGGTGATGTTGCCAACTGCGTTACCTTTGGGGTTACTTCGGCATATCTGTCTTATTATTACACGGACACAGTGGGTATTTCTGTGGCAGCAGTAGGTCTTATTCTGGGTGCGGCCAGGATCATTGAGGCGTTTGCCAATCTGGCAACAGGAGTGGCTATTGATAAAGTACACTCCCGGTTTGGCAGAACGAAACCCTTTCTGTATGCCACCACCATTCCGCTTATGTTGTTTTTCTTTCTGATGTTTGCAGTGCCGGATGTATCTGCGCCGGCAAAGACTGCCTATGCATTCTTTACATATCTGACCTTTTGTGTCTTGTATGCAGTGAATAACACAGCCTACGGAACACTTCTGTCCATCATGACGGGAAATGTGAAGCAGAGGAGAAGCATCAATAACTATAAGCTCATGGGCATTGGTGTGGGAACCATGATATCCAATGCCTGCACGCTTCCTCTTGTGGCAGTTCTGGGAGGCGGAAAGAGAGGGTATATCTTTACGGGACTTATATTCGCGGTATTAAGCGCAGTGCTCCTTATGAACTGTACAGTCCAGTGCCGGGAGCGCATAACGGTACAGTCTGACAAGGTAAAAGTCAGGGATGAGCTGCGCTATGCGCTCAGGAGCCGTTCCTGGACAGCTCTCTGCGCAGTGGCACTGCTTATCACATGCGCGCTTACACTGCGGACATCCGGTATCGTGTATTATGCCAAATATGTGCTGGAAAATGAACAGTTGGCAACGCTGCTTCTGGCTATGTCGCCTATTTCTATGCTGGTCAGTTCACCATTTATCGGACAGGTACTGGACCGGGTGGGAAACAGGAAATGCATGGTGCTGGGAAGTCTGGGCATGATACTTTCCATACTGGGCATGGCGGTCTCCGGCAGTAATGTGGCGGGTCAGGTGGTATTTAACTTTCTCTGCGGCGTGGCATCGAATCTCTGCACAGGGCCTTTGTATTCCGCATGCTCTGACACCATGGATGAGGTGGAGTACCTGACAGGGGAACGCCCCCAGGGAATCATGACTTCTGTTATGATGTGTACCAATAAGCTGGGAATTGCCTTTGCCCCCATTATTTCCTCTGTTGTTTTAGGCGCAGGCGGGTATGCGGCCGGTGGGGCGCAGTCTGCAAAAGCGCTGTCAGCCATCAGGGGAAATGTTTTCTGGATCCCTGTGTTCCTTTCCGCACTGGGGATTTTGGCAGCCATGTTTTTTGACCTGGATAAAAGGCATAAAACTATAGTAAAAGACTTGGAAAACAAAAGAAAAAATATCTTCTGAAAAAGTATTGACATTCACGCAGCGTAAACCCTTATCCTTTCAAGTGAAGGAGGTGGAGAGATGGAATATACAGTGAACCGGCTGGCACAGATATCCGGGGTCAGCAAGCGCACACTCAGGTATTACGACGAGATTGGATTACTCAGGCCCGAACGGGTAAATCCAAACGGCTACCGCATCTACGGGCAGATGCAGGTAGATCTGCTGCAGCAGATCCTGTTTTACCGAGAGCTGGGCCTGCCGCTGGAGGAAATCCGGGAGATTATAAAAAATCCCGGATTTGACAGGGAAAAGGCTCTGGAGGACCATCTTACAGTCCTTCTGCAGAAAAAAAGACAGACAGAGATCCTCATATCAAATGTCAGGAAGACTCTGGAATCTATGAAAGGAAGAACTATGATGAGTGATAAGGAAAAGTTTGAAGGATTTAAGCGTGATCTGATAAAAGAAAATGAAGAGAAATACGGCAGGGAGGTGCGCGAAGCCTATGGAGAGGACGCTGTAGAGGCATCCAACAGGAGGCTGGCAGGAATGAGTCAGGAAGACTGGACAAAACAGGAGGAGCTGAGCCGGGAAATACTGAATACCCTGAAGGCGGCCATGGAGATTGGTGACCCGGCAGGAGAGCTGGCGCAGAAGGCCTGCGGCCTTCACAGGCAGTGGCTCTGCATGTTTTGGGGTGACGGTGCATATACGAGAGAAGCCCACAGAGGTATGGGTGAGATGTATGTGGCAGACCAGAGGTTTAAAGCTTACTATGATAAGGTTCAGGACGGAGCGGCAGAATTCTTCCGCGATGCACTGAATATCTATTGTTCCTGAGAAAAAGTTTAACAGCGGCATGGTGCACGGTGTTTATATCGCCGGAGCTGTGCTCTGACAGGCGAGTCCGGCATGCCGGACTCGTTTTTGCGCTGCTTATGGTTTCTGAATAGTTACTGTTTTTTCATAGTTTGTTTCTTGACATTACAGTTACTGTATAGTTTACAATGATACGTGATATGACAGCAGAAAGCCGCTGCTGCCAGGGCATGTATGCGGCATTGAATGAGGTGGAAAGATGAAACAGAGAAAGCTGAATGTAACCTACAGGGATCTGGAGAAAAAGGATTATCCCTATGTTGAAAAAATCATCAGGGACACATGGAACTATGACAATATATGTAAAAAGCCCTCCACTGCAAAGCAGATGGCAAAAGTATACTTAAGAGGATGTCTGACACAGAACACCTTTGCCAGAGTTGCTGTCTGCAGGGACAGGGTCGTGGGCATTATTATCGGAGAGTGCGAAAAAGACAGGAAAATGAATCCGGGGGCGCATATAAGCAGTTTTTTCAACGGTCTGAGGCTGATGCTGTCCGGAGACGGAAGGAAAGTGGGAAAACAATTCAGGGGATTCGAGAAAACGGACAAAGAGATGCTGGAAAGCTGCAAAAAGAAATTTGACGGCGAGGTGGTCTTTTTTGCTGTTGCCAAATCTGTCAGAGGCTGCGGCGTGGGAAAAGAGCTGTGGGGACAGCTCAGAGGTTATTTCCGGGCAAAAGGGGCGGAAAGGGTCTATGTCTTTACTGACAATACCTGTAATTATAAATTTTATGAGAGCCAGGATTTTGAGCGCCTGGACTGCCGTGAACTGCTCATAAGTCCCGGCGGGCAGAGATTCAGACTGGAGATGTATCTGTATGAATATAACTTTTAAACCGGTGACAGAAGAGAACAGAGCAGAGGTTCTGAAGTTGAAAGTTGGAAAAGAACAGGAGCATTTTATTGAAAGTGTGCAGCAGTGCCTGGAGGAAGCGGACCAAAGGAAAAGTTGGAGGCCTGTAGGGATCTATCACGGGGAAGAGCTGGTGGGATTTGCCATGTATGGCTTCTTCTGGGAGTATTTTCCCGCAGGGCGAGTGTGGATGGACAGGCTGTTGATCGATAAGAGACATCAGGGAAAAGGGTATGGAAAAGCAGCATTACAGATGCTTTTAAAACGTCTCACGGAGGAATACCGCAGGAAGAAAATCTACCTGAGTGTTATCGAGGGAAACCATGCGGCTGCCGGTATGTATCAGAAGGCCGGTTTTCAGTTTACCGGGCGCAGAGACCTTCACGGAGAACGTATCATGGTCTGGAAGAGACCGTAAACCGGGAAAAACTGTGTTTTTGTCATAATCATGCACCAAAATATAAACATTTTGTAAATATTGCATAAAAAATAAAAGAAAATAGATGAAATCTCAAAAGAAATTTAGTACAATACTTTTATGCAGTGTTTACAGTGTGAAAAAAAGGCAGCATTCGGCTGCCAGGAAGATGAAAGGGGAGACATGATTATGACAGAATGGAAAGAGTTATTGAAAAACGGATACAAGGATGTCAGGGAGCTTGCAGCGCGTCTGCATATAACAGAGGAGGAACTCCCTGCTCTTTGTAAGATCCAGGATATGTTTCCCATGTTTGTGAATCCTTATTATTTGTCTCTGGTGGATGAAAATGATCCTGAGGATCCTGTGAGGAAACTCTGCATCCCGGCAGATGCGGAGCTGAAAGCCGGGGGCGAAATGGATACCAGCGGTGAGCATGACAATACAGTCATGACAGGAATGCAGCATAAGTATAATGCCACTGTGCTGATCTTATCTACAAACCAGTGTGCTATGTACTGCCGCCACTGTTTCCGTAAGCGCCTTGTGGGTCTGTCAGGCGATGAGATCGCGGAGTATATCAGTGACATGGCCCAGTACGTGAGGGAACATGAGGAGATCAATAATGTGCTCGTGTCCGGTGGTGACGCGTTTCTCAACAGCAATCAGACTATAAGAAAGTATCTGGAGGAATTTTCCGGGATCAAACATTTGGACCTGATCCGCTTTGGCACCAGGACGCCGGTAGTGCTTCCCCAGAGGATCACCACAGATCCTGAGCTGGTGGACATGCTCACGGAATACGGCAGGAAAAAACAGATTTATGTAGTCACTCAGTTCAACCATCCAAGGGAACTGACCCCAGAGGCCAGAGAAGCGGTGCAAACACTGATGCGGGCCGGGATCATAGTGAAAAACCAGATCGTGCTGCTGAAAGGTGTAAATGACAAACCGGAAGTTCTCGGGAAACTTCTGCAGGAAACTACAGCTATGGGGATCATCCCCTACTATGTATTCCAGTGCAGGCCTGTGACCGGTGTACACAGCCAGTTCCAGGTACCCCTTCATCAGGCGTATCGTATCGTGGAGGCGGCAAAGCAGATGCAGAGCGGCCAGGGCAAATGTTTCCGGTATGTTCTCTCCCATGTGACAGGCAAGATTGAGATTCTGGGAGAGATGGAGGACGGCAATATGCTGTTCAAATACCATCAGGCAAAGGAAGAGAAGGACAGAGGACGTATATTCCTTAGCAAAATTGGGGAAAACCAGTGCTGGCTTGATTAGAAAGTGTGTAAAAATGCTTTTTGCAGGCTGCGCGCTCTTTTTTGAGGCGTATTTAAGTACATAGCAGAAAGGCTGTCATAAGATGAAAATTTTCATTTTATGACAGCCTTTCTTTGGTGGAGGAAAGTATCCTGATCTCTCCTATGCAGCAAAAGCCCGGCTTATGGGGCACATGTTTCTTATGGTATACACGTTTCTTACGGGATACACATTTTATTAACAGAAGAAATCAACAGACGGTAAAGTTATTTTTATGGAAGTCAATGAGTCCCTCGTCCTTCATTTTATACAGTTCAACCGTCATGGAGCTTCTGTCAACAGACAGATAGTCAGCCAACTGCTGCCTATTAAAAGGAATGGTAAAATACTTGGAGCCTTGAAGTCTCATCTGCTGGGAAAAAAACTCTAACAGCTTGGCGCGGATCGTATGAGGTGTCAGGCAGTCTATTTTTCTGGAAAAATGAAGATTCTTTTCCGCAAGTACCCCCAGCAGATTCTGGATCAGTCTGGTATGAAAACGGCAGGCTGAGGAACAGGAAGTCAGAACGCGCTTCAGATCCAGAAACAGGATCTCCGTATCAGCAGCGGCAAGCGCTGTCCCGTCAAACACAGCCTGAGGAACACAGGCGTACGTTTCACCGAACAAATCCCCCGGCCCAAGTCTGGCCAAAAGTGATTCTTTTCCCCAATAGCTTTCCCTGACTATGTGGACATTGCCTTTCAGGATAAGTCCAATCTGGGTGATCCGGTCGCCCCACCGGAAGATAGAGGAGTCTTTCTTATATTCACGTATATGCCCTGATAGGCAGTCCAGCATAGCAGTAAGTTCATCCTCAGTGATTCCCCTGAATAATGGGGAATGAATTAAATCTTTTATGGGAAATGTGCACATAAATGTTAGAATCCTTTCTTATTTGTTGTACCTACAACAGAATGCTTTCTCTCATTATAGTATAGTATCCATGAAAAGACAAGGACAGAGGAGGAATTGCAATGGCAAGAAAACTGGTTCAGATAGATGAGAGCAAATGCAGCGGCTGCGGACTGTGCGTTGGTGCCTGTCACGAAGGTGCCATAGGCATGGTAAACGGCAAAGCAAAGCTTTTCAAAAAAGATTTATGTGACGGAATCGGAGACTGTCTTCCGGTCTGTCCCACGGGGGCCATAGCCTTTGAGGACAGCGGCTCCCGTCCCTGGCCGGTGCAGATAAAGCTGGTATCTCCCGCAGCATCCTTTTTTAAAAAGGCGGATCTGCTGATCGCTGCGGACTGTACAGCCTATGCCTATGCGGGATTTTATCAGAAGTTTGTGAAGGACAGGGCAGTGCTTATCGGATGTCCGAAGCTGGACAGTGTGGATTATTCCGCCAAGCTTGCCGAAATTCTGGCGCTGAATGATATAAAAAGTGTGACGGTGGTGCGCATGGAGGTACCATGCTGCGGCGGAATCGAGCGCGCAGTAAAGACTGCTTTGCAAAAGTCAGGAAAAGAAATACCTCTTCAGGTGGAGACAGTGACAACGCAGGGAGACTTACTGGGAAAATAACAGAAGACTGCGGAAACGTTCCGTATTCTGTTAAAAAACATGGCACAGGAGATGTGCCGCACAGAAAGAGAGGAAAAAATTATGGAAGAAAAAATGTTTTGTTTTCAGTGTGAACAGACTGCAGGGTGCAGCGGATGCAGAGGAGCCAGAGGAGTGTGCGGAAAGCAGGATACGACAGCCAAGCTTCAGGATGAACTGACAGGTGCTTTGATCGGACTTGCCCATGCAGTGGGGGAGGACAAGACGGAGCCGGAGACAGACCGTCTGATGATGGAAAGCCTTTTTGCAACTCTGACAAATGTGAATTTTGACGATGAGTCACTGAAAAAGCAGATCGAGGCAGTACATCAGGAAAAAGAAAAATATATTCCCGGCTGTATATCCTGCCAGGAACCCTGCGGGCGCACAACGGACTATTCTATGAAGAAACTCTGGGAAGATGAGGAGGATATCCGTTCCCTGAAATCCCTTCTGCTTTTCGGGCTGAGGGGGACAGCGGCTTATGCCTGTCACGCCATGGTTTTGGGATATACGGACGAACAGGTCAATGCCTTTTTCTATAAAGGAATGGCAGCTATTGGTGAGGACAGGGATATGGAAAATCTGCTTCCTCTGGTCATGGAGGAAGGAGCCGTAAACCTTAAATGCATGGAACTGCTGGACAAGGCGAACACAGAAACTTATGGAATTCCTGCGCCGGCAAAAGTGGAGATGAAGGTGGAAAAAGGCCCGTTTATCGTCATTTCAGGCCATGATCTGAGAGATTTAAAGCTGCTGCTTGAGCAGACAGAAGGCAGAGGCATCAACATCTATACACACGGAGAGATGCTACCCGCCCATGCTTATCCCGAGCTTAGAAGGTATGCGCATTTGAAAGGAAATTTCGGTACTGCATGGCAGAATCAGCAGAAAGAATTTGCACAGCTTCCTGCACCGGTTCTTTTTACTACAAATTGTATTATGCCCCCAAAAGACAGCTACAGTGACCGGGTATTTACCACAGGTGTTGTCAGCTATCCGGGTATGGTGCATATAGGGGAGGACAAAGACTTCTCTGCTGTCATTGAAAAAGCTGTTTCTCTGGGCGGTTTTTCAGAGGAGAAGACATTCACGGGGATCAACGGGGGCAGCACTCTGACTACAGGATTTGGCCACAACACCATTTTAGGCGCCGCAGATCAGGTGGTAGAGGCTGTGAAAGCAGGGAAGATCAGCCATTTTTTCCTGGTGGGAGGATGCGATGGCGCCAGGACAGGAAGAAATTACTATACAGAATTTGTACAGAAAGCGCCCAAGGACTCTGTCATACTCACTCTGGCATGTGGAAAATACCGTTTCAATGACCTGGATCTGGGAGAGATCAGCGGTCTTCCAAGGCTGATGGATATGGGACAATGCAACGACGCATTCGGCGCTGTCAAGGTAGCCATTGCACTTGCAGAAGCGTTCAACTGTGGTGTCAATGATCTGCCTTTGACCCTGGTGCTTTCCTGGTACGAACAGAAGGCTGTGAGTATTCTGCTGACACTTCTGCATCTGGGAATTAAAAATATCTATCTGGGACCAACTTTACCTGCCTTTGTGTCTGAAAATGTGTTAAACTATCTGGTAGATAATTTCCAGATTTCACCTGTCAGCACACCGGAGGAGGATTTGAAGAAAATCCTGGGTTAATACTGCAGCCGGAGCTGACAGAACAGGAGGATGTGTATGAGAAGAAAAGACAGGGAAAGGTCCCGCGAATTTGCTTTGGAGGTTACAGATAAATGTGAATGGGCTGTACTGTCCATGACAGATTTGGAGGGAAAGCCATATGCTGTGCCTCTGACCATCGTGAGAGATGGCGAGTCAGTTTATTTCCATACAGCAAAGGCCGGCAGAAAGATTGATATTTTAAGGCAGAGTCCGGCGGTGTGTCTGGTATGTGTGGGAGATACGGAGAGACTGAAGGACAAGTTTACTACAAAGTACGAATCAGCGGTCATCAGCGGATACGCAGAGGAGGTAACAGAGGAGGAAGAGAAAATTCATGCTCTCAGGATCCTGTGCCAACGTCATACACCCACAAATATGCATGAGTTTGAGGATGCAGTCAGCGGCAGCCTGAAAGCCACAGGTGTATGGAAGATTCGGATGAAGGAAGTTACAGGAAAAGCTAAGAAATGATCACGAAACACGGAAAAACACGTATAGGGCAAAGTCCTTATGCGTGTTTTTTTGGTATAACCATAAGTTATGGCAGATATGAAAAATGGAGCAAGGGGGTTGAAAAAATCATAATATAATGTTATATTTTTAGAGAAATTTTATAATTACTTTATAAAGTTAATAAAATATAACTTTAAACCGAATGCTGCTTTTAAGTGGAGAATAAAATGAATGGACAGAGCGTACTCGATAAAATAATAGATACATACCGGCCGAATTTTGATGTGGAGGAGCCATATGAGTATCATGGAGAGGTTTATGATGCATATGCCGGTTTTTCCATGACAAGTGCAAAATATGTGCTGGTGAAGCGCGCAGAGCTGTGGCGTGCCCACTGCTTTGAGCATGCCTTTTTTCAGTGCCGGGATGTGATACACGCGGGAGATATTCTGCGTTTCCAGAAGCAGCTTCTGGAATACATGGAGCCGGAACTGGTCAGGGGAGGGGAGTCGGAGCCTGTCAAGGATCACATGTATACTTATCTGACCGGCGTGTTTGTCTCAGAAAAGGTAGTATCCCCGGAAACGGTGCAGGTATTGAAAAAATTAAAGTTCAGGAAGAACTATCGCTTTGCAGTGAGGGGATTTTCAGAGGAGCGCACGGTGCTTTTTGATCTGGAAAACCGGAAGATATACGGTAATTCCGCGGCGAAAGATTTGATAAAAGGATATAAAAAGATGTTTTCACTGTAGCTGTGAGAGTAATAAACAGTTACTTTTCATCTTTTTAAATATCACCGTAACTGGTCAGCATTCACAGTTACAAATCATCAATAAAGAGGAGGAAAAGAGTTATGAGTGGAGTTGTAATTCTGGGAGCGGCAATCTTGATCTTTGTGATTGCCTATGTAACCTACGGTTCTTGGCTGGCAAAACAGTGGGGCGTGGATCCAAAACATGAGACACCGGCACATACGGAGGAGGACGGCGTGGACTTTGTGCCTGCAAAAGCCCCTGTGCTGCTGGGACATCATTTTTCATCTATCGCAGGTGCGGGTCCCATCAACGGACCTATTCAGGCGGCTATTTTTGGATGGGTGCCTGTGCTTTTGTGGATCGTCATCGGAGGTATTTTCTTCGGAGCAGTGCAGGATTTTTCTGCGTTGTTTGCGTCTATCCGTCATAAGGGAAAATCTCTGGGAGAGGTTATCGAGGAGAATATTTCTCATAAATCAAAGGTATGTTTTACCGTGTTTGCATGGCTGGTGCTGATCTTGGTCGTAGCGGCATTTGCGGATATTGTGGCAGGAACCTTTGCTGGATTCACCGCAGGCGCGGACGGTGATATGGTAAAGAATGCTGCCAATGGGTCTGTAGCCATGGCATCCATGTTGTTCATTCCCCTGGCGGTGGGATTTGGTTTCCTGAACCGTAAGAATGTAAATCTGGGCGTCACAACCATCGTTGGTGTCCTTCTTCTGGCACTGTGCATCTTTGTGGGTCTTAAATGCCCTGTTTATTTTTCAAAAACAGCATGGCTTGTGGTGATCTTTATTTACATATTTATTGCTTCTGTTGCTCCTGTGTGGATTTTGCTTCAGCCCCGTGATTATCTGAACAGCTTTTTGTTGTATTTTATGATGATCGCCGCTGCTATCGGCATTTTCTTTACCAATCCGGATGTGCAGCTCAAAGCGTTTACCGGATGGAATATCGGGGGACAGACCTTGTTCCCGTTCCTGTTCATCACAGTTGCCTGTGGTGCTGTATCAGGTTTCCACAGCCTCATCGGTTCAGGTACCACCTCAAAACAGCTCAACAGCGAGAAGGACGCAAAGCTCATAGGATATGGTTCCATGCTCATTGAGTGCGTGCTTGCAGTGATCGCGTTAATCGCTGTGGGATATCTGACCTCCGACGGTGCCTATGCGGAGATTGGTACTCCGCCTGTTGTATTTGCAACCGCGATCAGCACTTTCTTTGCCAATATGGGCATGGGAGATATGGCGGTTACAACCATGAAGACCATCATTCTTCTGGCGATTTCAGCATTCGCCCTCACATCCCTGGACACAGCCACACGTCTGGGACGATTCCTGTTCCAGGAGCTGTTTGCGTTTAAAAAGGATGGGGAAAAGAATATTCTCAGCAACATGTATGTGGCAACCATTATCACCATTGCCTGCGCAGCACTTCTGACGATCGCCGGATATCAAAAGATATGGGCGTTGTTCGGAGCCTGCAACCAGCTTGTGTCTGTTCCCGCGTTTTTGGCAGTGTCCTGCTGGCTGAAACGGATCGGGAAGAACAACAAAATGTTCTACTTCCCAATGTTCTTTATGCTTGCGGCAACACTCAGCACTCTGGTTCTTACATTTAAGAACAATGTGTTGAAACTGGCAGGAGGAACCGGGCAGGCTCTTGTGGAAGGACTTCAGTGTGTGCTGATCGTTCCGATTGTAGTATTGGCAGTGATCATGGCTGTTGATGGAATTAAGACTTTGTTCAGTAAAAATGTAAAGACTGCCTGACGGCTGATATGAGAAGGACCGAAACCGGTGAGAACGGGTTTTGGTCCTTCTTTTTGGACAGATATAGGAGAACTATACAAAATAATAAAAATAATGATATCGCCTTCATCCATTACAATTTTTTAAATTCCTGCAGAAGTGCTTCAGCTTCAAAATGATCATTTTGTTTCCTCACAATTTCTTCCAGCAGTAATACTGCATTCTCTTTTTCTCCGAGTCCGGCTGCGCCCAAGGCTCTTAAATAGCAGCAGTATTGTGTATTCCTAAGCTGCAGATCATCCTGGAAGACTTCGATCTCCGGCAGGGAAACTGCAAAGAAGTCATAGGATACCTTATCAAAAAGATGTTTTTCCCCGTATATAATAAGCTGATGGAAGGATTTTCTTGCAGCGTTTTCCTCTCCCAGTTCCCGGTATGCCAGACCTTGATAATAGATATAATCAGATGGCTGGTCATTGTAATAGAGGACAGCGGACGGTTCCTGCGAGCCGGAGGCGGCAAGGCGGAAATATTTTACAGACTCTTCTTCCTGTCCCATCATCCTGCAGGCTTTTCCCATGTAATAGCAGGCCTCGTTATCCGGTACATTGGGAAGCTTTCCCTCTCCCAGATTTTCTGGATAGGTGAGGGAGGATTCCAGGAGAGAAAAAGCCTTCTCCGGTTCATTCTTCGCCAGCTTTTCCTCTGCCTGATGTATCAGGGCAAAGCGATATTGGGCGCTTACCTTTCCCTCTCCCCCTTCCCAGGGATGGAAACGCCGGGAATTAAGGGCAGCTAGGGCATCCTCGTAACGTCCAGTGCCGTTCAGGAGCGTGATATATCGCAGGTATAAGTCATCTCTCTGTGCCGTGATCTCCGGGTGGGATTCCATGGTTTCAAGACGCTGTTTTACCGGGACACAAAGTTTGGCCGCCAGTTGGTCATATTCAAGCCACAGCCGTGGATAAGTGCTGTCCAGGCGGCAGGCTTTCTCCATCATTTCCATAGCCTTTTCGGGCATATTTTTCTTATTATAGTAGGCAATGGCAAGATTGCGGCATGTCGTGGCAAAATCCGGTTTTTCCGCTAAGGATACTTCCCAATGACCAATTGCCTTCTCATACTGCTTTTTATCATACAAAAGGTTACCAAGATAGTAGTGTGCCATGGGGGCGGATCCCAGGAGGTTTACAGCACACATCAGAATGCCGTATTCCTCGGTACGGTTGGGGAAACAGTAGTCGGAAGGTGCTGACTCTGCCCTTTTGGCACAGGTAAGGGCAGCTTCCCGATCGCCCATTAACAGGTGAATACTGGACCGGTAATAGAACAGCATGGGATTATCAGACTCACAGGCGCTGAGAATCCTCAGTGCATCTTCATACATCCCTGCGTTTTTATACAGATAGGAAAGTTCCAGGTAATTGTGTGCTTCCCTGCGCATTTTCTCTTTCCAGAACTGGAACGTGCCGGAAGAGACTGCTTTTTCATACAGGCATCCCATATATAGCGGGTCAATGGAGAGGCTTTCCTCTATCAGTGCGGTATTATCCCTGTCAAGTTTTCTCATGAGAGCCGCTTTCAGGGTACGGACCTTCATGCTGTGCCAGTTGCGCGGCAACGCCTTTTCAGCAAATTCCAGGGCATCCTCATACCTTTTTTTTCGCGCGGACAGGCAGGCAAGCCAGTAAAAACCTGTACTCTGTGTCTCAGCGCTCCAGGTGGATTTGTAGAACGCATCAAAGGCCTTATCCTCCTGACCGTCAGCTTCCAGAGCCAGTCCCAGATTAAAATAGCATTCTCCGGTATAGGGATTGGGGTTCTTACGGGTCTGTTTTTCCACAGCGGCCTGAAAGTGAGAGATACTGTCCTTTATATGTCCTCTGCGGAAAAGCAGCAGGCCATACCCGTTGTTCAGGCGGATATCCGTGGCATCCCGCCTGAGGCCTTCCAGATAGTAATCAGCCGGTTCATAAGTGGCATGACGGTACTGTTCCAGGTGGGAAGCCGCCAGGTAAAGCTCTTCCAGGGATTTCATATCCTGGGGAGCCGTCATAGGCTTGGCGGGTTCGGGGATGGGTTTCAGTTCTTCCTTGTAAACGGCATATTCAACCAGGATTCTGCCGCTGTGGGACACCGTAACTTTACAGTCCGGCATATAGTTGGGGGCCGGGAAAGAAATCTCAAAATATTTTTGGGGTGTCAGATCTGCGGTTGTCTCACAGAGAACCTGTCCCTTTTCCATAACCCGGATAGAAGCATGTTCATAAACTCCCGTGGCATAGACTTTTAGGGTAACGGAACCATTGGCCGGTTCGCTGATGCTGACCATTGCCTCCTTCGTGGCGTTTCCCACTCTTCCCACACCTTTGTAGGGCATAAAATACTGGACAAAAGTCTTTTCTTCCTGGGGTTTCAGCCAGGTGAAATCAGGCTGGTTGTCTGTGAACACTCCGGTCATTAGTTCTATGTAGGGGCCGTCCCCATCGGTCAGGTTTCTATCCCAGGTGCGGCCGAAGTCCCCGTTTCCCCAGGTCCACTGTTTCTTTCCGGGAGAGATGTGGTGGTCAGCTACATGCAGTAGCCCGGCTTTCACACTTTCGTCGTAGTTGCCGATAAAGTCAAAGTCTGAATGTGCGGCCATATAAGATGTGGGAACCTTCACGTTTTTATAGCGGGAGATATCTACACCTGCGGAATAGTCACATTTATAATACTCTCCCGTGGCAATGGGGAAAGTAGATACAGCCCGTTTTCCGTGGTCCATGACGGCATTTACATCCGGGGGAAACACGGAATAAGTATGGTCATTTACCGGGACAGCGGGATTTGCCCACCACAGAAAAGTCTGCGGAAGGTCTGTATTGTTGTAGAGCTGTCCTTTGATCTCAATATAGGCTTTTCCGGGGTGTAGGGTAATAGCTGCCATGCCCTTTGTGCCGTACATCTTATCAATCTCACTGATAAATACTGTGCAGGAGCCGTCCGGACTCTCTTTTGTGGTATATTCTACCGGGGAGTAAGTGGATGGGCGGTGATGCTGAGGCCAGTTAAATTCAATCCCTCCGGAAATCCATGGCCCGGTAAGGCCTACCAGTGCAGGCTTGATCACATGGTTGTAATAGACAAAATCGTACCCGTTAGTCTTATCATATGCCCGCTGGATGCGACCGCCCAGTTCGGGGAGAACCATTACTTTCAAATATTCATTCTCCAGCCAGACAGCTTGGTAGGTTACGTCCTCTTTTGTGTCTGAGATTTTTTCTGTTACTGGAAGCGGATATACCTTCCCGGTGCTTCCCTGATAAGCCCGTTTTTCAATAAAAAGAGGACTTTTTTCCGGGGGATAGACTTTGTATGTGGGGATAATACAGGGTTCTTCCCAGATTCTTACCGGTTTTGTTTGTGACATATACTTAGCTCCTTTTATTGTAACGATTCAGCAGGTCTTTTAATTTACTGAAAAGTTACCTTTTATTTTTTATGAAACGGAGGGGTGTAAATCTGTCCGCCGTTCCATTTGTTCTGCAATTATTTTACTATTCTGCTTGTAGAATAGGAATATCTTATTCTGGCTATTCATGGACAATATTACACTGGTGTGATACTATATTTTCATGAATATATTTGAACAGGAAATGACAGAAGAGAGAAAAAGAGACGGATTTAAGGGGGAGCGCATGGTGGTGCTTCCCACAGAGGCATTTCAGGATTATGTGGAGCATCCTCTTGTTCGGAGGCTGTTTCTGACAGATGTGGGTTTTTTCCCCTGTGCAACGCATCATTACAGAGAAAGAAGGGATGGAATTGAAGAATACATTTTCATTTACTGTACAGCGGGAAGCGGATTCGTATATGTAAATAACAGAAAGTATATGATACATGAAAATGAGGCCTTCTGCATACCCAGGTACTGCGGCCATAGATATTATGCCTGCGAGGATGACCCCTGGAGTATTTTGTGGGTTCATTTTAAAGGGGAGGATGTAAAATATTTTCCGCTTGAAGAGTGCAAAACAGTGACCTTCAATTCGGATAATGCCACCAACCGTATGATGTTTTTGTTTGAGCTTCTGTTCCGTGTGCTGGACGGGAATTATACCCTTGGGAATTTTATCTACATATCCCAGGTTCTCTCCCTGATACTGGCCGAGACGTATAACAGAGAAAAACACCACACCACGCTGGAGCAGAACCGCCATGTGACCAATGTGGTACGTTATATGTACAAACATTTGCATGAGGAGCTGACCCTTCAGCAGATTGCTGAGGAATTTGAGTTGTCTAAAAGCTATCTGAACGTAATATTTCGGAAATATACCCAGCATGCACCTATGGATTTTTATATCAGCCTTAAAATGAAGGAGGCTTGCAAACTTCTGCGTTCCACTAACCTCTATATTTATGAAGTGGCTCAACAGCTTGGGTATCAGGACCAGTATTATTTTTCGAGAATTTTCAAAAAAGTAGTGGGAATATCCCCAAAGGAGTACAAAAACAGCGAATATTTTCACTACAAGGATTAAGGACTATGTAAAAATGCCGGATTTTGACTGCAGGAGCGCAGCAAAATCCGGTTTTTTGCTTTGTGAATGGAAAATAGTCCATCAAATAGCAGGATACAGCATTTTACCCATGGACATTACCGTATATACTATAACCAACATAAAACCTCCGGCGGCCAGAACAGAAAAGGATTGCAGTATATATAGTGAAGGCTATGATACCTGTTATGCGGCAAGTGCCCTGGGGTATATCTGAGGATAGAAGGATGGGATTTTATATGGGGTATACATATAACAAAAATTATCTGATAAAAGACGAAAATCCATGGTTTCCGGTAATGGGGGAGATTCACTACAGCCGCTTCCGGGAGGAGTTCTGGGAGGAAGCCCTGAGGAAAATGAAAGCAGGGGGAATTACCGTAGCAGCCACATATGTTTTCTGGATACATCATGAAGAGGAGGAAGGGGCCTTCGTCTTTGAGGGGTGCCGGGATCTGAAGAAATTTGTGGAACTCTGCCGTAAAATCCAAATGAAATTGTTTCTCCGTATTGGACCTTGGTGTCATGGTGAGGTGAGAAACGGTGGTTTTCCGGACTGGCTGCTGCAGAAAGGATTCACGCTCAGGTGTGATGACGAGAGATATCTTGCATATGTAGAGCGGTTCTGGAAACAGATTTATGAACAGGTCAGGGGAGAGATGTATGAAGACGGGGGTCCGATAATTGGTATACAGATTGAAAATGAGTATGGACATGTAGGAGGATTTTCCGGTGAAGCCGGTGAACAGCACATGAGGACTCTGAAAGGACTGGCTGAAAAAACGGGTTTTCAGGTGCCGCTTTATACGGCTACCGGGTGGGGCGGCGCTGTGACCGGCGGCATGCTGCCGGTAATGGCAGGCTACTGTGAAGCGCCCTGGGACCCACGGCTTACGGAGATAGAGGCAAATGAGAATTACGTCTTCAGCGGTAAGAGGAATGATGCCCTGGTAGCCAATGATCATCATGTGAGTTCCGAGCTGACATTTTCCCAGGAAGATTTTCCTTATCTGACGGCAGAACTGGGCGGTGGCCTGCAGCCTACGGAACACAGAAGGCCTGTGCCTACAGGAACGGATATCGGCGCAATGTCTCTTGCAAAACTTGGCTCAGGTGTGGCCATGCTTGGTTATTATATGTATCATGGAGGGAGCAATCCAAAAGGAAAGTTTTCTACCCTGCAGGAGAGCAGGGAGAGTGGATATCCTAACGATGTGCCTGTAATTAATTATGATTTTTTTGCCCCTATCCGCCAATATGGACAGATATCGGAGACATATAAAGAAATCAAACTGCTTGCCATGTTTCTGGCTGATTTTGGGGATGATATGGCGAAACTTCCGGAGGAGATAGCGCCTGCGGACATCAGCCCAGAAGATACCCATTCTCTCAGGAACTCATGGAGACATGATGACATTCACGGATATGTGTTTTTTAATAATTATCAGAGAAAGAGGACCATGGATGCTCACATGGGGGTAAAGCTTACAGGAAGGTGCAGAGATGCTGTGGAATTCCATGAAATAGACATACCTTCAGGAGCATATGGCTTCTTCCCTTATCACATGAAACTGGGAGATAAGGAACTGGTTTCAGCAGCCGCAACACCCCTATGCAGACTGGAAGGTTCGGAGACTTGTTATGTATTTTACGGTGACTATGAGCCATTTTACTGTTGGAAGGAGGAAGGCGCAGCCTTGACGCTGCATCTTTCCAGGGCAGATGCTCTGAACGCATGGAAAATCACACTGGACAGAGACTATCTGATACTCTCCGATAACTATGTGTGGGAAGAGGACGGGGAGGTAAAGGTAACCGGGGCACCATATACAAAGATAAAATGTTATCCTGACATGCCGGCGGGAATTCCCGGCTTCGCCAGATGCGGCAGGGATGGCGCCTTCACTGTTTATGAGAGGAAAGAGGAGAGCAGTAAGACAGCCGCAAAATTCCGTATGATCCATGAGGATGAAGTAACTAGGACATATGAAATAGAGATACAGTATTCGGAAAATATACTGGACTGTATCCTCACATTTGCATATGGAGGAGATAAGCTTGAAATATATCAGGGAGATGAGCTGCTCAATGATTATTATTATACCGGAGAACCGGCAGAATTAAGCCTGCGGTATTTTGACTTTCCTGAAAAACTTTTGGTAAAAATCTACGCACTGCATGAAGGCCATAAAAGGTTTTTAGAAAAATGGCCCGAAATGCAGAACGGTACAGCCTGTGAGCTGATTACCGTATCTGCAAGAGACGAGATAAGATAGATCTTAAAAAGAAAAAGCATAGGTAAAAGTTCTTAAATAGAGCGCACCGGGCTTTACGATATGCAAGGGGGCCAGACCGCAGTTTGGAGTATCGGGGATATCCTGTGGTTCCAGGGCTATGGCACAGTGCGGGGATGAGGGGCATCCTCCATTGATTTTATAAGTGTTTTCAATAAAGCCTCCCGAATAGACCACGATGGAAGGTGTATCCGTATAGAGCTTCAGGCTTCGTCCGGATGGATGGTCTTCCAGTACTAGGGATGGCTCAAAGTAGTTGTGCCCTTTGTTTGACAAAAAGGCATGGTTCAATCCTCTCGCTCTCTGTATCTGCACATTCTGCGGGTACCTGTCTATATTTTCCTGTATGGAGACCGGGGCGGAAAAATCAAAGGGTGTTCCATTCGTATGGGATATTCCCATGGGTATATGTGTTTCATCGTTTTCCACAAACGCATTTCCCCGGATAAACAGTCTGTGATCATGGACATTTTTGGTGAAATCTCCGGACAGATTAAAGTAAGCATGGCTGGACAGATTGAAATAAGTCTCCCGGTCGCTGGATGCACGAAAACTGACGGTCAGACGGTTGTCAGAGAACAGCCGGTAGGTAATATGAATACACCGATGGCCGGGATAGCCATCCAAACCATGGGGAAGAACAGTCTGAAAGGTAAGCGCTGCAGATTCCAGGTCGGTTTCCCTGCTGACCAAAGCTGCATTCTGAAAAGAAAGATTGTGAAAACCGCCGTGGATGTGATGGGCACCATCATTTTGGGATAATTGGTAATGTTTGTCGTCAATGTACAGGGTTCCGCCCGAAATACGGCCTGCATTGGGGCCAAGGGCAGCGCCGCAGTACAGAGGATTGTGCAGATAGGACGTAAGATTATCAAAGGATAGCAGAATGTTGATTTTTTCCCCTGTCCTTTTGTCAGGTACATAGATGCCGGTTAAAGCGCAGCCGTAGGAGAGGACATGGACAGACATAATTCCATTGTCCATACAATATTCCTTCAGCTCCATATGGTCTGCAGAGATAGTTTGAAGCAGTGAGATTTTCATAAAGGCCTCCTTTTTTAGCTTGTCCCGTTTAGGGGAAAATAAATTGAGACCAATTATAACAGAGAAAAACAAAAATTACCAGAAAAATTTGGTTTACATAAAAATGGAAGAAATTCAGCTGTCACTGAACAAAAGCCGCGGTTTAAGTAAATTGTGGGCAGTAATATCCGGCTGAATCAATATAATCTTCAAAATGCGCGCAAACACGTAACACGTAAACAGTAATCAGGATTGAGAGGTTAAGTTATGAGAAGAAAAGTAGCAGCAGTATTTTTGGCATCCGCAATGGTATTTTCACTGGCAGCCTGCGGTGGAAGTGACGGAAGTACAGAGACAAAAGAGGATGCAGGTAAAGAAAAAGATAACGCGGAAGCCGCATCAGGTGACGACAATACCCTGACTGCATGGTGTTGGGACCCTAATTTCAATATCTATGCCATTGAAAAGGCAGCGGAACTTTATGCCAAGGACCATCCCGGGTTCCAGATTAAAGTTACGGAGATGCAGTCTGATGATATTGAGACAAAGGTTACAACCGCCGTTTCTGCGGGGGATTTGAGCACACTGCCCGATATCTTTTTGATGCAGGATAATTCTTTCCAGAAATATGCCACCAATTATCCGGATGTATTTACAGATCTTTCGGATTCAGGAATTGATTTTACGCAGTTCTCAAGTGCAAAGGCAGCATACTCCACAGTAGACGGTAAGAATCTGGGGGTTCCCTTTGACAACGGTGCTGTGATCAATTGTCTTCGCACAGACTATCTGGAACAGGCGGGATTTACCATTGATGATTTCACAGATATTTCCTGGTCTGAGTTTATGGAGAAAGCAAAAGTGGTAAAAGAAAAGGCAGGACAGCCTATGATAACCGCACAGGCCGGTTCCCCGGACCAGATCATGATGATGCTTCAGTCCTGTGGAGCCTCCATGTTTAACGAGGACGGTTCCATCAATATAGTAGGCAATGACGCCCTGAAAGAATGTATGGAAATCTATACCCAGATGGTAAAGGATGGGACACTTTTGGAAGTTACAGACTGGGATCAGTATGTTGCGTCTATCAATAATGGTACTGTTGCAGGGGCCATGAACGGCTGTTGGATCATGGCCACCGTTACAGGAAAAGAGGATCAGGCAGAAAAGTGGGCAATCACAAATATGCCGAAACTGGACAAATCTGAGGGTGCAACCAACTATTCTAACAGTGGCGGATCTTCCTGGGTTATCACCTCCAACTGTAAAAACCAGGAACTGGCTAAAGATTTCTTTAAATCCACATTTGCCGGAAGCACAGAACTGTATGACGATTTGATCAGCAAAGGGGCTCTTTCCACATGGGCGCCGGCAGCAGAATCGGATATCTATAACCAGGATGTTGCGTTCTTCGGAAACGACGCGGTGTATGCCAAGATTGTAGATTTTGCCACCAGGACACCGTCAAACATTACAGGACCATTTTACTATGATGCACGAGATGCTATTGGTGTTGCCCTTTCTAATATCACACAGCAGAATGCGGACATGGATGCTGAGATAGAAAATGCCCAGTCTACAGTAGAGTTCAATATGGGCGGCTGAGAAGAATAAGATATTCCATAGAGAAGTTTGCTGCTGCTGCATAAAGGCAGCAGCAAATTTTTTATAAGGCGATAGAAAAGGAGGACTTGCATGAGTGACACAAAGAGAGGATTGTCGCTTGAGAAGAAACATAACCTGACCGGATGGCTCTTTCTGATACCTGCGACTGCACTGATCTGCTGGATGAGTTTTTATCCCATGGTGAAAGCCTTTATCATGTCCCTTCAGACTGGTATTGGAATTAATCTGAATTTTGGGGGTGCAGCCAACTACCTGCGCATTTTGAAAGACCCTACATTCCGTCAGTGCCTGTTCAATACATTTTTTTACCTGGTTATCCAGGTGCCTGTTATGCTGGTGCTTGCACTGGGGCTGGCATCTATGCTGAATAATAAACAGCTGCGTTTTAAGGGATTGTTCCGCACAGCAATTTTCCTGCCTTGTGCTACATCCCTTGTCTCATATGCTATGATTTTCCGTTCCATGTTTGCCAATGACGGATTTATCAATACCATTCTAAGAAACATAGGGCTGGATCCTATTATGTGGTTTGCCAATGCGTGGACGGCAAGGGCCGTCATCATAATTGCCTTGATCTGGAGATGGACGGGATATAACATGGTATTTTATCTATCCGGACTGCAGAATATTGAATATTCCGTGTATGAGGCAGCCAAGATTGACGGGGCATCCCCCTTTCAGTCCTTCTTTAAAATTACAGTGCCGCTACTGAAGCCCACCATACTTCTGACTGCGATCATGTCCACAAATGGAACCTTACAATTGTTTGACGAGTCTCTGAACCTGACAAACGGCGGACCGGGAAAATCAACCATGACTTTGTCACATTACATATATAATACATCCTTTGTACAGAGTCCAAACTTTGGTTATGCGGCGGCTATGTCTATAATTGTGTTGGTTATGGTAGCTGTTCTGGCCGTTATTCAGATGAAAGTAGGTGATGAACGATGAGCAGAGGAAAGAAGGTATTCCAATATGTATTCCTTTCCACGGTATCCCTATTGTCCGTATTTCCACTGTACTATATGTTTTGCGGTGCCACCAATAGAAGTACTGATGTGGTGGCGGGAAGAATGCTGCCGGGAGGATACATTGCACAGAATATGAAAGCTCTTTTGGAAAACCAGGACCTTGCCAGGGCATTGTGGAATTCCTTCCGCAATGCTGTCATACTGACACTGCTTGCTTTGCTGGTCTGTTCCATTGCAGGGTACGGATTCGAGATTTATCATGATAAGGGTAAGGATATAGTCATGACCCTTCTGCTGACTGCCATGATGATCCCCTTTGCGGCTATCATGATCCCTTTGTTTAAGATGTTTTCAGGGTTGAAAATGGTAAATACCATGGCTGCGTTCATGCTGCCCACAGTATCCACTCCCTTTTTGATCATGCTGTTTAGGCAGAGTGCACGCTCATTTCCACATGATATTATTGAGGCTGCTAGAATTGACGGGCTGAGTGAAGTGGGGATTTTCTTCAGAATGTTTTTTCCGACTATGCGTTCTACCTATGCGGCTGCCATGACTATTACGTTTATGAATGCCTGGAACAATTATCTGTGGCCTAAAGTGATTTTACAGACAGATGATTCTATTACTATGCCCATGCTGGTAGCGAATCTGCTGGGGGGATATACCGTGGATTACGGAATGTTGATGCTGGGTGTATTGATTTGTACCATTCCGACCGCAGTAGTGTTTTTCTGTCTGCAGAAGAGCTTTGCGGAAGGCATTACGGGAGCGGTCAAGTAATGGCGGTGTAATATATAATGACTTAGGAGGAAAAGAATGAAAAAACGTTTATTGCTTTGCGGAATCATGGCTTTTGCTATGGCCTTTGCATCAGGGGCGGCTGCACCAAAGACTGTGCAGGCCCAGTCACGGAATATAAAAAATGATACATTTTGGCATGATATTAACGGAGATCCCATTTATTCACAGGGGGGCGGAATTTTTAAATTCAAGAATCCGGATACGGGAAAGGACACATATTACTGGTATGGAGTAAAGTATAAAGAGGCAGAAGCTTTTTATAAAAATCCAGCCAAAGGCTACAGCACGACTACATTTGAAGCAGTCACATGTTATACTTCAGATGATCTGACAAACTGGAAGTTTGAGGGCAATGTGCTGACAGAATCTGAGGTGAGCGGCGTAGAACAGACCAACGGTAATCCGGCAACTTGGCTGGGAAGAATGGGCGTAGCTTACATGGAAGAGAGTGGAACTTATGTTATGGCAATTCAGCACGAGTTTGCAGATCCGGGTGATGTCATTGATAATGCGGGAGGGGATACCTCTAAAGACGGTGTAACAAAGCAGGTTCTTCTACTAAGATCAGACAGTCCTACCGGCCAGTTTAAGTGGGACCAGAGAATAAATATGGCATCCTATACAGGTGGAACATCCAATACCGGCGACCAGACGGTATTTACAGATGAAGATACAGGAAAAGATTATCTGCTGTATTCTTACGGCAGAGGACGAAACAGAATCTTCCTGTCGGAAATCCGGGAGAATGCAGAAGGCAAAATAGAAATCGGAGAGCCTTACAAGGTATTCCAGGGGGACGGCCGTGAAGGCAACTGTATGTTCAAATACAACGGCAAGTATTATATCTGTGCGTCGGATCTGTACGGTTGGAACGCATCTCATGCATACTATATGGTTTTGGACAGTCTGGAACCGGAATACCTGGAACAGAAAGGTACAGAAACTAAAATGCAGGTGATGCCGGGCTGCAGTGATGACTTCTGCCATGTATCACAGACAGGATTTTTCTATACAGTGCAGGGCAGCGCCCAGGATACCGTTCTTTTTTGTGGTGACCGTTGGTCTGACTTTGCAAATAACGGCCTGGGGTATAACCAGTGGTGTCCATTATCCTTTGATGGTGATGTACCCTATTTCAACTCTTTAAGTTCTTGGAATCTGGATATGACAACAGGAGAATGGAGTGCTGCAGAGGATAATAATCACATCAAGAATGGAAGCTTTGACGCGGACCGTGTGTCCGCATCATCCCTGGCAGGATGGAAGAATACTGTGGAAAAAGGCAGTTCACCCATCAAAAACAGCGGGAATGCAGTAACCGGAAAATATGGTCTTGCGCTTACAGACACGGTGGATTTTGCGGGAAGTATATCCCAGGAGGTCAAGACAACCCCATATGTAGGACTGCCTGATGGGGAATATGACATGACCGCGTATATAAAAGGAAGCGGTGATTTCAAGGTCCTGCAAATGTATGCAGTAAGCGGCAGTATGACATTTGCCTGTGATATCACTGAGAATGGGAATGATTGGAAGAAAGTCACGCTGGAAAATATACCCGTTTCCGGCGGTGCCGTGGAAGTAGGATTCCTGGCTGACGGCAAGGCAAAAACAGCCTGTTACATAGATGATATTACTTTTATAAAAACAGATACTACGGCAGAGCGCGGAGCGGTATCCGGAACGATCCATTCGGATGCTGTGGGCAAAAATGTTTTCATACACGCTGTAAGGGAAGACGGAACAGATGTATATACCTGTCAGGTACCCATAGCGGAGGAGGATCAGAGTTTTTCCATTAATATGCTGAGACCGGGGACTTATTTGATTTCTGCATCCTGTGACGGGTATGCACTACAGGAGGAACCTCAGAGAGTTACGGTACTTCCGAATGAGACCGTGGAAGGCATTCAGTTCACACTTGTCATCAATACCGGAGATGTTTCGGGAAAAGTTACGGATGAAAGCGGCAGTGTACTTTCGGATGTGAAAGTTATTTTGAAAAATGATGATTCTGAGTTCATAGAGACTACAGACGGAGAAGGCAAATACAGTTTCAGCACCATTCAAGCGGGTATATATGAATTGTATTTTGAAAAAATGGGATATACGAACCAGGGGCCTGTCCGGGTAGAGGTGAAAAAGGGCGAAATTGTTCATGCAATTGATACCGTTATGGAAAGAAACGCAGGTACGCTTACCGGAACCGTGACGGATATGAATGGTAATCCGGCAGGAAAGGCAAAGATTTCACTGAGAGGCTGCAATGCAAAAGATGATATGACAAGATATCAGATTGAGACAGAAGCGGACGGCACATTCTGTCTTGAAAATGTGATGGGCGGGGTTTATCAGGTAATTGCGTCCACTGATTCCGCGGTGAGTGCGGTAAAACAGAATGTTCAGGTGACAAAAGGTGCGGAAGTATCGGTTGATATGGTAATCCCCCAAGAGACAGAAATTGTGAACGGAGATTTTGAACAGGCACTTTCTGTCGGATGGGTTAATGAGTATACCTATTCTCCTTATGGCTGTTATATTACCTCCAGAGCAAAAGAAATATACGAAGGAAAGGGAAGCTTATCTTACTACAGGTCATCTCCATATTTGGGACATACATATCAGACATTGTATGACATCCCCAACGGTACTTACACAGTTAATGTGATGGTAAACGCAGGTGTTAAGGATACGGATGATTTTTATATGTATGCTAAGAACGGAGCAGATGAAATCATTGCAAAGGAAAATATTCCAACTAATACTGCATATGAGATGATCGGTCTGGAAGCAGAAGTTACAGACAACACGCTGAAGATTGGATTTTACGGCAACATGGGTGCTGATACATGGTGCCGTATGGACAATATCAGAGTTGGATATGTTGCTGCAGAAGAACCGGATAAACCGGTAGAAAAAGAGGGATTAAATAATCTTCTGGAAGAGGTGGAAAGTCTGAAACCGGAAGATTATACCCAGAGCAGTTATACAGCGCTTATGCAGGTAAAAGAGACAGCAGAAGGAGTGGCTGAAAACCCGGAGGCGGCACAGGAAGAGGTGGAAGAGGCTGTTAAAGCTCTGAACAATGCAAAAGATGCCCTGGTATCCGTAAAAGTTTTACGGGCAGCAGTAGAGCAGAAGGCAGAACTGGCTCCGGATGGATATACCACGGAGAGCTGGGAGGATTTTGCAGATGCACTGGATCATGCACAGAGCGTTCTTAATAATCCGGATGTATCTCAGAATGATGTGGATGAGGCATATAAAGATTTGATCCTGAAATGGGGATGCCTTGTTCCGGGAGTCAACACTGTTGTGGCAGAGGCTGTGGCACAGGAGGCTGCATCTATTTTGGAAAATGATACTTCCATTTATCGCCCGGAAGGGATTGAAAATCTGAAAAATGCCTTGAGATTTCTCAATAGTGTTCTGGAAGACAAGAATGCTGCCCAGGAGGATGTGAATGATGCGGCTGAAAAGTTGATATACGCACTGATGGAACTGAAGGATATGGTCAGCGCTGAAAGACTTGAGAGTATTGTAGATCTCGCTAAGTTCATTTTAGAGGACCAGAAAAAATATACAAGTGATTCGGTGAAAGCACTTCAGGATATCATCACGGACGCAGAGGGCGTGATCGCCAATGAAGACCGGTCACAGCAGGATGTTTCTGCTCACTATGAGGCAGTAGCAGAGGCAATTTGCGGATTGAAACTTAGAGGTGATAAATCGGCGTTGGAATCTGTATGGAATATGGCAGATGAAATCCTCAAAAGTTCCGAGAAGTATACGGCTTCTTCTCTTGAGGGACTGCAGGAGGCAGTTGATGCGGTGAGACCTGTATATGAAGACGTGGATGCTACCGGAGAAGAAGTAAATGAGGCAGCCAGATTACTGACCGGGCAGCTTGTGGAAGTCAGGATTCTGGGTGATGTAAACAATGACAAAAATGTGGATACCAGTGATACAGCCCTTGTGCTGAAACTGAGCGCAGAACTGTTGACCATTGAGGATATGGACAGAGAAGCTGCAGATGTGAATAGAGATGGAGACGTGGATACCGCGGATGCTGTCCTGATTCAGAAATTTGCAGCGGAACTGATCGGATCATTTTAATTTCAACGGCAGTTCCGGAGAAAGGATAAGAGATGAGAAAAGCAAAAAAAATATCTTCTATAGCTGCTGCACTGCTTTTGGTGCTGAGTTCGGCCATTTCTGTATATGCAGAAGGAACAAAGGCAGAGGTACAGGCCTCGGAGATTGGGGCCGGAGCTTCATCAGCAACAGCATCCTGCCGGATCACAGGAGCCGGGGCTGTGACAAACGGAAAATTGAGGATTATCTATGATTCTTCCATGTTAAGCCTGAAAAGTGCTGTGAAGGGGTCTGCCTTGTCCGGGGCGATGGTTCAGATCAATGATCCGGTAAACGGAAACAAGCCGGAGGGGGAAATTGTGTTGGCATTTGCATCTGCGGAGGCATTTTCTACGGAAGGCAGCCTTCTGGATATGACTTTTCAGAATACAGGGCTGCAGCCGGGTGACAGCACAAATATAGAAGTAAAAGTAGAGGAACTTGCATTAGACGGGGCTGTAGTGGAAACAGAGAACGGAACAGGAACCATCTGTATGAAGGAAGAGGCAGACCCCATGCCGTCGGACAAACCGGGTGAGAATCCCGGGGATGACAATAATGACAATCTCTCGGATGATCCACAGGGAGGGGAGCAGACCGATAAAATTTCCAAGCCGGACAAGGAACCACCCAAAATAGTAAAAAACACTTCAAATACAGCAAAGAATATAGCAGGTGCCGCAAAGAAGAGCACAAGAGCAGCAGAAAATGCAAAGACCGGTGATGAGATGGACATTTTCCTGCCAATGGTATTAGGGGCAGGAGCTGCTTTAATTATTTTTGGAGGAGTAAATTTTAAGAAACTGAAAAAATAGGAAAGATGTCTGTCTGGTTTGGAGCAGTCCTTTGTCAGGCAGACAAGTAAAATGTCTAAAATAAGTTAAAGGTATCCGCCATATCTGAACTGGTATGGCGGATATTTATGTTGGCTTTATAGTTTTCTATCGGTTTGTTTTTCGCAATCGGATATGGGGATGGACTATCCGCGGATAATGTTTCCTGTTTTATCTATTAAGTTATATCACATCATTGCGGGGAGCAGCTGAATATCTTGTTTTTGTTAATTGATTTTGGTGTGTCCTCACAGGAGTTTATGACACATTTTAATGCTTATGGTTTCCGCCGTCTGTGTTTTTATCCAGATAGGACTGCATTTCTTTTATTTCTTTTTCCTGCTCTGTTATGATATTTTGGGAAAATTGAGTCAGCTCTTCATCCTCTGTATATTTGAGAATGATCTCTGCCATATCTACAGCCATTTGGTGATGCATAGACATGCCCTGTGCAAAAGCGGCCTCCAGATCAGAGGTTTCCGCCGCAGTATGGGAGCTGTGGTGTTTATCCATCAAGGTACGGTATTCTTCCAGATAGGCAGCCTCTTTTTCAGGATCAGGATTTTCGGCTTTCTGAAAACGTTCTGTCATGGTGTTCATCTGATCAATTTCTTTGTTTTGGGCGCTTATAATGTTCTCTGCCAGGCCTTTGAACTCTCCGTCTTTTCCGGCATATTCCAGATAGCTTTTAGACATCTCCACTGCTGACTGATGATGAGGAATCATACCATTGAGAAAATCAAGCTCTGCACTGCCGGTGTTTTGTGCCTTGTCCATCTCCTCCATCATTTTGTCCATGATGGCATTTTCCTCCTTTAGATAATCTTCTGTGTTGGACTTGCTGGAACCACACCCGGTCAGGAGCAGAAAGGCGGCAAGGGATATGGGGATTAGTTTACATAATTTCATGACTGGCCTCCAATTAGATTATTTTTTGTCCGTTACTGTGAGGGTATTGAAACAGTTACGTTTATTTTATAGTGTTGCCGGAAATGGGGAAAATAATGACGAAACGACCAAAAGAGATGGAGAAAAGCAGTCATAGTAATGTACCCTCTGTCAAACAGACAGAGGGTACATTATCAAAGTAAGAACATTTTTGTGTTGATGCTTGTATGGTCAAAGAGAGACAGGCTGTCTGTTTTCGCGACAGAGTTCTAATTCATGTGTAATATGAATCAGAGATCCCTGGTCTATGTGATATTCAAAGAAGATAACCTGTTTACCGCTTTGCATAAATTTTTGAATTACCTCCAGTTCACCCGTTCTGCTGCCGTTTAAATAGTCATACGGGAGGATCAGCACATCTTTGCCATCCAAAAAATCAGAAAGGGAACAGGGGGCATTGTCTAATTGGAAGTCAATTCTTGGTGTTCCTTGCCCCAGAGTCATGGTATTATCATAGACTGCACTGGCAAACTCCTGACTCATACACCAGATACCGACAGACATATTTTCATGTATACCCGCAAGTTCGTATTGGACCTTCTGCGAAGGGACAATAGCCACTTTCATAACATGACTTGCCAAACTGGGAACAAGATCGATCACCTGCAAATAATGATTTTTGGTGGTGAGTATTAAGTCGTAGCCATAGGTCAGTTTCTGTGGTGATTTTACAATATCACTGAGTATCAACTCAGTTACATCCACATCGGAGATATTGTAAAGCTGACTGCTGATAAGGCTTAGCGTTTCCATGTTGCAGTCTACCACAGCTACCCGGATATTGCGGGATTCCTGACGCTTCCACTGAAGCTTGGAGTTGATAAGGTCTTCCATTTCATTGTATGATAGGTGCATACGGGAAAGCGTTGTGATCATTTTATCAATGACTCTGGCTGCTTTGTCACTGTTGTCTAAAATAGATAGATCCTGAAGTTGGGCCACAAACGTCCCGCTTCCCTGAATTCTTTCAAGCACTCCAATATCCCCTAATTCATCGTATGCTCTTTTAATGGTACCTCTTGAAATATGAATCGCTTCAGATAGCTCCCGTTCTGTGGGAAGCCTGTCTCCGGGTGCTAATTCGCGGCTGCTTATTTTGGCCTTGATTTGTTCTGTTATCTGTAAATAGGCTGGTACAGAACTGTTTTTATCAATACAGATATTCATAGTGATACCTCTGTTTACCGTGAAGTATTATAATGTGAAAAGTGATAGTTTCTTATAAATTCTTCAATATAGAGTGCGGAACCGCTGTCAATCGTATATTGAACTGGTAAAAGTTTTCCACCGCTTTCTCCATAGGCCTGGAGTATTTTTTCCTGCTCCGGTGTACAGCTTTGCAGATAATTTGACGATATAAGCAAATGACGTTTATTTTTTAAAAATGAATACAGGTTATCTGCGGTTGCCGTACTGTACAGCAGCACTTCTTTGGGAGACAGCATGGCATTCAATGAGGATAACTCCCATTTTAAAATGCCGGCAAAACGTTTGGTCTGGCATAAAATGCCTGATGGCTCTCCGGGTATAATTTTTGCCAGTAATTTAAGGGTGCCGGGAGACAGGATCGTAGATATAGGCAAAATTTTGTTTTTTGTGTCATGATCAATCTCTGTTCCAAGGAATAAGGGGATGTTCTTTTCCATTATCACGATCAAATCGTATTCCTGGAGTGAAAAAGTATGCTGCCCGTTTATGTCGTTTACCAGAAACGGAAAAATTTTTGTATTAGGAAACTGCTCCAAATCTGTGATCAGGCAATCGAGCAGCTCCGGACAGCTTTCCATGACAGCTATTTTAAAGACATTTTGTTCATCCTGCAGAGTTTTTAATCTTTTGCTGATAAGTCCTTCAATATCATCCAGGGAAAAACCGAGAGCCAGCAGTTCTTCCAGATACTGGTCTACTGCGTCAATGGATTGTACAGGACCATTTTTTTCCTTGATAAAAGAACCTTTGCCCTGTATTACAGTTACAATACCGTTTTTTTCAAGGATATTATAGGCATGTTTTACAGTTCCCCGCGCAATACCATAATTATCGAAAAAATCCTGACTGGTAGGCAGTTTGTCTCCTGGATTTAAAAATCCTTTTTGCACCGACTGGGTGATCCTGTCTGCTATCTGCTGGTAGATAGGCTGGTCAGATGTTTTGTCGATGACGATATCTGTTGATTTCAAGAAAAATCCTCCACTTCAATATAATGAAATACAGCATAATTTATTCGAGGGGGAGACGCCGGTAAGCCAGTGGTCCCCGGAACAATACATAAGTATAATAGCAGGACAAAAAAGCTGCAATACTTTCTGATATAGGAAATGTCATCCATGTGTATATTAGTCCAAAATGCGAGAGTGCCCAAGCAATCGGTACAAGCAGAAAAACCTCTCTGAGCAGAGTTATGATTATATTCTGCCGTATACAGCCAGTGCTTTGGAACAGAGTAGGCATTAAAATTGTCAGGCCGAAAAACGGAAAACTTGTACTTATAATTCTTAAAGCGGGTATTCCGGTATGCATCAGGCTGTCAGAAGCATGAAAGAGGAGCAGTATCTCGCGCGTGAATAAGCAGAAACACAGAGTGCCTGCAGTAAGCGTGACTGTGGATATGGCAAGGCTGTACCATAAAGTATGCCACACACGCTTATATTTTCTGGCCCCATAGTTAAATCCCATAAGGGGAGTCACTCCCTGATTTAAGCCATAGGTAGGAATGAGCAGAAACGTTTGGAGCTTATAGTAAATACCAAGGGAAGACACCGCATCCTCAGAAAAACGGGAGAGGACAGCGTTAAGCCCTGAGATATAAGCTGATACAAGAGCCATTCCCAATACAGAAGGAAGCCCTGTGATAAAGATTTCCTTTATCAAGTTAAAACGGGGGATTCGGAATGACACAGTCAGAACAGTCTGCTTGAAAAATACTGTGATCACTGCCAGAGCAGCTGAAAGAAACTGCGATAATACAGTTGCAATTGCAGCACCAGAAATACCCATTGCGGGAATGACTCCGAACCCCCATATAAAAATAGGGTCTAGAAGCAGATTCAGCAAGGCGGCAGCGGATTGAAATATCATAGGCATGAACGTATTGCCTGTTGCCTGCAGAATCCTGACAGCTACGTTTTCAGTGAATGGGGCAATTGAGAAGAGAAGTATAATGTTTAAATATTTAAGCCCCAGGGAAGCCACTTCTGTGTTGGCAGTAAAAATGGAAAAATATGGTTTTAAAATCAGTATGCCTATTATAACAAAAAAACTCCAATTAATCAATGACAAAACAAACCCGTTAAATGCAGTGGAGGATGCATTTTCTGAGTCGTTTGCACCTAAAGCTTTTGCAATTATTATATTGGTGCCAGCACCGGTTCCCGATGCCACGGCGGTAATTAAGGTCTGCACAGGGAACGCCAGGGATAAGGCTGTCAGACCGTTGCCGTCATAGTGAGAGATATATACACTGTCAATGATGTTATAAAGAGACTGCACCAGTAAAGAGAGCATAATGGGGGAAGACAGTGACATAATGAGCGGCAGTAAAGGCCGGGTTCCCATACTCTCTGTAGAAACCTGTTTCATATTCATTACCTCCGTGTTCGGGAAAAATTCCGTAAAATAAAAATTTTATGCAACTTCTGCTGTTTACACGATATATGATGTAAAGGATTGCAGGATTAAAACAATAGCAGCAGCGCCCGGATCCTTTTGTCCTATTGTCCTGTCTCCAAGATAACCAGAACGCCCTGTTCGAGCCTTCATATTTATTGTATTTTCAGCTCCGGCCGAGGCGGATTCCTGTGCCTTGACCGCAGCTTCCGGCAGGAGCAGACCTGACTCTGCGGAATGACGCAGGGAATCAGCAGCAGGTACCAGGGCGTCAAGAAGGGTTTTGTCACCGGGCTGTGCCTTTCCTCTTTTTTGAACACTGGCAACGGCTGCATCGAATATCCTTGAAGCCTTTAGAGTGTCAATAAAGGTAAAGGACTCTGCCTCTTTTCCTGCGGCTTTCATCATGGTGATCAAAAGGGTTGCAAATGTAGAAGCGGCTTTTGGGGAAAAGGCATCTGCGCAGGAAAACAGAAGCTCTGAAATGGAATCATAGTCCTGTCCAAGTATTCTCTGCTTAATTTCCGTGAAGCCTATAACCATAGTCATACCCAGATCTCCGTCTCCGATAGCAGAGTCTAGATTCGTCAGCATTACTTCTGCGGAAATCATGTGGTCGCTGAGGCGCAGCATCATTTGACGAATATCTTCTGTGGATAATTGGTTTTTCATAGGTATCTCCTTTCAATTTTGTATAAAAAAAGGTGTCTCTGCAGGGGCATCCAGCAGTTCCTTTAATTCATCGTCCAGTTTCATGAGGGTCAGAGACGCGCCGGGCATTTCCATTGAGCATGCATATCGTCCAATATAAGGGCGGTATACCTTGAGACCTCTTTCAGTGAGTAACAAGTTAATTTTCCGATAAAGTATATAGAGCTCTTCCAGCGGTGTTCCGCCTAAGCTGTTTACTAATACAGCAACCTCGTCCCCCTTGCAAAATGGAAGGTCCTCTGCCACATAATCAACCAGAACCGCAGCAATTTTATCTGCATTTTCAAGCTTGCAGCGTTGTACGCCCGCTTCTCCGTGGATGCCCATTCCGATTTCCATTTCATCATCCGGTACTGTAAATGTGGGTCTGCCCACTGTGGGTAGTGTACAGGAACCAAGGGCAACTCCCATGCTTCTCATGTTGAAAACAGCTTTTTCGGCAGCAGCTCGAACCGCTGATAAGTCGGCTCCAGTCTCTGCTTTTGCTCCGGCTATTTTATAGGCAAAAAACAAGCCGGCTACCCCTCGCCTTTTTTGCCAGTCTTCACGGGGAGCAGAAGCAACGTCGTCGGTGACAAGAACAGTCTGTACCTGAATGCCATCTTCTTCACAGTCCTCAGCTGCCATATCAAAGTTCATCATATCTCCCTGATATCTTCCGTAGAGATACAAAACTCCTTTGCCGCTGTCCACTGCTTTAGTTACCTGTTTCATCTGCGAAGAGGTGGGAGAGGAAAAGACATTACCGACAGCGCATCCATCAGCCATACCTTTCCCTACATAACCAAGAAAAACGGGCAGGTGCCCAAAGCCGCCCCCCGTAACAACAGCTACTTTACCAGCAACCGGAGCATCAGTGCGCACGATTGCTCTTGCATCTCCGTCTGCTGCCTTCAAAAGATTTTTGTGGGCTGCAAGAATTCCCTCCATGGATTCATCGACGAAGTTAAAGGGATCATTGATCAGTTTTTTCATAAGACCGTCTCCTTTCATAGAATTATACAAATTTTAAAATATGTATATATGTATAACTTTTGCAGGTATTATAGCATAATAAATTCAATAAAACAATAGAAATATAAAATAAAAAGTATTTGTATATATCTATATGGCAAAAAAACGCATATTAAATAAACTAAAAAAACAACATTAAATAAGTAATAGTTGGATAATATGAAAATAAATTGCAAAAAATATGAAAAAAATATTGACAAATCCATATACTATGACTATAATCGAAAACATCAAAGAGAATTTAGGACGGACAAAAAGGAGACTTGAAAAAATTACTTACCATTTGGACTATACATAAATATATACATATATAATCCAATAAAGGAGGGGTAAAATGAGCAGTCAACTGGAACTGAAAGAGCTTGTAAAAGATTATAAAGGCTTCCGTGCAGTGGACAAAATCAACATCCAGATACAAAAAGGAGATATTCTGTCCCTGTTGGGGCCAAGTGGGTGCGGAAAGACAACAACCTTACGAATGATCGCAGGTTTGCTCACACCTACGGAAGGAGATGTATTTCTCGCCGGTGACAAAATAACAGAAAAGCCGCCATACAAACGGGATATAGCAATGGTTTTTCAGAATTATGCTTTATTTCCCCACATGAGTGTCTATGACAATGTGGTATATGGTTTGAAGAACAGAGGGATCAAGGATAAAAAAATGCTGAAAAAGAAAGCCGAGGAGGTTCTTTCCATTGTACAGCTGGAAGGCGTGGAAGGTCGGTTTCCAAGACAATTATCCGGAGGACAGCAGCAGAGAGTGTCGCTGGCAAGAGCTATGGTTGTAGAACCAAAAATCATGCTGTTTGATGAGCCACTTTCCAATCTGGATGCAAAATTGAGAGTTCAGACAAGAATTGAGATCCGTAATCTTTTGAAACAACTAAACATCACTGCTATTTATGTTACCCATGACCAGGAGGAGGCTCTGACTATCTCTGACTGGATCGCGGTGATGAATAAGGGCAGAATAGAACAGCTTGCATCACCCACGGAACTCTACAGTAAGCCGAAAACAAAGTTTGTGGCTGATTTTATAGGCCATGCCAACCTTCTGGAAGGAGTTGTGGAAAAAATTTCAGAAGGACATGTGGAGGTTATGCTTCGCAACGGTATGTTGGTGCACTGTATATCGCCATCGGAAATATCTGTAGGTGATAAGAAATTTATTCTGGTACGCCCTGAAAATATTAATATTCTGCCTGTTGAGTCTATGGCAGAGAATTTGTTTGATGCATCGGTAGAAGAACGAAATTTCCTTGGTTCTGTAGTCAGATATAAAGTCAGGCTGGCAAGCGGTATTGCTCTTGAGTGTGAAATTCATCCGGATCATGCGTTTGCAGATGTGCAGGATGTTGTTAAAGTACAATTCAATAAGGAGAAGATGGTACTGGTGGGTTCATGAGGTGCGATTAAAAACTGTAAGGATACAGTTTTTAAATAAAAATTCCACAAAGGAGGTACACAAATGAAAAGAAAAATGGCAATGCTGGCTCTTAGTGCGGTTGTGGTCCTGGGATGTATAGGGTGCGGCGGCAATTCCGGAAATGATGAATCGAAGCCGGCAGAGGCAGAAGACCAGACAGAAAACAGCGGAAAAACAGACAGCAATGCAGATGACACCACATCCGAAAAACCTTTTGCGGGTCAGACGGTGAGAGTCACATCCTGGGGCGGCACATATGAAGAGACACTGAGGAATATTGTGAAACCTGCATTTGAGGAGAGAACAGGAGCTACTATGGAAATCGTGCTTGGCTCGGCACCGCTTGCTCAGTTGAAAGCAGAAGGCGATGATCCCTCTGTTGATGTACTGCATGTGAATTACTATGAGATGATGAATGGAAAATTACTGGGAGTAACAAAAGAATTGGATTATGATGCCATGTCTAATGCGCCCGATTTGTATGATGAGGCAAAGGAAAACGAATATGGCGTTATCACAAACTGGGGGACAAGAGGATATGCTTACCGCAATGACCTGATTGACGCACCTACGAGCTGGAAGGATCTCTGGAATCCCGAGTATGCGGGGAAAGTTATTGTGAGTGACGTGACCTTTGGCGGAGGTTATGAACTTGCAGAAATGGCTGCCCATGCATTTTTTGATACCAGCCTTACGGATAAATCGTGCTGGGATGGGGTTTTTGAGAAACTGGAAGAATTAGCACCTAATGTGTATATGGTATCTACCCAGCACAGCGATACAGATACTGCCCTTATCAATGGGGATGCAGTGATCGCTATCCATACCAATGGACGTACAGCAATGCTGTCTAATGACGGACACGATGAGATATCTTATGCAGACCTGGAAGAGGGTCTCCCAGGAATGCCCACGTATGTGGCAGTGGCTAAAAACACAAAGGTTCCAGAACTGGCCAATGAACTGGTCAACGAACTGATCGGAGTGGAGGCAGAATATGCCTATGCTACAAATAACTTCTATGCACCGTCGAACAGAAAATGTGAGGTTCCTGAGGAGCTGCAGCCATTCATGCCATACGGTGAAGAAGCAATCCAGAAACTGATATTCTTTGACCAGGAGATGATAACAGAGGAAGACAGAGCAGAATTTGTTGACCGCTGGAATAAGGTGTTTAAGAATTAAGACTCAGCCCTCCGCTCGATACCCGTCTGCATGTCAGGCGGGGCGGGTGGAAATCAGAACAGGAGGGTGTGTATGAAACAAAAAGAAAAAAAGTGGACCTATGTAAATAAGTGGTACATAATTCTTCCAATTGCTTTTTTAATGGTGATTTATCTGATACCCCTTTGCAGAATGCTATGGTTGAGTATCTGTGATAAAGATACGGGGAAGTATACCGCAGAGTATTTTATGGCGTTTTTTAAGGACAGGTATTATATAGGGGTTTTGACAAGAACGCTTATTTTGAGCCTGTGGTCGGTAGTGTTCTGCATTATTATGGGGTATCCGGTTGCTTATAAGATTGCCCATATGAAAGGATGGAAACGGAGTATTGCCACAACATTTCTGGTTCTTCCTCTTTGGGTTTCCATAACCATTCGTATGTTTGGCTGGATGGCGATCCTGCCAAAAAGTGGTGTATTTAGTATTGTTCTGCAGGCACTGCATATCATTTCTGAGCCTCAGAATTTTTTAGGAAGTAATGTTGGGGTAATTATGGGACTGATTCACTGCGGGCTTCCATATTTTGCAATGATAATGATAAGCCCTATTGAAAATGTGGATCCGTGCGTAGAGGAGGCATCTTATGTATTCGGAGCAGGTTTCGTAAAGACGTTTTTTAAGGTGACACTTCCCCTTACATCTCCCGGAATCGTATCAGGCGCACTTTTAGTGTTTGCATTGAATACAGCGGCCTTTATGGTGCCCGTGATGCTTGGCGGCGGTAAGGTAATGGTCATGACTAATATGATTTATCAGCAGACCATGTTCATTTTTGACTGGAATTTTGCGGCGGCATTATCTGTAATTCTTTTGTTTGTATCAATGTTTATAGTCACATTGTCCAGTTTCCTATCTAATAAAATGAGGATACAGGAATGATTTGAGGGAGAGGTGGAGTTATGCGTAAATACAAATTAGCAGGGACGATCTTTAATTCTATTGTTTATCTTTTTCTCCTTCTGCCCCTGATCGTGGTGATCATTACATCCTTTGGAGAGGGAAACCGGGCAGTATTTCCTGCACATGGGTTTACTTTAAAATGGTATACAGAAGCGCTGCATAATGTGGATTTCTTTGAGTCTGTATTTATCAGCTTAAAGATAGCTGTGGTCAGTACATTGATTTCAGCTGTGTTGGGAACAATGGTCAGCCTTTATTTCTGGAAAACAAAAGGAAGACTAAAGGAGATATTTGAACTGATTTTTATGGCTCCCATGGTGGTGCCAACAGTGGTATATGCAGTAGCTTTTTTACTGGCATTTTCTTCCTGGAAGTTTGTAGTGCCGTATTGGAAGCTTGTTTTATCTTACTGTGCTATACAGATACCGTATGTGATCAGAAGTGTTACCGCTGCATTATATGGATTGGATGTCAGTTTTGAGGAGGCTTCTCTGGTTCTGGGAGCAAGGCCTATGAAGACACTTTATAAAGTTACACTTCCGTGTATAAAGCGGGGAATCATCTCGGGTATTATATTTGCTTTTGTAGTTTCTTTTGACGAAGCCGTCATTATCATGTTTTTGAGAAATGCATCTACCGTGACATATCCGCTTAGGCTGTATACGCATATAACGGAACAATTTTCTCCTATGGTATCTGCATTTTCAGCAGTTTTCATACTGATATCATTCCTTGTTATCTATGTAATAGAGAGGATTTTTGGTTTAAGCAATATGTATCAGTAGATAGGGGGAGTAAAGATGAAATGTGCTCTGGACGGCAGAAAAATTATTGTATTTGGTGCCACCGGCAGAGTGGGAAAGACAGTATGCAGGGTATTGGCGGAGCAGGGAGCAGATGTTGCAGTTCATTGTAACCGAGGTAGAGAGATAGCAGAGAATGTGGCAGAGAGCGTCAGAAGATCAGGAGGAAAAGCTGTTACTATACAAGGGAATGCAGCAGACGAAGCTGACATGCACAGATGTGTGAGAGAAGCGTATGACTTTTTGGGACGCGTGGATGGGGTTGTAAATCTTATTCACAGGGACAGGGAATTTGAACCGTGCAAAGCGGCAGATATGAGTTGGAAAGATTGGGAACCTCACGTGGAGGCAATGCAGGCACATTTTCATATCTGCAAGGCAGTAATTCCATATATGAGAAGGCAGCAGTACGGAAGGATTGTGTATTTATCAGGTGGTCTGTCGTGCCGTTTCTTTGAAGGATGTGCGCCATTCTCGGCGGTGAAGGCGGGAATGAATGCATTTAGTAAAACCGTAGCTTTGGAAGAAGGGAAATTTAATATAACTGTAAATACTGTGGCGCCGGGAAAGATTGCCACGTCGGGTCAGAACCTTGGTGGAGAATGGGGAGAATTGGAAAAGAGGCAGATGGATTCTAATCCCCTTAAGAGATTTGCGTCACTGGAAGATGTTGCATATGCCATTATGGTTTTTCTCATTCCGGAAAATGGATATCTGACGGGACAGACAGTTTTTGCGGCAGGAGGGGAAATTATGCCTATGCCATAGGAGGTGCAGATGGATTTTCAATTAGAAGGAAAAGTAGCATTGATCACAGGCGGAGCTGAGAAGGCAGGGAAATATTTTGCGCTTTGTTACGCAAAAGCAGGCGCAGATATTGTGATAACGCATTCTTGTTTGCCGGAAGAAGCGGAAAAGACAAAAAAAGAAATTGAAAAGCTGGGACGCAGGTGTCTGTCTTTGGAAGCAGATAACAGGAATATACCTCAGCTTAGAAGAGCAGTCAAAAGGGTGGAAGAATACTACGGACGATTGGATATTCTACTGCATAATGCCAGTAATTTTAATGAACAGCCAATAGATAAGGTGACAGAAGCTGTGTGGGACAGTTCGATGGAAATTATTTTAAAAGGGGCCTTTTTTCTCAGTCAGGCAGCAGCTCCACTAATGCTGAAAAATGGCGGGGGTAGAATGCTGGCTATGATAGGGAACTCATTTTATGAAAACTGGCCGGATTTTATTCCGCACTCCATTGCAAAAATCGGACTTGCTAAGCTTATGCAGATGTTAGCGGTTACCTATTCTCCTTATATTCAGTGTAATGCCATATGTCCAGCATCTTTTCTGGATTCTGCTGAGGGAAATGATATTCTTTCGTCCAGAGGAGAAACTGTGGATGATGAGAAACGTATCATAACAATCAGAGGTATACCGCTGCACAGGGGAGATAAGGAAGAAGTAGCAGAACTGATCCTTTTTCTGTCGGCCTGCAGTAATTATATAAACGGCGCAGTGATACCAGTTGACGCCGGAAAAAACTTAATCTGAATGTAGGTCTGAAAAAGATTTACATATACAAAAAAATGGAGGTAAAAACTATGAGAAAAGTATTGTTTGAGGTTCCCAGCTGTGGAATTAAGTTCACGGGAACACTTAGGGACAAGGAAGAACCTGTGATGGCTGAGAATTTCTGGGAATTCCTCGAAGAACCGGTGAAATTCTTCTCACATCCAACATTGTCCACAGGGGATTTAACGGTATTATTTCCAAGACCCCCGATCGACCCGCCGAAATACATCGGTGACCAGACAAGCCCTCTGGTTGAGGACAGCCCTTATCTGGTATCGGGTCCGGGAAAACTGGAGGTTCAGGCCGGTGAGCTGATCTGGTGCGGATGGAATATCTTGTTCTGCTATGGGCCAAGCTGTACGGAACCTCTTCGCTCGGGCGGCGCGTATGTTCTCCAGGTTGATAAAGCGTGTATGGATGATCTGGAAAAAGCGCGGGAAGATCTGTGGAATCACAGCTTCTTATATCACAAACTGGGAACAATTACAATCAGCAGAATGGAGGGTTAAGGAATGGGAAAACATTGGAAAGACGTTAAGGCTTCTATAGAGGCCGAAAATGACCGTATTTGGTTTGATGAGCCGGAGTACATTACCATGTCCAAAATGGGGGTTTACCCCAGTGGAGCCGGTACACAGGGACAGACATTGGGAAATCTCTTTTTCCTGACAGGAGATACCCAGGCAATGGGATGGTGGACCATTGAACCGGCCATGTACTGCATTTTAGGAGATGACAGATTCACATTGGAACACTGCAAGCAGATGTTTGTATATCTGAACCATGAGATGGCAAATCTTATGGGCGGACAGTTTGGTGAGGGCTGCCCTGCACCCTGGCTGAATTTGAAGCTGATGTGGCAGTTTACACTGGATATCGAAGAATCTTACGATACAATTCAAACGAAAGAGGAACTGAAAAGCCTGTTATGGAGCTGGTTCAACTATGTGGATCGTATTAACAGATGGTTCTACACAGTATTCCCATGGGAAATCGGTAAGCTTATGCCGAGACTGGATCCTGAATATCTGCAGAAAGCGGCAGGTTTCCAGGGATATGAAGTAGTTAAAAAATAAGTTTTATATTTAGAAATATCCTCCCTTAGAAGTGTAATATGTCCTCAATGAGTTAAATAGAAGTTTCCGGAAAGGGGCTGCTGTGTGCGGTAAAGCACAGTGGTCCCTTTCCTTTGCATTTCACATTGACACCAGACCAATTATCTGCAACAATCAATATAAGAAAACAGCGTAGTTAAGAAAACAAAATAGTACAAGTAGTATCAGGAAAAACAGTATCCGCTTACCGCGGAGGTACACCCCAAGTCTGTGATCAAAATGCCGCTGAAATATAATAAGAGACCTCGGTATCAAAAATACAAATAAAGGAGAACATATCATGTCAGAAAAGTATGAGGAATTAAAGCAAAAAGCCCTTGCCTGTGGATTTTCACATGTGGGTGATCTGGATGCAGATACGATCCAGGTCAAAAGCGAAGTGCGCAGCGCATGTGCGGAAAACAAATGTCAGCATTACAATAAAAACTGGGTCTGTCCGCCCGGATGCGGTACACTGGAAGAGTGCAGCAGGCAGATACACAAGTATTCAAAAGGGCTGATCGTACAGACAACCGGGGAGTTGGAGGACAGCTTTGATATAGAGGGAATGCAGGAATTAGGTGAGCGCCACAAGGAGGCATTTCACAAATTTGCGGCTGTTGTCAGGGAGGAATACCCCGGTGCGCTGGTTTTGGGGGACGGGGCATGTGATAACTGCAGGGAATGTACATATCCGGATGCGCCGTGCCGTTTTCCCGAGCGTCAGTCATCGGCAATGGAGGCTTACGGTATGCTTGTGAGCGAAGTATGCCAGCAAAATGACATACTTTATTATTACGGACCCGGAACCCTGACCTATGTGGGATGTATCCTGGTAGAATAGAGGAAAATATATGAATAAAGCAATGCACCTGGTACTGAAAGCACTGTCTGAACCGGAGACGAAACTGGATCTGCAGAAATCAAGACGGATCATGAATCTGAAGCTTCTGGATCCCTTTAAACCTTTTTACCGGACACTGGATACAAAAATTTATAATGAAGGCAGGGAAGTGCCTGTGCGAATTTATTTTCCCAATGAGGAGTCTTACGATACGGTGGATATTGAAGCCTTCCAGGAGAAAAATAAATCTCTTGATACAGGGAAAATGTCGGACAATATATATCCGGTCATCTTATATATACACGGAGGCGGATTTGTGACGGAGAGCGTGGAATCCTATAACCGGGTATGCTGGAATCTGGCAAAGAATACGGCGCATGTGGTGGTGTCTGTGGACTATCCTTTGGCACCTGAGCATAAATTTCCCACTCAGATAGAGGATTGTTATGCTGCCGCAAAGGCTGTGTTTCTGGACCGGACCATTTTAAATGCGGAGCCGGACCAAATTACCCTTATGGGAGACAGCGCAGGGGGAAATATTGTTGCCGCTGTCTGTCAGATGGCCAGAGACAGGGGTGAATTTATTCCAAAGAGACAGATACTGATCTATCCCTGTGTCAATAATGATTATAGTGAGGAAAATGCGTATCCCTCTGTTCAGGAAAACGGCAGGGATTATCTTCTGACCAGGCAGAACATGGCTGACTATCTGGACTTTTACCAGAGCTGTGAGGAGGACAGGCGGAACCCTTATTTTGCGCCTTTGCTGGCAGAAGACTTTTCCAATCTTCCCAGGGCATTGGTGATCACAGGAGAATTGGACCCGCTCCGGGATGAGGGAGAAGATTATGCGGGAAAAATGAAAGCGGCAGGCGTGGATGTGACCTTGCACCGGATTACAGACGGCATCCATGGATTTTTCCTTTTAGAGCCAGTCTATCCCGCTGTGCGGGAGACATATGATCATATCAATGCATTTTTAAGTTTAGAGAAATCAAATTGATCAAGCAGCAAAGCGGATTCTGAATATCTGCTTAGTTTTGGAAAGTGAGTGAGAGAATGGCCCATTTCAGCAGAAAAAAGTGGAGAACCCTGGAAAATACAGCAAAGATTTTTCCTGCCACCAGCGGGAAGAAGGATGAGCGCGTCTTCCGGCTTTCCTGCCAGCTTACTGAGGAAGTAGAACCGGAAAAACTGCAGAAAGCCCTTGATCTGTGTATAGAAGATTACAGTCTTTTTCTCTGTGTCCTTCGCTGCGGCATATTCTGGAATTATCTGGAGGAGTCAGAGCTGAGGCCGGTAGTCAGGGAGGAATACCGCCCGCCCTGCAGCCAGATCTATGTGAGAGATCAGAAAAATCTTTTGTTTGAAGTCACTTATTATAAGAAACGAATTAATTTCGAGACATACCATGCCCTAACAGATGGAACCGGTGCTCTGCAGTTTTTGAGAAGCCTTGTGTATTACTATCTGATGGAGGCATATCCGGACAGGGTGAAAGGCCCGGTTTCCCAGGTGCAGGCAGACGCCACGGATGAGGAGATGGCTGAGGACAGCTTTGACAAATACTATTCTGACAGGGGAGCGATTGAGGATATTCCAAAATACAAATCTCATCAGCTTAAATATCACCGTCTGGAATACGGTCAGATGAGACTGGTGGAAGGCATTGTGCCCACAGAGGCTTTGGTTCGCACAGCGCGCAGCTTTCAGACAACGGTAACCGTATATCTCACGGCTGTATTTCTCTGTGCGATCGCCAGGGATATGAGCCCAAGACAGAAAAAGCGCCCGGTGGCGCTGATGATCCCAGTGAATCTCAGGAGCTATTTTCCCTCCTCCTCAGTCAGAAATTTCTTTGGATGGATTGATATCGGATATAATTTTTCTGAACAGAGCGAAAAACTAGAGGATGTCATTGCATTTACATCAGAATTTTTCAAAAAGGAACTGACACCGGAGCGGATTGCGGCACGCATGAATGGATTTATGCGGATGGAGAAAAATCCTTTTATGCGTATTCTGCCCCTTCCCTTGAAATTATGGGGAATGCAGGCCGGGGCGGCCTTTTCCACTTCTGCGGACACGGCTGTTTTTTCAAATATAGGTAAAATACAGATGCCCGAGGAGTGCGGACCTTATATAGATTGGTTTGATTTTTACACCAGCACCCCTAAGATGGAGCTGTGTATGTGTTCCTGGAGAGATAAGCTGACAGTCAGCTTTACCTCCGGTTATGCCAATACAAGGATTGAGCGGAATTTCTTTCGGATGCTGACCGAACAGGGAATACCGGTGGAAATCATAGCTCTTGGCAAGGAAAAAGGAGGGGATTGAGGATGCAGTATTGTAAACGATGCAAAATTACAGTCAGAAATCCCCGCAGAAAATGTCCTCTTTGTCAGGGGAATCTGGAGGGAAACCCCGAGGAGGAGAACCGGATGTTTCCGGATCTCAGAAGAGAAAGCTCCCGTATGGCTATGGGATTTCGCATATTTTCTTTTGTGTGTATTGCAGTCTGTGTTGCTGCGGTGTCTGTAAACTGGATATTAGGATTTCACAGTTTCTGGTCCGGTTATGTGCTGGCCGGTGTGGGGTGTATGTGGATTTTGTCTGCAGTTGCTATTGTAAAGCGGAGGAATCTGTTTAAGAATGCTGTCTGGGAGGCAGTGCTTCTGTGGGCAGTCTTTTTATTCTGGGATTTTATTACAGGATGGAGAGGCTGGTCTGTGGATTTTGGAATTCCCATTGTGCTGCTGGCCGTATATGCGATTTTGTGGGTAATTGTATTTCTTACCAGGGCACCGGTCTCGCACTATATGATTTATATGGTTATGGTGTCCGTGGGAAGCCTTGTTCCCCTGATCCTTTTGCTGTGCGGTGCTGTTAGTGTGAGGCTGCCGTCTGTACTCTGTGTGGCGGGCGCGGTGCTGATGCTGTCAGCGTTGGCTATTTTTAAGGGCAGAGCACTGGGTGAGGAACTGAGGAAAAAGACGCATTTGTAGAGAGAAAAGATGCATTGTTAAAGGAAGGTAAGGGGATGGAATGATATACGATATACTAGCAGTAAATCCGGGATCTACATCTACAAAGATAGCTGTATTTCGAAACCGGGAGGAAATGTTTCGGCAGGACATTGAACATGATCCTGGATTTTTGGACAGCCATCCGGATATAGAAGAACAGTTTCCCTTCCGAAGAGATATGGTGCTGAACTGTCTGAATCAACATTTTTATAAGGCAGAACAGTTGAGTGCTGTTGTGGGCAGGGGCGGGCTTCTGCCGCCTGTAAAAGCCGGTGGATATGCTGTGAATCAGGCCATGAAGGACAGGATACTGAAAGGGCCGATCAGTCCTCACGCGTCAAATATGGGAGCACTGATCGCGGACGCGGTTGCCGCGCCCCTTGGCATTCCAGCCTATATTTATGACGCGGTATCTTCTGATGAATTTATGGAAATTTCGCGTATTACCGGGATTCCTGAGGTGGTCCGGCAGAGCTTCTGCCATGTGCTGAACAGTAAGGCAATGGCCCGGAAAGCGGCGGAGGAAGCAGGGAAATCTTATGAAGAGATGAATTTTCTGGTGGCACATATGGGCGGAGGAATCTCTTTTTCTGCACACAGGCATGGGAAGATAGTGGATGCTCTCAGTGATGACGGCGGGGCTTTTTCACCTCAGCGTTCCGGGAGTGTGCCTATTATTTACATTGTGGATATGTGCTACAGCGGAAAATATACAAAAGCGGAACTGATGCGGAAAATCAGGGGTGATGGGGGACTGAAAGCATATCTGGGAACCTATGACTGCCGGGAGATCGAGAAAATGATACTCGAGGGAAATGAAAAAGCAGAGCTTCTCTATGAGGCACAGGCCTATCAGGTGGCAAAGGGGATTGGGCAGCTTGCCCCTGCACTGAAGGGTGAGGTGGACGCCATTATTCTTACAGGCGGGATGGCACATTCTAAAATGCTGACAGACTGGATCACTGGCTATGTTGATTTTCTGGGACCTATTAAAATCATGCCTGGAGAGATGGAACTGGAAGCCCTGGCATACGGGTGTCTTCGGATCCTGCAGGGGCGGGAGAATGCTGAGATTTACAGGGATGAACTTTATCAATGACATGATTTCTGAAAAATGGTGGTTGTGAAAATAAAAGCTGGTGAAGAAAATGCTGATGAGAGATGGAGGATGATGATAATGAAGCAGTTATTAGTGGTTGTTGACATGCAGGTTGATTTCGTCACAGGTGCGCTGGGCACAAAAGACGCGGAAGCCATTGTGGAAAATGTGGTTAAGAAGGTCGAAGAAGCCAAGGCAATGGGGAAAACTGTGGTGTTTACCCTGGATACACATGAAGAAAATTATATGGAGACTCAGGAGGGGAAGAATCTCCCCGTGCCGCACTGTATCAGAGATACAGAGGGATGGGAGCTGGTGCCGGAACTGAGAAAACTGGCAGCCGGGTGCAGACTGGTGGAAAAACCCACATTTGGCAGTACAGTTCTTGCGCATTTGGCGGGAAAAGACGGGTATGATGAGATTGAACTGGTGGGATTGTGTACAGATATCTGTGTTATCTCCAATGCCCTGATCTTGAAGGCAGCACTTCCAGAGGCTGTGATCTCTGTGGATGCATCCTGCTGTGCGGGAGTCACAAAAGAAAGCCATGAGAATGCGCTGCAGGCTATGAAGGTTTGTCAGATCCAGGTAAATGACATACCCGCTGGGGTATTATAGTATGCTCAAAGGGCAAAGCAAATCAGTAAAGGGCAAAGTCCTCAAATGGGCTTTGCCCTTTACTGATTTGCTTTGCCCTTTGACCTCAAAAAGTGAATTTCCTTTTGTTTCTCAAGTGCTGATTTTCCTGTTGTCTGCCGGTTATGATCACTGACCGTTGGTTTTTTGGACAAAGTCGTTGATGGTCTCAGCTTTTGCCGCATATTTAAGCCATTGGTTCAGAACCTCTGTATTTTTCTGTGCCATGATCTTGACCTGCAGTGCTTCAGGCACTTGACCCAAATCGTTCAGCAGCGCTAAAATGCCTTCTGCCTTTCCTTCTGCCTTTTTTGCTTCCAGTTCATCTTTCATCAACTCCTCCAATGCTTCACACATAGCCTTCGCCTCCTCGAATTTTGCTTTATTTGCTCTGACAATAAGATTCATAACTGATTTATACAGGCTATTTTCTTTATGCTTTCTGTATTGCTCAATTAAGCGTTTTGCCGTCTCTGGTTTTTCCAGGTCATCCGTCAGGCTTTTCAGCCATAGATTTTGTTCCTCAGACAGCTCTTTTGTCAAAATCAACTGTATGGGAATTTTATCCCCGGTAATATAATAGATCCCATCTTCCTCTTTGCCAATATCATAGCCTCTTTCCTCCTTTAGGTGCCGTATGAGGCTGCGTGGATACTTGTGGCAAACGAGGGTTATGGTGATATCTTGAATTCCGATGCTGCCTGTTTTCGTTGTATCGGCCTTATAAAAACAAGTATAACCATAAACTTTATAGAAATCATTCACACTCAGATAATCTGAGGGACTCTTATATTCTACGATGTTATGGGTTCTGAATATTTTGCCGATATTTTTCCGTATAGGCACTTCCTTTTCTTTTTTTACGATCAGTACATCAATTTCTTTAGGCCTTGTCCCCAATTGATGTTCACTTTCAAAAACCAAAAGATTCGCCTCGGCTTCCAGTTCAATCTGGAGTCCGGCATAAAAAGCAGGGTGCCACTGCAAGATACGGTGGTTTTGTTTCCGTTCTTCCATATAAAACCTCCTTCTTTAACAATAGAAAACATGCATCGTGTTTTTCTATTATCATGAATAAAATTACGGCAGGAGGTTTCTAAACTTTCAGAAAATCCCTGCCAAAGTGTGATGAAAAGCATGAATTTTCCGAAAGGACAGGCCAGACATATGCTGACCGGCTATTATGAAATGATTTAAGATATTTTGAATCCCAAGACCGATTCAAAACTAGAAAATTACCCAGAAAATACGCTTTTTTTCATTTTATCACACCCATTTCCTGTCCGCAACAGATTTATTTAATCCAAATCTGAAAATCTGAATCTAAAAAGGCTACTATCCATAGTCCTGCAAGAAGTGCAGTCTATGAGCAGTAACCTAAAAATTGCTGCGGCTCGTTCAGAGGGAGCTTAGCTGAAATAAGAGATTAACTTAAAACAATAGATTAAGTTGAAGCATTAAATCTAAATACCACTCAATAAATTCTCAGCAAAATCCCCAGCCAAAACGGAGGGAAGTTGTTATAGGATGATCAACAGCAAAGTCATACATATAATACTTATGATGATACTGATAGAATTGATCTCGCTGGAAAGTCCCACATCTCCCCCGCATTTTTCTGTGAATATAGGGTCAAAGGATGCCAAAGGTGAGAAGAGCAGGATGACCAGAGTTTTTCTCAGTGATCTGTCAAAGGGAAGCAGGAACCAGGCAGCCAGGGAAAAGGCCAGGGCCACCAGATAGCGGGCACTGAGGATGCGGGTAATGGCTGAGAAGTGTTTGCGGTTTAAGGTGAGTTCCATACCAATCCCAAGCATTGTCATTGCCATGAACGCATTTGCCTCAGCCCCAATCCCTACAAAGGTAAGAATGCCGTCCGGGAGTCTGAGATGCAGCAGGCTTAAAAGCGTCATAAGCAGATAGGTCAGCGTAGGCACGGATGAAAAGGTCTTTTTCAACAGGGAACCAAGGGTTGTCCTGTTATCAGGGCTTTGTACACTGGAGGCCAATGCATAAGTTCCTCCGGTACACAGGAGAGAGTTGCCGATATCGAACATGGAGGCAGCGATCACACCGGAAGGGCCTACAAAGCTGTGCAGATAGGGGATTGCAAAGGTTCCAATATTGAAACCTGAGTGGTTGATCATCTGAAATGCCTTTTCATCCGGGCTTTTCTTTCTTGCCATAAAATATCCTGTACCAATTAGAAAAAGAGTTCCGCAAAAACCAATGGGAACCAGGAAAAAGAGGGAGGTGTCAAAATCCATCTGGCTGAAATTATTGATGATGGCGCACGGCAGTGTGATTTTTACTACCAGTGCAGAGACCACGCGGAAATCCTCTTTTTTCAGAATATGTATCTTTTTCAGTGTAAACGCCAGAGCGATCATGCAGATAAGCGCAGTAGCTCTGGTTAGTATATCTGTCATTTTGTAATCCTGTAACTATTCAGAACCTGTATAATTTTACAGCTTCGCGGCGCACAGTTACGTTATCCTTTCTTTTTCAATACTGCTTAGATCAGAGGGCATGTGACGGTTCATCCTGCAGACTGCAGCGCGCATCCTCCAAAAGCAATTTCAAACACACTCTAGCATAAAAGGAAAGGTTTGGCAATATCCCAAAGTATTAAAGAAAGAGATTTGCAACATCCCTAGGCAACACTCCCGTTTTCAGGAAGAACGCAGTGCCAAGAAGTTCTTAGGAGAGATCCCGTAAAACTTTTTAAAACACTTGCTGAAATATCCCGGGTCTGTGAAGCCGCATAAAGCCGCTGTGTTCTGGATGGAAGGAGACTGCTGTAAGAGGAACTCTTTTGCCTTGTGCATCCGGAAGGTGTTGATGTAACAGCTCAGTGTAGTATGGCTCTCCTGGCTGAAAAGCGTGCTGAGATACTGAGGGCTGACAAAAAAATGAGCGGAAATGGTTTCAAGCCTTAATTCAGGGTCCATATAGTGCAGGGCAATGTAATCCTGGATCTCGGATATGAGGGAAGTTTTACCGGAAACTGCGCTTGTACTGCATTGTTCCAGCACAGAGGTATATGTGTCTGTGAGCAGTTCTTTGAGCTGTTCAATATTTTCACAGTTTCTATAGGAATCCAAAGCATTCTGCAGTGCTGTAAACTCTATATGGAAACAGCCGCATTCGGTGATAAAATCGTCCAGTGCGCTGATAAATATGGCAGCGGTCAGACGGATTTTGCGGATGTGGCAGTTTGTCTCCTGCATTTTGTTGAAGGTGGTACAGATATATTGAATGGCCTGTTCTTTCTCTTTCCTGCGCAGCAGAAGCAGGAGTTCCCGACAGATATCAGATGTTATATCAATATCCGGGGAAAGCTGCTCCTGGCTGTAACACTTAAATACCGTGAGATTTTTATAGCTGCTGTTATGCTGGACGGAGAGGGCCTCTTCGTAGGAGGCTTTAATCCCCTGTGCTCCGTATTGGGGAGTTCCGCTGAAGATACTTACAGGAATATGGACAGTATCTTTCAAAAGCTTTATTAAGTGTTCACAAAGAGTCTCCAATTGGGAAATATCACAGACACTGTCCTTTTGCCCAAGGATGATATACTGGTGTGAGAGCGAGTAATCCACATAGAGCAGATGTTTATAGGTTTCATGAAAGACTTCTGTACAGATGTTTTCCATAATGGAATGACAGAGTACCAGGTCTGTCTCCCAGTTCCACACAGTGGTATTGGCGCTATTTGGCTTCAGGGACAGCACTGTGAACCAGTCTGCATTTTCCAGTTCGGCCTGCTTTTTCAGCACAGCGAATTCTTCAGGACGGCAGCTGCCGGAGACTGCTTTGCTGAAAAAGTTAAGTGCCATATGTTTTTGGTAAATACTCCGTGTCTGATAATAATCAGATATCACACCCTGTCTTCGGTGTTCGCTGTCAATTTCCCGGCTCAGCTTGTCAAGGCAGTCAAGAAGCTCACGGTTGTCTATGGGCTTTAAAAGGTATTCCTTTACGCCCAGGGAAATGGCCTGCTTTGCATAGGCAAAGTCACTGTAGCCTGTGGAGAGGATGAATTTTGTCTGACAGTCCGGGACGAGAGAGCGGATCATTTCTAGTCCGTCCATGACAGGCATGGAAATATCCACAAGTGCCATATCGGGCTTTAATTCACGTACGATCTCTGCACCTGAAAGGCCATTGTTGGCCTCGCCGATCACCTCATAATTCTCCTGTTTTTTTATCAGACTGCAGATGGATTTCCGAAAAAACAGCTCATCATCAACAATTATCAGGGTTTTCATATTGGGTTCCTCCTTTGGGCAGTGTTACTGTAACTGCAGTAAATTCCTTTTCCTCACTGGCTATGGTAAGACCATAATTATCTCCGTATAACAGCTTGATCCTGTGGTGGATACTGGGAAGTCCGAACGATTTGCCGTCTACATGGTTGGAGCAAATGGATGCCTGAAGCTCCTGCAGTTTACCCGATGGGATTCCTTTGCCGTTATCCATTATGGTTATGGCTACGGTTGAATCGTCTTCTGTTATATTGACACAGATATGGCATTTTTCGGTAGACAGCGCGTGCACAAATATATTTTCTATAATAGGCTGAAGGGTAAGCTTTGGTATATCAATCTGATCTGTGGGAAATGTGGCTGTCATGTTGAAGTCATAGTCCACATATTCCATGTATCTGAGACTTTGGATATACAAGTATTGCTCCGTCAGCTCAAGCTCCTGTTTCAGCGGAATGATAAAACGTCCCTTTGAAAGAGAATTCCGATAGAACACAGACATAGCCGCAACTGCTTTTACAGCGGTTTCATTCATTTCCAGCTCGATCAGGGATTTGATGGTGCTCAGTGTATTGTACAGGAAATGGGGATTTATCTGTGATTGCAGGAAGCGGATCTCCATTTCCTGTTTTGCGTTCTGCTCCTCATAGACGTTGTCGATCAAAGTCTGGATCCGCTTTATCATAAGATTGAACTGTTTGTACAGCACCGCAAGCTCATCATTAGAATGATAGCTGGCCGAGATATCCAGGTTGCCCATGGAAGCTGTCTCCATTTTTGACGCCAGGCGCTGGATGGGAGCGGTAACGGTCCTTGTGCAGAGCATGGAAAAGAACAGGGAGAGGATAAACAGCAGTACACAGATGAGGACAATGGCCTGCAGTACAGCCCTGTGTTCCATGGTGAGATTCTGCAGCGGTATCAGATTCACTACGTACCAGTCCAGCCCCGGATATTCTTTTCTTATGAGGAGTGTCTCTGTTTCATGGACATAAGCTGTTGCTATATTTGTATCCTCTAACTTCCGCATTTCTTCGGCACTGATCCCCGTGTAGGAAACGAAAGATTCATAGATTCCTTTTGACGCTGAGGAGGATAAGATCCTGTTTTCAGAATCGGTAATATAAAAGTTGCGCAGATCACTGTCCGGAAGGTCACGGAATGCGGAGGATATGCTCGATTCCCGGATCAGGAGGACAACTGTGCCCAGATATTTAGTAGTATCAATATCCATTACTGGTTTCAGGGCGGCAAAGGTGGGTACGCCGTCAATGGTATATGGGCCTAAAAAATGAAAAGAAGGGTCTGTCTGCAATGTCCGGAGAAACTCAGGAGAGAGATAAGGGGTCAGTTCTTCGGTGATATCTGTGCTGCTGTGAAACCATTGGTTCTCTGTGTCCAGGATATCCCAGTTGGAGATGTTTTTATGTAAACCAATAATCCTTTGAGCCTGCTTTGTCAGCGCGGAATTCACAAAAAAGCGGGACAGTGCATTTTCCGGGACCGTGGGATTTTCTTTTAACGTTTCTCCTATATCACTGTTGATGGATAAGGTGATGGCGTAGTCAGATATATGACCTATTTTTTCGCTTAGATTATTGGTGATAATAATAAGCTGCTGCTGGCTGGACAAAGTCGCGTGTTCCACTAAAGCATTTTTGGAGGTCTTATAGAAAGACACGGCGGTAATGACGAGAATAAAGCTGCTCAGAAAAAGATATGTGATCAAAAGCCTGTGTTTGATCGGAACGGTTGAAAATATATGAAAGACGGAATGCTCAAATTTTTTCATTTGTGAATCCTCCGGGTAATAATAATCGCACATTTAGGGGGCGTTTCTGCAGTTTATTATATAATAATCGGGAAACGCCCACAAGCATTCTGAGAACTATAGGAAAATATTCCAAGTATCAATAAAATTTTCCATGTATTTTATCAAGTGAACTTTTTATAATGTGTTTATGTAAAGGAGGAGAGAGATGAAAGTACATGTCAATGAGAAACGGATCGTGGGAAAGCGGGATGAAATGATCTACGGACATTTCATTGAGCATTTCCACAGACAAATTTACGGAGGGGTCTATGAACCGGATTCTCCGTTGGCGGATGAAGACGGATTCCGCAGAGATGTCCTGGAAGCAATGAAAAAGATCAAGGTGCCGATACTGAGGTGGCCCGGAGGATGTTTTGTGTCTTCTTACCATTGGAAGGAAGCTGTGGGTGCCAAGAGAACACCCATGTTTGACAAGTCTTGGAGAGTAGAGGACCCGAATACCTTCGGTACGGACGAGTACATAAAACTCTGCCGAAAGGTAGGATGCGAACCTTATATCTGTACAAATGCAGGGACCGGTACGGCGGAGGAAATGAGCGACTGGGTGGAATACTGCAATCTGGAGAGCGAGGGGAAATATGCCGGATGGAGAATTGAAAACGGCAGTGTACAGCCCTATAAAGTAAAATACTGGAGCATTGGCAATGAGAATTACGGGTCCTGGGAGCTGGGAGCCAAATCCGCGGAGGAATGGGGGCATCTGGTCAGAGAATCTGCAAAGATGATGGTGCGGGTAGATCCACAAACGGAGCTTAGCGCAGCGGCTCTGACAGACCTTGAGTGGAATATTAACCTTCTGAAAAACTGCGGTGATTATCTGAAATGGATATCCATACATGAGTATTGGGACGGCATCAACCAGACCAATGATTATGCCGATTATGAGCAGAGTATGGCATATACCAGGAATATAGGTCATTCCATTGATGAGGTCCGCGGGCTGCTAAAAGCCATGAAACTGGAGAATAAAATAAAGATCGCCTTTGACGAATGGAATTTAAGAGGATGGTATCACCCTAATGTTCACACGATTCGACAGGGAATTTCCAAGGAAGAATATCTTTATCCCCGGGATGAAAATGATGACAACTCCAAATATACCATGGCAGATGCTGTATTCACCGCATGTTTTCTCAATACCCTGAACAGAAATTGTGATATTGTGGGTATGGCAAATTATGCGCCTGTAGTGAACACCAGGGGATGTATTTATACGTACCCGGAAGGTATTGTCCTCCGCTCTACATATTTTGTTTTTGATCTGTATGTAAATTATCTTGGGGACATAGTCCTTGATTCCTGGAACGAAGACGCTGCGGTTATGACAGTGGAAAATAAACAGGGAGAAGCAGTCACTCTGGACAGTGCGGATATTTTGGCCACAAGCTTCTCTGACCGGGAGGGACTTGCTCTGGCGGCTGTAAATAAGGAGGCCGAAAAAGAGATAAGCATTACACTGTCCTTTCCCTGTGAAGGTAAGCATGTGACCATGTATTCAATCAGCGGCAGTTCTACAGAGTCATACAATGACATAGGACACCAGGACGTGAAAATAGAGGAAAAAGATATGGGGAACTTTTACATGGATATGGTCATCGACCTAAAGCCCCACTCTGTAAATATTATAAGGATAGATGAATAAAGGAGGTAAGGAAAATGAAGTTGAAAAATTTAGCGGCGTTAAGTATGGCGGCAGTTTTATGTGTAATGACAGCGGGATGTGGAGCTGACAACGGCAAAGACAGCGCAAAAAAGGACAGCACAGGGGAGGAGCCGAAACAGACAAGCCAGGCAGAGCAGGACTCCGATGAGTTAGTGATCAACTATGTAAGTGCCAGAGGAGAGACAGATGCGGCACTGAATGCCATTAAAAAGATTGCAGGCATGTATAAAGAGGACCACCCTAATTTTGAGTTTAATGTGGAATCTATAGCAGACCGGGCTACCTATCTGCAGAAGATAAAAATACTGGCATCCAGCAATGAACTGCCGGATTGGTTTGACGCGGACCCGGAGGCCTTTTTTGAGGGACTCTGTAAAAAAGGCCTGATCTACAGTATAGATGACCTGTATGATGAGCTGGATTTAAAAGATAAATTTTTTGACATTGCCCTGAACTATCCGAAGCTGAGTGACGGAAGCAATTATCTGATGGCCTGGCAGGGAAATGTGGAGTATTTCTGGTACCACAAGGATATGTTTCAGGAGGCTGGAATTGAGGGGACGCCAAAGACGTTAAATGAACTGCTTGACGCTTGCGAAAAATTAAAAGGGGCCGGGATCACACCCATATCAGCCGGAAACTATGATATGATCATGCGTTATCCCGCATTCAAGGCTTTCCGCATGGAGGGAAATGATTTTATAGATAACGCAAGGATGGGAAAGAAGAAATTTGATTCTGAGACAGGTATTGCGTCAGGAGAATTTTTCCAGCAGATAGCCCAATATTATAATGAGGGATGGACAAACTCTGATGCGACTGCACAGATGGATCTGTTCTTGAATAAAGGGGCAGCTATCTTGTATACAGGTACCTGGGATACCCCAGATCTCACAGACGAGAATATGGTGCTGAAGGATGATATCTCTATGTTTAAGCTGCCTATGGATACAGACAATGACGCAACCACGGAAAATGATTATTATGCACACTGCGGCATTGGAACAGCTATCTTAAAGGATTCCATGACACCGGCAATGAAGGATTTTATCAAATATCTGTGGGAGAACTTTGCGGATACAGCAATGTATGATTTTAATATGCTGCCGTCTATGATGCCGAGCAATCCTGAGCAGCTGCCGGAATTATCTCAGCAGATTTTGTCAGATCTGGAAAACTGCGGCACATTTGCCCAGTGCTGGGATGTGCGTCTGGATCCATCCACAAATGAAGTATACCGGAAGGAATTGGCGAATTTAGGGATGGGTGAATCAACGCCAGAGGAATTCTGTAAGAGAATGGACGAAGCTGTGGCCCAATATGCGCCGGATTATTTTGATGTTGAGTAGCCGTTGATAAATCTGTTCGGGTCCGGTACTTCCAGCAGGAAGGCCGGACCTGTTTTAATTCGGAAGGAGAGAGGAAACGTGAAACCAAAGAATAGGATACAGCCGGCCTTATTTGTACTTCCTGCTTTTCTTGTATATTTCTTCACAGTGATCATTCCAATTCTATGGTCTGTGGGATACAGCTTTTTTTCATGGAATGGGATCAAGGATATGGAGTTTGTTGGGTTGGCCAACTATATAAGAATGTTTACAGATGATACATTTAAGTCGGCAGTGGTAAATAATCTAAAATTTGTTTTAATGGGAAGCACATTTCAGCTTGTCGCAGGCCTTTTTTTGGCCATGCTGCTGGCTCATATCACAAAGGGATGTAATCTGCTGAGGGTTTTGTACTTTATCCCATGCATTATTTCTTCTATGGCTATCTGCCAGATCTTTTCTAAAATGCTTTCCGCACAGCCCCAGGGACTGATCTGTTATCTCATGGAAAAAATAGGAATGCAGCCCATTGCCCTTTTGGCTAATTCAAAGACAGCGCTTGTGACCATAACTTTGATCGATGGATATAAATACTGCGGCCTGTATATGATCATCTTTTATTCCGCATTTGTATCTATATCAAAAGACGTTCTGGAAGCATCTATCATGGACGGATGCAGCCTGGTACAGCAGTACAGATATATTAAGCTGCCTTTGATCAAAAATATCTTCTGCATTGTCATAGTCATGCTGATCAATGGCTGTCTGAAAACATTTGATGTGTTTTACATTTTAGATAACAAGTCAAAGTCAACAGAAATGGTTGCCACTTATATGTACAAGACTGCGTTTAACTCCGTTGATTTTGGATATGGCAGTACATTGGCAGTGTTTCTTGTGATCGAATGTCTGGCAGCAGTATTTGTTATTCAAAGACTGCTGGGATCTGCAAAGGGGGATGGTGTTGAATGATTCGTTCAGGAAAAAATAAGATATTAAGGACCTTTTTCTACCTTATCGTGGCAGTTTTTATAATGATCCAGATTTACCCTATTTTCTGGGTGATCTGCTCCAGTCTGAAAACACCGGATGAGATGACCTATACCGCCCAGTATGCTCTCCCGTCCAGTTTCTATCTGGGGAATTACATTAGCGCACTTACCATCTCGGCAATTCCCAAGTACTTTCTGAACAGTACCATTGTTGCTGTGCTGACCTTACTGGGTATTGTTGTTCTGGGCTGTCCGGTGGCATTTGTGATCAGCAAGGTGAGGATAAAACATGCGGATGCGCTCATGGGATTTTTCCTTTTTGGGATGATGATTCCCATATTTGCCTGTCTGATCCCCATGTTCCAGATCTACAATGCGCTGGGACTCAGGAATACTTACTGGGCACTGGTGCTGCCCCAGGTGGGATTTGGGCTTCCCATGTGTATTTATCTTTACACAGGATTTTTCAAGTTCCTGCCCGACTCCCTGCTGGAGGCAGCGGTGATCGATGGCGCGGGCATGGGCACTGTGTTCTGGAAGATCGTGGTTCCCATGGCGAAAAATACAACCATGACTGTGCTGACCTATAACTTTGTTTTTGTCTGGAATGAATTTACCTATGCGAATACGTTTATCTCCTCGTCGGATATGAAAACACTTCCCATTGGTTTAAATGATTTTGTGGGGCAGTTCGGAAGGGTGGACTGGGGCAGCACATTTGCGGCCATTGTTATTTCCATTCTCCCTACGCTGGTAGTTTATTTTATCCTGAACAAAAATATTATCGAGGGCATGGCGGCAGGAGCGGTGAAGAGCTGAAAAAAGGAGGAAGAAGCTGATGGAGACAGTAATGAATCTGGAGAATGGCTGGTACATTCTCCAGGATGTACATGATACGGGGGAAGAACAGGGTCTGTACACAGACAGAGAAAGTTTTACAGAGATGGGACCGCAGATTTCAGAGTGGGAAAAATTGAGTGAATTAAAACATCTGCAGCTCCTGCTGGCAGAGCAGCCCTACTTTGGAAGAGAGCTGAGATATTTTAATCAGGCACCCTGGTGGTACAGATATGAATTTGATCTGCCGAATGGGAAAGAACAGAGAATACGGCTGAGATTTACCAATGTGGATTACTACTGTAAGATATGGATAAACGGACAGCCGGCAGGGGAACATGAGGGGTACAGTGCACCTTTTTCCTTCGATATCACAGACCTTGTAAAACCAGGGGAGAAAAACCTCCTCACTGTAAAGGTGAGTTCTCCCTGGGACAGGGAAGTGGAAAAGGGGAAAGAGGATTCCAGGACTATTCTGGTGAAGCGCAGAATGGTAAAGGGAACTTATGAACATTCAGACACTTTTATACAGCGGGACGTCAACCCTGTGGGAATATACGGCAGAGTGGAGATCATTATTACAAAACAGGAATCCATGGAGCAAGAGCCTGAGATTTCCTATCTGCTCTCAGAAAACATGGAGAGCGCACGGGTCAGCGCAAAGGCAGTGCTTAGGGGACTTACACCTGGGGCAGAGTATAGAATGGTACTTAAAATAAAAGACAACAGCTCAGGCATAGAAAAAGCCGGCACTATTTTGAATTTCACGGCAAAAGAATGCGGGGAGGAGAGAGTGTGCAGTGCTGATATAGAGGATATACTTCTCTGGAACACGTGGGATCACGGTCAGCCCCGGCTGTATTCTGCTGAAGTACAGATAGAGAGAGACGGCAGGAAGGTGTGCGGGAAAGAGGCACGTATTGCATTCAGGAAGACGGAGATGGAACGGACAGAAGAAATTACACGTTTTCGTCTGAACGGCAGGAATTTCTTTGTGCGCGGGACCTCTTATTTTCCTGACTGCTATATTTCAGCCATGACAAAAGAGCGGTACTTCCGGGATCTGCTCAATATCAAGGCTGCTGGTTTTAACCTTGTGAGGGTTCACGTTCATGTGGAACAGGATATATTTTATGATCTGTGTGATGAAATGGGAATCGCAGTCATCCAGGATTCAGAGTATAACTGGACCCATCCATCCACAGATGCCTGGGCAGAGAAATTTATCGGCATTTACAAAGAGAATGTGAAGATGCTCCTGCGCCATCCGTCGATTATCTGCTGGATCGGCATGAACGAACCGGGATGTGTGGATCCGGACGGAGATACCAGAAGAAGGTTCATGGAGGAAAATCCGGGACCCAGGCTGTACCGTGAGCTGCAGGAGATGGACCCTGCCAGACCCATCATAAAAGGCTCCTTCTGCAATGATGATATCTATAGCGGAGACAGTCATAATTATCTGGGTTCCCTGAGCGGAGGGGAGTACAGGGATATCTATGGGACAACGGAAAAACTGAATACAGAGTATGGATTTGACGCGCCGGCCTGCGCGGAGAGTTTAAAAAAGGTGCCGGTTATCCGCAGGCGTCTTACAGCGATTGAAAAACAGATACCTGAGATTCAGGAATATCAATATAAACTGCTGAAATACTATACAGAACATTATAGAATACAAAAATATGCACCCTGTTCCGGGTATGTGCAGTTTATGTTCATTGATCTATGTCCGCAGAGCTTTTACGGACTGTATGACTGGTGGGGAATCCCCAAAAAGGGACTGCAGGCAATGCTGGAAAGCAATGGGCCTGTAGGTATATTTGCAAAATACAGAGATACTTTGGACGGCCTCTACGCTGTGAATGATTCTGATAAAAGGTATGAGGAATGTGAATTGTTCTGGGTGATTACAGAGACGGAAAGCGGGGATATTATCGCACAGGAGTCTGTAAAAATCCAAATGGAGCCTGATTCTGCCCAAGAGGCTGTGCATTTCAAGGAAGGCTGTGGGGAAGGGCAGAGGTGGAATCTGTATGTGAGTATTAGAGACAGAGAGGGGAACTGCATTGCGCAGAATTCCTATAAAGATATATTTGCATTGTCGCCAAGAGTCAAAGGACACCCGGAGCGCATGAGTCATGAGACCGGCATGAGGATCTATTGGGCGTAAACGGGAAAAAGGGGCTGTCGGGAAATAGATAGCCTAAAACAGGGGAGGATTTGACCATCATCGGTCACATCCTCCCCTTGAACTATATCCTAAAACAGAAAAAAAGATGGCTAACGACAACCATCTTTTCCTCCGTTCCATGTTATAATAGAACTATGCTTAAACAAGATTATTATAACGAATTTTTTGATTTAGGGCAACAGAAAATTAACTTCAGTTTCTTCGAATTGCATTTACCCGATGACGATCCAGTCTATACCCTAAAAAAAGTGATGGAGGAATTAGATTTTTCAGGCCTGCTTGCCTGTTGTTCAGATAAGGGAAGAACCGGGTACAATCCAATCATGATGTATGCTGTCGTTACCTACGCAAACATGCGCGGAGTGCGTTCTGTTGACCGTATTGTTGAATCATGCGAAAGGGACCTTGCTTTTATCTGGCTGACCAAAGGGCAGAAACCGAAGCGGGATGCTTTCTATGAATTCAAGAATAAAAAACTGACGGGTGATCTTCTGGATGAGCTGAATTACCAATTCATGCGCCAATTGAAAAAAGAGGGCCTGATCACGCTCAAAGAACTCTTTATTGATGGTACGAAGCTGGAAGCCAATGCAAACCGCTATACTTTTGTCTGGAGAGGGAGCATCAATTACCATCTTGCAGGTCTTTTGGATAAGATAGATGCACTTTATGAAAAGTACAATACACTTCTGCATGAAAATGGGTATGCAGCGAAATACGACCTTGGGGATGCAAAGATGTTCATCATCGAAGGCATGGAAAAAGTCAGGCGTGTGATTGATGAAAACCGGAAACGAAAACTGACAAAGCATAAGAAGCTCTCAAACAATACAATCATCGAAATAGATAACTGCTCCCCTCTTGAGATTTTGAAGCTTCAGAAGAATCTGATGCAGATTACAGAAGGTGAGGGGATATCATTCGTCCACAGTAAGGGAAAAACGAAGTCCGAGCTTCAAAAACTGTATGAGGAACTGGAGGAATGCGGAAACCGCCTGATGGGATATAAAGAATGCTTTGAAATCATGGGGAAAGACCGCAACAGTTATTCCAAAACGGATCTGGAAGCAACGTTTATGCGGATGAAGGAAGACCACATGCTCAACGGTCAGTTAAAACCAGCTTACAACGTTCAGATCGCGGTGGAGAACTATTTCATCGTTCACGGATACGTGAGCAATGACCGTACAGATTATAACACCCTGATCCCGGTTTTGGAGAAGCATCAGAAAGCCTTTGGTAAAGTATTGGATGAAGTGACAGCAGACAGCGGATACTGCAGCGAGAAAAACCTCTTGTATCTGAAACACAATGGGATTGCCAGTTATATCAAACTCCAGGATCACGAAAAACGGAAAACCCGTGCCTATAAAGAAGATATCAGCAAATATTACAACATGACAACCCATATCTTTGAAGATGAGCGCTACTATATCTGTCATGACGGAAGAGAGCTTCGTCATATCCGGACAGAAAGTAAGGAGCAGGACGGGTATAGCCAGACATGGGAAGTCTATGGATGTGCAGATTGCAGCGGCTGTGAACATAAATCCCGTTGTCTGTATAAGTACAATGCGGAAAAAAACAGTGACCGAAATAAAGTCATGAAGATCAATGAGCAGTGGGAGGAACTGAAAGAAGCATCCAATGCCAACATCCAGAGTGAGAAGGGGATCCTGAAGCGCCAGATCCGTTCCATCCAGACCGAAGGGCACTTCGGGGACATCAAGGAAAACGAAAACTTCCGTCGGTTCAATTACCGCAATTCAGAAAAAGTGTATAAAGAATTCATGCTGTATGCAATTGGCCGGAATATAAATAAATATCATCGGTTTCTTTACCATGAGATCGAGAAATACGCAGGAAAATCTGATCAAAAGACAGCTTAGCTGCCAGAGCGGAGCTGCAAATATGTAAAAAGGGGATTTTGCGCCCTAAAATAGGAGAAGTAAAGAAAAACAAGCATATCCCGCAGAACGTCCTTTGCTGAAAAGCAAGGAAATCTGCGGGATATGCTTGTTTTGGTGTAGGGGCTTTAAAAATCAGTATTAACCGACAGCCCCTTTTATCTTTTGCCTGATGATACGTTCAGGTGTCCTGTCATGGTTTTGGGAATATGATCTCTACAGTGAACAGGTCCGCATCTACCATGATCTGCAGGGTTCCGCCCTGAAGCTCAACAAAGCTCTTGGCAATTGCCAGACCCAGTCCGCTTCCCTCTGTGTTTCTGGAAGCGTCACCCCGGACGAAACGTTCTGTGATCTCTGACGGATTAAAGGTCAGCTCTGTTGCGGAGATGTTTTTCATGGATATCCGTACCCGTTTTTCGTCGTTCTCCATATCTACATATACCCTGGTACGCGGCATAGCGTACTTGGTGATATTCACTAGAAGGTTTTCAAACACCCGGTAGGTTTTCTGGCTGTCAAGGGGCAGGACCACCTTATCCTCAGGGAGGCGCCAGCGGAAATACAGGTTGGAAGCCTCGATCTTATCCTGAAGCTCCAGCTTTGCCTGCTGCATCAGACTTACAATGTCCACGTCCATAATGTTCAGTGTCACATTTCTGCTGGTGGCCTTGCTGATCTCAAACAGATCCTCGATCAGCAGCTTAAGCCGTGTGGATTTCTGTTCCAGTACATCAATATAATGGAGCCTCTCCTCATCCGGCAGGTTCTTATCTTTCAGCAGATCCACATAAGTGATGATGGCTGTCAAAGGTGTCTTTAAGTCATGTGACACGTTGGTGATCAGGTCTGTTTTCATTTTCTGGCTCTTAACCTCTTCGTCCACAGCCTTTTTGAAACCGGACTGTATCTTGGCGATTTCCTCACGGAACGGCTCAAATACGCCCAGTTCCTCAGGAATCGTGCCGTTTAAGTTGCCGTCAGCCAACTGGTTGGTTGCGTCCAGCAGCCTGTGATACTGTTTCTGCAGGTCATTACAGTATTTTCTCAGAAGGAAAAACAGTGCAATGGAATAAATGATCAGCGCGCCGATTCCCCAGACCCACATGAGGCTGATAAAGCCCAGGATGATAAAGTTGATCAGTACCACTTTGATCAGCACTTTTGTTGTATCATCTTTCAGATTTACGTGAAGCATACTGTTGTATATATTCTTGACTGCACTTTTAGCCCAGGGCCACACGCGGTAAATGATAACTCGTTCCTGGATGTAGCGTTTGGGGCCTATGACAAATATGCCTCTTACGCATCCCGCTGCCCAGTAGCATACCGCAAAGATAAAGGCCCATCCGATGAATCCCCAGAAATACTGAAGCACAGAAGCCAGTCCTTTTGGTACGCCAATGCTGTGTAGAACGTTGTAAATAGGTTCATTGTTCATTGCGCCGCCGTCTACAGACATGGATAGGGAAAATCCAAGGATGAAGCTGGCTACTATAAAGACAAATTCGAAAGGCGCCCGGAAGATTTTTTCATCTCCGATCTGCAGCGGTTTGATAAACGGCAGCAGCAGAGCGGCAGCAGCCACCATACCCAGCAGGGTGATGAAAACAATGGACAGATCGTCTGTTGAGCGGTAAGTGTCAACTCCCAGATATTCCAGATATCCGCTGCCGGGTGAGCTTTCTAAAAAGGTGGCCAGATTTTCAGCAGTCATCAGATAGATGTAGGTGCGGCCCTGAGGTTTCTGGAAGGGGGCATCCATGCCGTATTGGCTGTCAAAGTCGGAACACGGGTTTTGGCGTACCTGTTCATTGAGAAGCTGTGTGGCATTGCTGGCTTTGCCGGAGAAGAACTCCGCCTGTGATACGTTTCCGCTCTCATCATATTTGATGACAGCACCGAACGCGTATTTTTTGTCCAACGAATCCGGCTTTGTCTGGGAGAGAAGCGGTGCCAGTTCCTCTGTGGCGTTGGAGTCCACTACTTTTCCGTTCTCGTCCCTTACCTCATACTGGAGATACGAGCGCAGGGTGGAGAAGTTGTCATCCCATCTGGAGAATTTGCTGGAAAGCGTATTGGCGGATGCGATGATGGCCTCTTTAGAAGAATATTCTCCGTATTCATCTCCGTAGCTGTCTTTGTATTTGGAAGAAGGGAAGTTTTCATCATCCAGTGCTGCATCTGATATTTCCTGGGAAGAAACATTGGACTTGGAACCGGACTTGCTGTCCTCTTCATTCTCTTTTGTGTTTTGTTCGTTTAAGGCTGATGGGAAAAAGATGTCAAACGGAATCATAGCCGCCTGGTTTTCCCTCTGTTTTTCTTCCGCATAGAGCACATAGTTGGAGTGTGTAAGCGTGCCCATAAATGAGGAAGTGGTGAAATTCGGGTCAGTGCTGCTCTGGCCCTTAATATAGTGCGGACGAATGATCATCATAGCCAGTGAAGGCAGCAGTATGACCAGGATCACCAGCACGACTGCAAGTTTACGAGAATTTTTCAATTTTATATCCAACTCCCCACACCACCTTTAAATATTTTGGCTCCTTAGGGTTGATCTCTATTTTTTCACGGATGTTCCGAACATGTACCATGACCGTCTCTGTGTTCACAGCACGCTCATTCCATACACGTTCATAAATCTCATCCGCAGAGAACACCCTTCCGGGATTTTTGATCAACAGAAGGAGAATTTTGAATTCCATGGGAGTCATTTTTACAGGAGATCCGTCTACCCGTACCTCAAAAGTGCTCTCGTTCAATTCAAGCCCACCCATGGTATAAATGGTATCTGTATTTTCCTGTTCTTTTTGCTGCAGTTTTTCCATGAATCTTTTGTACCGGCGCATTTGTGAGTTCACCCTTGCCATAAGCTCCATTGGGGTAAATGGTTTGGTAACATAGTCATCGGCGCCGATGTTCAGCCCCATAACCTTATCCACCTCCTCAGATTTGGCTGAGAGCATGATAACCGGGAAATCGTGTTTTTCCCTGAGTTTCATGGTCATGGTGATGCCGTCCATGCGGGGCATCATGATATCCACGATTGCAAGATGGATCTCCTCCCGCTCCAGCATCTCCAGTCCTTCTATGCCGTCGCCTGCCTGAAATACTTCGTATCCCTGGCTTTTCAAATAAATGGCAACTGCCTCCCGGATGTCCTTGTCGTCTTCTACAATTAAAATGTGATTCATATCCATGGTATCTCTCTCCTGTGTTCAGGAAACCACGTATCTGGCAAATGTATGATGCCCAGCGGCTCCTGCTGTTACTATACTGAGTATAGGAAGCAAAGTTAAAAAGTGACGTGGTATAAAACGAAAAAAATTCTAAAGATTTTTAAAGAAACCTTTGACTGCGTCCATGCGTGTAGTCATGCTGCCCAGCATGGCATCCAGAGTCACCAGAGCTGCCATGGATTCCACTACTACCACGGCTCTGGGTACGATAATGGGATCATGGCGGCCTTTGATAGAGATTTCAATATTCTCGCCCTGTCGGTTTACTGTTTCCTGGATAGCGGCCACGGACGGGGTAGGTTTGAAGGCAGCGCGGATCAGGATCGGTGCGCCGTCACTGATTCCTCCTGTAATACCGCCGGAATGGTTTGTCTTTTTTATTACATTTCCCTCCTGGTCCATGCGGTATGCATCATTGTTATGTAAACCGTCTGAGGAGGCGGCAGCAATTCCCGCGCCCACTTCAAAAGATTTTACTGCTCCGATGGAAAAGATGGCTTTGGCCAGGTTAGCGTCCAGTTTTTCAAAGGCAGGCTCACCGATCCCTGCGGGAACGCCTTTGATGATACATTCCACCATGCCGCCGGAGGAATTTTTAGCTTTCATGCAGTCCTCCAGATATGCCTGGGCTTTCTCTGCTGCGTCTGCGTCCGGCATATAGAGGGCGTTGCGGTTCATTTCCTCCAGGTCAAACTTAGCCTTATCAATAGCCACAGGTCCGATGGAAAGCGTATAGGCAGTGACTTCCACGCCCAGTTCCCCCAGTATTTTGGCGGCTACGGCGCCGGCAGCTACGCGTCCGATGGTCTCACGCCCGGAAGAGCGTCCGCCTCCTCTGTAATCCCGGAAACCGTATTTGATATCATAATTCCTGTCCGCATGTCCGGGGCGGTAATAGTTGGCGATCTCACTGTAATCATGGGAGCGCTGGTCTGTGTTCCTGACCATGAGGGAGATGGGCGTGCCCGTGGTTTTTCCCTCAAAAATGCCGGAAAGGATCTCCACTGCGTCCGCTTCTTTTCTTTGGGTGGTAAAACGTGACTGGCCCGGTTTTCTGCGGTCCAGATAGGCCTGGATGTCCTCCTGGGAAAGAGAAAGCCCTGCAGGGCAGCCGTCAATGACCACGCCGATCCCTGCGCCGTGGGATTCTCCCCAGGTTGATATTTTTAATATATTTCCAAATGTGGAACCATACATAAGATACACCTCGTTTTCTGAATTTTACTGCATATACAGTTGCTTTATTTTCCTATATTAGCATGGTTTTTATATAAAATCCATTGAAAACTGCCGTGGGTTACGTTACACTTATATAAATTTGTGTTCCCTGTACCGGACACAGCCCCGGGCAGATGCACGGTGCATAAGATGGCGCGGACAGGAGACAGTAGAAAATGCAGAGGAAGAAAAAATGAAAAAGAAAATTTTGATCATAACCACAGGGGGAACACTGGCCTGTGTCAGCAGCGACAACGGCCTGCTGCCCGGATTGACCAGCAGGGATATCCTGTCCTACATCTCGGATATCACAAGCCTCTATGAGGTGGATTTTTATGAATTGTTCCAGCTTGACAGTGCCAATATCCAGCCGGAGAACTGGCAGGCTATGGCAGAGACTGTCTATGAAAAGTATAAGGAATACGACGGGATCGTGATTTTCCACGGCACAGATACCATGGCTTACACGTCCTCCGTTCTTTCTTTTATGCTGCTTAATATTCCCATCCCTGTAGTCATTACCGGCAGCCAGCTCTCTATCACCAATCCCCTGGCGGATGCGGTGGAGAACTGCAGGTGCGCGATCCATATGGCGGGCAGCGGCATGCCCGGTGTATTCCTGGCCTTTGACAGGAAGATCATGCTTGGGACCAGAGCCAGTAAAATGCGGACCAGGAGTTTCCATGCGTTTGAGAGTATCAATTATCCATATGTGGGTGAGGTGGATTCCAGAGGTCTGGAGATCTACAGAGATATCATACCGGCTCCGGCAGGTCCCTGTGTTCTGGAGCGCAGGCTGGAGAAGAAAGTCTTTCTCATCAAACTGGTGCCCGGATTTGACGGGAAGATATTCCGGTTTTTATATGAGCAGGGATACAGGGGACTGATCATTGAGGCATTCGGTATGGGCGGCATTCCCACCATGTCCTCTGAGGTGCTGGACGAGCTGCGCCTTGTGATTCACAAGGGAATGATCGTTGTAGTGAAGAGTCAGTGTCCTTATGAGGGGAGCAGCCTGTCTGTGTACGAGACGGGAAAAGCAGCACTGAGTGCCGGCGTATTCCAGGGATATGACATGAGCACAGAAGCGATCGTCACGAAAGTTATGTGGATCCTTGGAAAACACTGGGAGAGAAAGAAGATAGAAGAAATGTTCTATAAAAATCTGGCAGGTGAGATCAAGATACCTGAGAAAGAAAAAGAATGATAAAAATGATAACCGCCTGGCTGCTTGTCATCAATGTGGTCTCTTTCGCCATGTTTGGCATAGACAAGTGGAAGGCAAAACACAGAAAATACCGGATACCCGAAGCCTGGCTTATGCTGTCCGCCGTATTGGGCGGCTCCGTGGGCGCTGTCTGCGGTATGGATTTTTTCCGTCATAAGACCCTGCATAAAAAATTCAAACTGGGTCTTCCGCTGATCCTGGCTGTCCAGGTTCTGCTTGCGGCAGGATGGATGTGGTACAGCCGTTGACGGAACGGCGGATGGGAAGTATCCGGAGTGTGGGAAGAGAGGTGACAGGATGCGTATATTGATCGCTGAGGATGAACGTGATCTGAACCGGCTGTTGGTGAAAAAGCTGACGGCTGAGAGCTACAGTGTAGATGCCTGCGCCAATGGGGAGGAGGCATTGGACTGCCTGGCCTGTGCCCGCTATGACGCAGTGATCCTGGATATTATGATGCCTAAAACGGACGGCCTGGAAGTTCTGAGAACCATGCGAATGAAAAGAGATACCACGCCCGTACTGCTTCTAACAGCAAGGGATAGTGTGGAGGACCGGGTGAAGGGACTTGATCTGGGGGCGGACGATTATCTGGTGAAACCCTTTGCCTTTGAAGAGTTGTCAGCCAGGATACGTGTTATGCTGAGAAAACCTGAGAAGGAGAAGAGCAGTGTGTGCTCTGTAGCAGATCTGCATGTGCATCTGGATACACGCCGCGTTTTTCGGGGAGAGCAGGAGATCATCCTGTCTTCCAGGGAATTTGCCGTGCTCAGGTATCTGATACAAAATGCCGGGATCGTCCTGTCCAGGGAGAAGCTGGAGCAGCATATCTGGAATTATGACTATGCGGGAGGCTCCAATGTGATCGATGTCTATATCCGGTATCTGAGGAAAAAGATTGATGAGGGATTTGAGCCGAAGCTTATCCATACCGTACGGGGCGCCGGATATGTTCTGGGGGAACCCATATGAAAAATCTGTCTTTAAAACAAAAACTGACGATACTTTATACCATTCTCATGACCATCAACATCTGTGCTGTGCTGGCGGTTTTATTTTCCCTCAGTAACAGGGAAATACTCAGTTCTGTCCAGAACAGGCTGCGGGAAAGCGTGGCAGGAGCCTTTGATGATATTGAGATGGATGACGGAAAACTGGATTTTGATTCGGATATTCTGGAGCTGGAAAACGGCGTGTATCTCTCTGTGTATGATATGGAAGGCAGGCTTTTGTACGGCAAGATTCCTTACGGTTTTGACCAGTCTATGGCCTTTCAGGACGGCCTGGTGCGGAGGCAGAAGGCAGAGCAGGTGGAATATTACGTTCTTGATATGTCCTATGCGCCGGAAGAGAACATTAACCTAATGGTAAGAGGGATCATATCTATAACGGATTCTGAGGAGAGCTTTCGGATAACGCTGCGCCTGGCTCTGATCTGCCTTCCGCTTCTGGTGATCCTCACTGCTGTTCTGGGTTATTTTATGACCAGGAGAACACTGCGTCCCGTAGCTCATATTACGGAGACGGTCCGAACCATCCAGGAGGAAGAAGATTTGTCCAGAAGGATAAATCTGGGAGAAGGAAGGGATGAAATATACCGCCTTGCCGCCACCTTTGACAAGATGCTGGGGCAGATTGAAGACAGTATGAAACGCGAGAAACAGTTTACTTCAGATGTATCCCATGAACTGCGCACGCCCCTGTCTGTTATACTGATGCAGTGTGATTCCCTTCTTTCACATGACAGTCTGCCGGATGAGATCCTGGAAGAGATCACAGTGATCCAGAGAAAGGCAGGCGGCCTTTCCCGGATGGTCTCCCAGCTCCTTCTTCTGTCCAGGGCGGACCAGGGCCGTGAGAAGGTGACAATGGAAACATTAGATTTCAGCGGACTCTCTGAGATGGCGGCCGCGGAGATGGCAGTTATGGCGGAGGAAAAAGGGATACGGCTGGAAACAAATATCAGCCCAGGTGTCATGTTGTACGGGGATGAAACCCTGCTCATCCGACTCTGGCTCAACCTGCTCCAGAATGCAGTCACATATGGAAAAGAGGGCGGCTGTATCTATATGAGCCTTCAGGAGGAGGGAGAAGCGGTTACAGGATGTGTGAAGGATGACGGAATTGGAATCAGCGCTGAAGATCTGCCTCATATCTGGGAACGCTTTTACCGGGCCGACAGCTCTCGAAATGACGTGGGAAGCTCCGGGCTGGGACTTTCCATGGTACAGTGGATCATTAATGTCCACAACGGCACGATACAGGCGGTGAGTGAACCCGGCAGGGGGAGCACATTTACTTTTTGTCTTCCAAAGGAGAAAAAAAGTTAAGAGTTTTAATCTGTTTTTAATCTTTCTCTGATAAACTTACCATATACAAAGAATAGCGGATACGTTCGCTGGATATAAAAAGTATGAAAGGAGTTTATCATATGAGAAAAAAATATTTTGCATTTCTAATGGCAGCAGTCATCTCCGCAGTGGTTTTAACAGCCTGCGGCGGTACCGGAACAGAACAAAATGCCGCACAGGGCGGAACAGGGCAGGAGTCGGGCGCTTCCGGCAGTTCCCAGAGTGGAACAGGGCAGGAGACCGGCGCTGCCGGCAGTCCCCAGAGTGGAACAAGCCAGGAGACCGGCGGTAATGGTGATTCTCAGGGCAGTACAGCCGTCACCGAAGATCAGGCCAGAAGTACAGCTCTGACCCACGCAGGCGTGACAGAGGAGGAGATTACAGGAATCCGTGTGAAAAAAGACCATGAGGATGGCCTCCAGGTTTATGATGTGGAGTTTTACGTGGGAAATAAAGAATATGACTATGAAATTGATGCATCTACTGGTGAAATCTTAAGCGCTGATTTTGAAATTGAAGATGATTTTAATAAAGATAATGCCACAAACCTGAATCCGGCAGTAAGCCAGGAGGAGGCATCCGCGGCGGCCCTTGCAAAGGTTCCGGGAGCTGAGGCAAAGGATCTGCGCATAAAGCTGGAGGAGGATGACGGAAAGCTGATTTATGAGGGTGACATCTATTATAGCGGAACAGAATATGAATTCGAGATAGACGCATCCACCGGTGATTTCCTGAAATGGAGTGAAGAGCGGGACTAAACCGCAGAAAAAGTGTAAAATTAAAGGATAGCGAAAAGCAGGGGAGGATTTCCATATACGGGAATCCTCCCCTGCTGAGTCTGGATCATTACAATTCCCTCATCTCATCATAAGCCATAAAGTTCATGAACAGGGTGCAGACATTTACTTATCTTCACATTCCCAGCGTCCGGAAGCACCGCAGGGCAGTATCAGTCCGCTCTCTTTTACAGGCAGACCGATTTCCTGGGAATCCACCTTTCCATGGAAGCTTTTTAGCTCTGTAGCCAGCATATATGTCAGCACTGCCGGTGCAAGGCCTGTGGTATAAGAGTTCACAAGGAAGAAAAGCGGTTTGTCACTGAGAAGCTGGGCGCACAGCTTGATCAGCGGATGGATCGCCTCTTCGATTTTCCAGATTTCGCCTTTTGGTCCCCTGCCGTAAGAGGGCGGGTCCATAATAATGGCATCGTAGTGATTCCCCCGGCGGATCTCCCGTTCCACAAACTTCACGCAGTCATCTACCAGCCAGCGAATGGGGGCATCTCCCAGACCTGAGGATACAGCGTTCTCCTTAGCCCAGGAAACCATCCCTTTCGAGGCATCCACATGTGTAACCGCAGCGCCAGCAGCCGCCGCCGCCAGAGTAGCACCGCCTGTATAGGCGAAAAGGTTCAGTACCTTGACCGGTCTCCCGGCCTTTTTTATTTTCTCGGAAATCCAGTCCCAATTCACTGCCTGCTCCGGGAAAAGCCCGGTATGTTTAAAACTAAAAGGCTTCAGGTTAAACGTAAGCTTTCCATACTGAATACACCACTGCTTCGGCAGATCGAAAAACTCCCATTCACCGCCTCCCTTTGCACTCCTGTGATAATGTCCGTTCATCTTCCGCCATCCGGCATTCTTTTTTGGGGTATCCCAAATCACCTGGGGATCCGGTCTTACCAGAATATAATCCCCCCAGCGTTCCAGTTTCTCTCCATTGGAAGTGTCAAGGATTTCATAATCCTTCCATCCGTCAGCAATCCACATATTAAATTTCCTCTCAGTCTTTTGATTTTTTGTATTATTCCGTGTTTCCAAGAGTGTGTTTGAAAATTCATTCCGACAATCTGCACGTCCCACTAAAATCTCCCACATAGTGTGACACACAGCTTACCGAAAACAATTTTCAAACACACTCTGGCTGCGGGTGAAGTTCCGCTTGTTGAAGTGCTTCCCGCCGTTTGACCGTATTCTATATCTACTGCGCAGCTTTTTCGTATTCTTACAGTTCCGTGCAAAAATCCATGCAGGATCTTTGCTGCTTCTTCCATATAACTATACCTAGTCTAACCTAAAAAAGTCAAGCATACATTATCCAAGGAGGTGAATCCATGTACGAAGCATTCACAACCCCCCAATTAGAAGAAACTTTCCACACGCAGAAAGCTGACGGCCTTTCCTCCGCTGAGGCCGCAGAAAGACTCCGCCAATCCGGAGAAAACATACTGAAAAAAGGCAAAGAGCAGACAATTCTGGATATGGTCATGGAACAGCTCAACGACCCCATGATATTCATTCTGTTCATGGCTGCCGCAATCTCCATGCTCCTCCGCCAGTTCAGTGATACAGCTATTATTTTTGTAGTCATAGCCCTGAACACCACTGTAGGAGTCATCCAGGAGGGCAGAGCCAAAAAAGCCATGGATGCCCTGAAGAAAATGACTGCTCCGTCCGCCGTAGTCAAGCGTGACGGTGCCTACAAGAAAATTCCTGCTTCCGGCGTAGTGCCCGGGGATTTGGTCAAGATCGAGGCAGGAGACCAGGTACCGGCAGACATCCGGCTTATAAAAGTACAAGGCTTTCAGACAAACGAGTCCGCCCTCACCGGTGAATCCATGCCGGTCCAAAAAACAGATACAGTCCTGCCTCAGGGAATCCCCATGGCAGAGTGGAAGAACGTCGCATTTATGTCAACCGAAGCTATGAAAGGAAGCGCTGAAGGAATCGTGGTAGCTACCGGTATGGAGACCGAGCTTGGCAAGATAGCAGGTATGATCAATGATACCCCCACGGAACTGACGCCTCTGCAGAAACGCCTGGGTGACCTTGGAAAAATACTCAGCGTTGTGGCAGTGGTTCTCTGTGCAGCCCTTTTCCTTCTGGGAGTGGTCCAGCACCGCAATATTCTTCAGATGCTTCTGGTGGCCATATCCCTGGCCGTGGCAGCTATACCGGAGGGACTTCCCGCTGTGGTTACCATTGTCCTGGCCCTGGGTGTTGCCCGCATGGTAAAAGTCAACACCATTATAAGGAAACTCCCCGCTGTGGAAACCCTCGGTTCTGTGGGTATCATCTGTTCTGACAAAACAGGCACACTTACAGAGAACAAGATGAAGGTAGTGGAAATATACGGTGATGACCGCAAGCTTCCATTGTCAAAAATCCGCCGCAGGGAATTTCCCCGCCTGATGGAGGGCTTTCTCCTGTGCAACAACAGTATGCTGGGAAAACAGGAGATCGGTGACTCCACAGAGCTTGCCCTTCTCCACATGGGAGAAGAGATGGGGTATAACCGGGAGAAATTAAAGGAACAATATCCGCGTACCTATGAAATCCCTTTTGACTCCGAACGGAAATACATGGCAACCGTACACAAAGACGGCGGCAACGAGACAGTATACGTGAAGGGAGCCTGCGACTATATTCTGGAGCGCTGTGCATTTGCGGCAGTCAGGGGGAAATCCGTTCCCATGACAGAGGTCCAGCGTATGAAGATCCGTATGGCAATGGAGGGAATGGCTCAGGACGGGCTTCGCGTGCTGGCCCTTGCCTTTAAGGAACATGTAAAGGACAAAAGTGAGTCTGCGCTGACAAATAATCTGGTATTCGTGGGAATGGCAGGTATGATGGATCCGCCCAGAAAAGAAGTGACCCAATCTATCCGCACCCTGAAAAGAGCGGGCGTGCAGGTGGCTATGATAACAGGAGATTATAAAGACACAGCTCTGGCTGTGGCTAAAAAAATCGGTATTGCAGACTCCATGGACCAGTGCGTTACCGGCGCAGAACTGGACAACATGAGTGAAGAGCGTTTTGCAAAAAAGATGAAGGACCTGCGGGTATTTGCCCGTGTTACCCCGGCCCATAAGGTGAAGATCGTCAGCCGTTTCCGAAAAAACGGACAGATTGTTGCCATGACCGGAGACGGTGTCAACGACGCGCCGTCCCTGCAGGCCGCTGACATTGGAATCGCCATGGGCAAAAACGGTACGGATGTGGCGAAGAATGCTGCGGATATGGTGCTGACAGATGATAACTTTTCCACCATCGAGAAAGCCATGGAAGAAGGCAGAGGCATTTACGTGAACATCAAGAAATCAATCCTGTTCCTGCTGTCCTCCAACTTCGGTGAGATCATAACCATGTTCGTGGCAGTTCTTCTTTCCCTGGAGACCCCTTTGAAGGCAAGCCATATTCTGTGGGTGAACCTGATCACAGATTCTCTGCCTGCACTTGCACTGGGGGTTGATAAGAATGATCCGGCGTCTCTTATGAGGAAAAAGCCCAGGGACCCCAATGAAGGGCTGTTTGCCCATGGGGGCTGGCTGTTCACTGTATTTTACGGAATGCTCATCAGCGCGATCACACTCTATGCCTTCCATAAAGGAGGGCAGACCTATGCCTTTACAGTGCTGGGTGTGTCCCAGCTCTTTCACGCCATAGGAATGCGCGACAGGGATAAATCGGTGCTTCGGATGAACCACCTGGATAATCCTTTTATGATACTTGCGTTTTTCCTGGGGCTTGCACTACAGATCATGGTGACGGAGGTTCCGTATTTTGTACGGGCGTTTCAGACAGTGCAGCTTTCCTTTGGAGAGTGGCAGTGGCTGCTGGGAATTTCTGCGATCCCGCTGCTCATGCATGAGATTCTGCTCCTGCCAAGACTTATCAGCGGCAGCCGGAAAAAACAGTGAAACGGGATACGTAAATGAGACATGAAGCGTTGGCGGCACAGAGAAAAATTTCCTTTGCGGGGAACATTCGGGCCTGCATCAACGCATAAAGGCTAAAAATGCAGGATTTCAATTGTTAAATTGCATATAAAAAACCATAAACCCGATAAAAAGGGGAAAAAATTGCCAAAAATGCAAGAAGGCCTTGACATTAAGTCATATTCTATCATACAATACCACATAACGAGACATAATTGCCAAGGCGCTGCACGGGACGCTTTACCGTGGCAGCGATGAAAGATATTTATGAAGATTACCAGGAGGAGAGCCATGACGCCGTACAGAGAACTGAGTAGAGAGCAGTTGCAGGCAATGAAAGCCGATTTGGAGAAACAATTTGAGGAAGTAAAAGCAAAAGGACTGAATCTGGATATGTCCAGAGGAAAACCGTCCAAGAAGCAGCTTGAACTGGCAATGGATATGCTGGAAGAGCTAAAGAGCACCGACAAACTGAAATGTGAAACAGGTATTGACTGCCGTAACTACGGCCTGCTGGATGGTATTCCGGAGGCAAGAAGGCTTCTGGGAGCTATGACTGAGGTCTCAGCAGAGCAGATCGTGATCTTCGGCAATTCCAGTCTGAATGTTATGTTTGACACAGTTTCACGTTCCATGACACACGGTGTATGCGGCAGCACTCCGTGGTGCAAATTAGATAAAGTAAAATTCCTGTGTCCGTCACCGGGATATGACCGTCATTTTAAGATTACAGAATACTTCGGTATTGAGATGATCACGGTTCCCATGACGCCCACCGGCCCGGACATGGATATGATCGAAGAGCTGGTAAGCTCTGACCCGGCCATCAAGGGTGTATGGTGTGTGCCGAAATACTCCAATCCCCAGGGTATCACCTACTCTGAAGAGACTGTAAAGCGCTTTGCCAGACTGAAACCGGCAGCGGAAGATTTCCGTATTTTCTGGGATAACGCATACTGCATCCATCATTTATATGAGGAGCAGGATTTCCTGTTAGAGATTCTGGAGGAGTGTGAAAAAGCAGGCAATCCGGATCTGGCATACAAGTTTATTTCCACTTCTAAAGTCAGCTTCCCTGGCTCCGGAATCGCAGCGGTTGCGTCCTCTCCGAGAAATCTGGCTGACTTCAGAAAGCACATGGCTATCCAGACTATCGGTCATGATAAGATCAACCAGTTGAGACACGTGCGTTTCTTCAAGGATATTGAAGGTATGCATGAGCACATGAGAAAACACGCGGAAATCCTTCGTCCGAAATTTGAGGCAGTGGAAAACACCCTGGAGAAAGAGATCGGCGGAGCAGGTATCGGAACATGGACCACACCAAAGGGCGGATATTTCATCTCCTTTGACTCCATGGAAGGCTGTGCAAAAGATATTGTAGCTAAGGCAGCAGAGGCAGGGGTGAAGATGACAGAGGCGGGAGCTACCTTCCCGTATGGCGTTGATCCTCATGACAGCAACATTCGTATTGCGCCCAGCTTCCCCACACCGGAAGAACTGCAGCTGGCAACGGAAATTTTTGTGCTCAGTGTTAAGTTGGTCAGTGTTGATAAGTTACTGGCGGAGTAAGCATAAGAGCGATTATTAGGAGCTTCTATGAGCGTTAAGCAGAAGGATGTATGTTAGGAGCTTCTATGAGTGTTAAGCAGAAGGGCAAATATTAAGAGGCTTTAGAAGTGTAAGTATGATTGTATTTATAAGATAAAGTATAACGTGTAAGAAAAAGGCAGAACTTTTGCAGAAAAGCAGAAGTTCTGCCTTGTTATATGACGCCGTATTTCTAATTGATTACAGAATCACCGGTAAATTATCGGATAATTTACAGAAATGTGATATTTTAATGAATTTTGCATAAAACACTTTACTTCGACAATCAAAATGAAATAGAATAGAAAACGAAGGATCAAAGTAATGATGTTATAATATAAGGGGTAGAGGTTATGAAAAAAAAGAAAGGGAAAAAAGGTAAGTACACGAAGGCAAAGAAATTTGTATTGGGCATTCTGATTGGATATGTGGCTCTTATGGTACTTGGATACATAGCCGGTGTCGTATACTTTACCAAACATTTCTATCTGGGTTCCCAGATAAACGGAATGAACGCATCCGGCAAGAGTGTGGAGGATGTGGAAGACAGCATTGTGGATGAGATTGCGTCCTATACATTGAAGCTGAAGGAGCGGGACGGAAAAACAGAATCCATTGTAGCGTCACAGATCAATATGCAGTATGTGGATGACGGTAAGATCCAGGAACTGAAGGACAAGCAGAATCCGTTCCTATGGTTTTTGTCATTTGCACATCAGAATGACTATGATATGTCAGCCACCACAACCTATGACAAAGACATGCTGTATGCGGCGGTGGATGCTCTGGATGCCTTTCAGGAGGCGAATATCACCCAGCCTGCAGACGCCTATCTGGGCGACACGGATACAGGATACGAGATTGTCCCTGAGGTCATGGGAAATGCCCTGGATAAGGACAAGGTAAAAGAGCAGATTCTGAAAGCCATTGACGGAGGTAAGACGGAGCTGGATCTGGAAGCTGAGGATTGTTATCTCAAGCCAACAGTATACAGCACGGACGAGAACCTGATCAAACAGCGGGATCAGAGCAATGCCTATCTGGGTGTCACTGTGACCTTTGATTTCTCTGACAGGCAGGAAGTAGTGAATAAGGATGTGATCAAGAACTGGCTTACCACGGATGAGAACGGGGATGTGGTTCTGGATGAAGAAAAGGCAAAAGAATTTGTTGTGGAAATGGCAAAGAAATACGATACGTTTGGCTATCCCCGCCAGTTTGTTACTTCTTCAGGAGAGACCATTACAGTAAGCGGCGGTGATTACGGCTGGCTGATCGCTAGAAATGACACCACGGCAAAGCTGGTTGAAGCCATAAAGAGCGGCCAGTCACAGACCATGGAGCCTGAGTACACCTACAGAGGATATGTAAGGGATACCAATGATATTGGAAATACATACGTGGAGATTAGCCTGCAGGCACAGCATATGTGGTTCTATAAGGACGGACAGCTTTTAGTGAGTACAGATGTCGTTACAGGAAACCATAACCAGGGATGGGATACTCATACGGGAATCTACGGCATTATGTATAAAGAGAGAAATGCCACACTGGTTGGCGAGAATTATTCCTCACCGGTTCAGTATTGGATGCCCTTCTATGCCAACACAGGAATCCATGACGCGGACTGGAGGGACAGTTTCGGTGGTTCAGAATATATCAACAACGGCTCCCACGGCTGCGTGAATACGCCTCCGTCTAATGCGGAGAAGATATATAACAATATAGAAAAGGGTGTGCCGGTGGTGGTATACTAAAGCATTTAAATACACTGAAATGTAAAGGCAGACAGGTGAAGTTCACCTGCCTGCCTATTCTAATGTCTCCCGGAAGAAGGGAACTTTGTGGATTCCGTTTCCCCGGGAAAGTGAGTGGTGCTGCCAAAGTTTGTTTATCGGGTTCTTGTCCAGGCACCGTTTGAGTTGACATAATAATTGCCAATCCATGTGTTTTCAGCCATAGCGCCTGAAGATGTCAGATAGTACCAACTGCCGTCTGTTTTAACCCATCCGGTAGCCATGCGTCCAGAAGATGACAGGTAATACCAGTTACCGCCTGTTTTAACCCATCCGGTAGCCATACTGCCTGAGGATGAGAGGTAGTACCAACTGCCGCCAAGGTTCAGCCATCCGGTAGCCATGCGTCCTGAAGATGCAAGATAGTACCAATCATTTCCGAGACGGATCCATCCGGTAGCCATACTGCCTGAGGATGAGAAATAGTACCAGCTGCTGTCTATCTTAGCCCATCCTGTGACCATAGCACCTGAAGATGTGAGATAATACCAGTCATTTCCAGGCTTGATCCATCCGGTTGCCATAGCACCTGAGGAAGTAAGATAATACCAGGTCCGGCCTGATTTGATCCACCCTGTAGCCATAGCACCTGAAGGTGTGAGATAATACCATGTTCCTTTTACGCTGACCCATCCGGTCGCCATAGCACCGTTATCCCGGAGGTAATACCAGCTGCTGCCGACTTGTACCCATCCGGTCGCCATGGCTCCTGAGCTCGTGAGATAGTACCAGGTGTTTCCTTCACGGAACCAGCCGGTACGCATGTATCCGTCTGCGTCAAAGGCATACCATTTGCCGTCAATGGATTCCCATTTGTCTGCGGGCCATTTGCCGCTGTCGTATTCATACCACCAGCCTTTGGAGTTATGTTTCCAGGTGCCTTTTGCCGTCTTTTTCAGATTGGAGACAGCTTTCTGAATGCCGTCGGCAGCTCTGTCAATCTCTTTCTGTGTGGCATTCTTGTCGTTTAATACTTTTCTGCCTGTGTCCACTGCTTTGGAAAGATTCTTCCAGGAAGATGCAGTGTAGTCATTCTGTTTTAATTTTGCAGCTTTATCCAGCGCGGCTTTTAAGGCCGCTGTGTTTGTTTTAGTTACTTTTTTGAGATCATCTATGGCCTTCTGAATGGAAGAGGCGGCGTCGGCAATGTCTTTTTTCGAAGCTTTCTTATCATTCAGAACCTGGCTGCCTTTTTCTGTGGCTTTTGCAAGTGTCTTCCAGGATGCCGGGGTATAATCATTTTCATTTAATTTTCCTGCTTTGTCCAGCAGTGCTTTCAGAGCAGTTTTATCCGCCTCAGGTATAGCTTCCAGGCTGTCAATGGCATTTTGAATGGCAGCGGCGGCATCTGCGATTTCTTCCGGGAAAGCGGAAGTATCATCCATGAGGGATTTGCCGGCAGACAGGGCTTCAGATAAGAGGTTCCAGCTTTCAGGAGTATAATCATCAGGGTTTAATGCCTCAGCCGCTGTGATGACTGCGTCAAGAGCGGATTTGTCTGCTGCCTCCTGTTGTTCCTGAAGGAAGGTTACCTTTGCAAGCTGGATATCTGTATTCTGAACGTCTTTAATGTCTCCTGAATTCAGGGAGTAGCTGACCCCTTTATAATTGGGGAAGGAGACTTTTACATAATTTGTACCTTCCGGTAGTCCGTAAGCGTCAAAGGTGATGCGGGCATAACTGGGATAGGCTTCCGGGAAGTTATCCACGATTTTCATGTTCTCATATTTGGTCCAGTCTTTTCCGTTTGGAGATGAATATACCTGGAAGTCAAGACTGGCATTGTCTTTCAGTGTTGTTCTTATGGACTTCCCTTTATAAGACCCAGCCCCTCCATCCCATACAGCGGCATCGCTAAGTGTCTGATAATAGGCTGTCAAATGAACATCATTTACACCCGGTATCTTGTAAACAAGGGACTGGTCCTCGGCATTTTCCTTTACCGCGATCCTGCTGTTTTCGTATCTTGGCTGACCGCCGTAATAGAAGTTGTCTTTATCCTCATAAGGTTCACTTCCGTCTGTGAGTGCCATAAGACCGTCTGTTGCGGAGGCGGCGCTTATCAGATAATCTGTGTTGGTTCCCCCTGAAATGTCGTTCAAGTCGTCAAAACGGGTAACTGCCTGCCCCTCTGTCTGGTAAACACGTACCCAGTCAACCAGGAAATCACTGTCCTGTTTTGTATCCTGTCTGCTGTAATCCACATCACCGACCCAGCCGTCGCCTACCTGTGTTTCCAGGATAGGGAACATAGGGCGGGTGTGCATGCCGTCTCTTCCGTCGTCTTTGGCAGTGGATGTTTTATGAACCTGATTGCCGTCAATGTAGAAGGTGATAGCCTGAGGATCCCATTCCACTTCAAATACATGGAAGTCCTGGCACCATGCCTCGTAATTGTTGGTGGCAATACCGTGTGAGCCTTTATTATAACTAAGAATACCGAAATGATTGGTTGTCCAGGCTGACCATGCATCCTGACCAAGGTATTCCAGAACGTCGATCTCATCATGTCCGGTCTCATCTTGGCACAGCATCCAGATGGCAGGCCAGATGCCCTTGGAATCGTTGGGTTTTGCCCGGACTGCCATGCGTCCGAACTGGAAGGAAAATTTATTCTTGGATTCCAGGCGGCCGGATGACCATGTGACTTTGTCAGCCAGTACCTGCGAACCGTATTGATCCCAGCCTACAGCGTCAATGAGGGCATCTTTGGACTCATAATTTTTGGAGTTTATGGCCAGATAGCTGTTGTCTCCGTCTTTTACAATGCTTACAGCATCTCTGTTGTAGATGGCTGCATGATTTGCCATGCCGTCAACAATATTCCACTTAGTTTCATCTACGCTGTCACCGTCAAATTCATCTGCCCATACAAGGGTGTCATATTTGGAATCCGGCGCGGTGTAGTCCGGTTTCGATTCATCGTAGGATTTGCCGGTGGCCCAGATTTCCACTTCGGAATATTTTGTGGGGCTGTTGTTGTCTTTGTTTACAGTAAAACGTACATATCTGCCCGTGACAGGCGTGTCCAGGGTTACTGTCTGCATGTCAGGACCCTGTGTCCAGTTGTTTTGCTGGAAAACCGTCTGTCCGGCGCTTGTAGGGGAGGAAGATACGGAGATCTTTACGGACCGGTAAGTGCCCTCCTCAAGCTTGAAGCAGATTTCTTTCATCTGATATGTGTTTTTGTATTCAAACTGAAGCCAGCGCTCTCCGGTGCTGTTATGTACTGCGTAGTTGTCGTCCACATTGCCGTCAGTGATGGCCTCAATGTTAGTCGGTGTCAGACCGCGGACATATGGGAGCTTGCCAAGGGCAATGTTTTGGGCTTCTTCCTCAGGCGGCGGCGCGGGAACCTCTGATTTGGGAATGCTGGCAATTACCTCGATCTCGTTAAAGAGGATACCATTGCTGTAACCTTTCCAGGAACTGTTGGTGTTCTGGATATAATGGCCTCTCTCCCAAATCCTGATGTACTGTGCAGAAACTGCTTCGGGCAGGGTGATGACCTGGGGCTGTCCTTTGTTGGAGGTGGTTTCTTCATAGTCAGCCATATCGTATACCACAGTGCTCTCTGCAAAATCTTCAGTGGAAGACAGTTCCACTTTTACATCCTTGAAGGTGGAGACCGCGTTGGCGTAGGTATTCCGGTACAGACTGATCTCTTTCACATCCCGGGCCTTGCCAAAGTCATACTGGAGATAGACGTGGTCCCATCCGGAATAGCCGTTGTCATCGCCGCCAATCTCATCGCCTGCAATGATCTTGGTATTATTGGAATCGTCCTCGCTTCCTGATTTCATACCGTCTGTAGCGGCTTCCGGATTCATGATCTGTACCTGCGGTACAGTGGAACCTCCTGTTACGATCTGGTGCGGGGTGTTGGAGGTTGGGAGCAGGCCGGGCATAATGTTGGCATCTACCATTTCCTCCCCTTCACCGGGGTCTGTTTCTTCCTGGTTTACAGAGGCGATGACCTCAATTTCTGTGAAAAGGACACCGTTGCTGTAACCTTTCCAGGAACTGTTTGTATTTTCTATATAATGGCCTTTTCCCCAGACGCGCAGATAGCGGGCGTCTATTGCAGAATCTGGTTCCAGGTACTGGGAATCCCCTTTCGTATCTACGGTTTCTACAATATCTTCTCCGTCAGGCTCGCCGTAGAGAATGACGCTGTCGGAGAAATCTTCTGTGGAGGCAAGCTCCACCTTTACATCTTTGAAGGTGGAAACCGCGTTGTCGTAAGTGTTGCGGCAAAGATCCACAGCTTTTACGCTGTAGACATCTCCGAAATCGTACTGGAGGTATACCTGATTCCATTGGGAATAGCCGTTGTCATCGCCGCCGATTTCTTCGCCTGCGTCGATTCGGGTGTTGTTCATTTCCACATTGCTGTCATATTTGCTGCCGTCTGTGGCTGCTTCCGGATTGGCAATGCCTCCGTCAGCGTTGGTAGTGGGGATCAGGCCCTGCAGGATATTTTTATCCACGGTTATGGTATCTGCCTTGACTGCAGCGGGAGATAAGTTTCCGGCAGTCAATGCCAATGCCATGCAGAGTGACAGGGCTTTGGAGACTTTCTTGTTTCTTTTCATACATATGCTCCTTTCTTGTGGTGCTTTACATTTTCCTTTTCACCGGACATGCATAATGCTATAATGTGTATAGCTTGATTTTATGTATGCAGAGGTGCAAAGGAGGAAATTCAGAATGGACAGCGGACATAAGGATACCGAGGTAAAATATACAGAGTCCCCCAAATATCAATGTCTGGAATTTCTTAGAAAAAATTCCGTAGAGCTGTATCTGGCTTACTGCGGCAGAGAAATCTGTGAAGCCGGACATACATACGGACCGGCCACACGTCAGGAATATCTTCTGCACTATGTGGTAAGCGGGAAGGGCACATTTACAGCAAATGGAAAAACCAGAGAGCTTGGCCCTCATGACGCGTTTCTTATCATGCCGGACGAGACTACGATATACAGGGCGGATGCCGCAGAACCATGGTCTTATGTCTGGGCTGCCTTTGACGGTATCCGGGCATATGAATGTCTGGAACATGCCGGATTTTCCGCGGACCGCAGGGTGGGGCATTTTGATGAGGAACAGGCTTTGACCGCCTGTGTGGATGCCATGCTGGCCGCACATCAGCTCACCTATGCCAATGACCTGGTACGTCAGAGCCAGCTTGCCCTTTTTCTGGCTGATATGATCCGGGAGTATCAGACTTCACATGCTGCCGGACAGCCTTTTGGTGAATACCATCAGCAGGAATACGTGGATTACGCTGTTGCCTACATTGAACAGAATTATCATAAAGATATCAAGGTCAATGATATGTGCAGTTACATCGGCATTACCCGCAGTTATCTGACAAAGATATTCAAACAGGTTCTTCACGTTTCACCATATGAATATCTGCTGGGTGTCAGGATGAACAAAGCGTCTCTTCTTCTTCAGACCACTGCGCTTCCGGTTAAACAGATCGCGGAAATGGTGGGATATAAGGATGCACTGGTATTTTCCAAAGCCTTTAAGCAAAAAATAGGCAGCAGCCCCAAAGCATTCCGGGATTCCTCAGGCACCCTTGTCCTGTCTGATACAAAAAACGCGTGACAGACATAGTGTCCGGTTTGTGTATTTGAGTATCCATTTTGAGTATCCATTCTGAATATTGACCGGCCAGCGGCTGGCTTGTCGGTCTGTGGATCATTGCAACTGTTCAGTACCCTTACAGATGTGAGCAGAAGTCCAGGCAGAACCGCCTTTGGTGATGGGATTTTGCCCGGCTGCTGAATCTTTTCTTACAGTCAGTGCAGTAAATGCACGGACCTACTGAATAGTTACGACTTATTTTACTGTAAAAAATGTACAGAACAAATGATATATTATGCTGTTTTTATGTCAAATTGTATTTTGTATTGAGAAAATATGTTATAAAGATAGTTAATATGGATAAAAGTGGTGAGGGAAGGAAGACGATGAGAGGCGTTTTGATGGAAGATGGCAGCGGCTGTGGACAGTGATGTGTGAAGTGCAGTGAGAAAAGAACATACCTGCCGTGTTATTTTTATTGCAGATCATGTCCTTGGACGGCATCATCATTGACAAAAAAGTTTAAATTGATTAGTATAAAAAGAGCAAAGAAACCGAATGGCTGCATAAGGGAGAAAGAGTATGAATATAGTTGTTTTAGCAGGCGGCAGCAGTACAGAGAGGGAAGTCTCCATTGTGTCCGGACAGGGCATCTGCACAGCGCTGCGCAGAAGAAATCACAAAGCGGTACTGGTAGACGCGTATTTTGGAAAAGAAAGCTGGGGAAAGGAAATGTTCCCCCAGACCTACGATATAGATGCAGAGATTAAGTATATGCAGGAAAAGAGCGGGGAACTGGAAGAAACCATGAAAAACAGGAAAGAATTCTTCGGTCCCAATGTGCTTGAAATCTGCAAAGCAGCAGATATGGTCTTCCTGGCACTGCACGGCTCAAATGGGGAAGACGGCAAAGTACAGTCCGTATTTGACCTGATGGGAATTCCCTACACAGGTTCCGGTCCACTGAGCAGCGGAATGGCCATGGATAAGGGAATTACGAAAATGGTATTTGAGGCAAAGGGAGTGCCCACTCCAAAAGGAATTACACTGCAGAAGGGAAAATGCAGCAGTGAACTGGCAGACTATGACATGGACTTCCCGGTAATCGTGAAACCGTGCTGCGGAGGCTCCAGTGTAGGTGTCTGTATTGCCAAGAACCAGGAGGAATATGAGGCGGCTCTTGACGAGTCCTTTTCCTATGAAAATGAAGCGGTTGTAGAGCAGTTTGTTGAGGGCCGGGAGTTCTCCGTGGCTGTAGTGGACGGCAAGGCTTATCCGGTCATTGAGATCGCTCCGCTTCAGGGATTTTATGACTATAAGAACAAATATGAGGCAGGTTCCACCATTGAGACCTGTCCGGCAGAGATTTCCGAGTCACTGACCAAGGAAATGCAGAAATACGCAGAGCAGGGCTATAAAGCGTTGGGCCTGCAGGCCTACGGCAGACTGGATTTTATCATGGACAAAGACGGAAACATGTACTGTCTGGAGGCAAACACCCTGCCGGGAATGACCCCCACAAGCCTGATTCCCCAGGAAGCAAAAGTGCTTGGAATGGATTACCCGGAATTGTGTGAGAAGCTCATCGAGGTTTCTCTGAAAAAATATAAATGACCAGAGGTGTGCCATGAAAAATCTTACATTAGAAAATATAGCCAAAGCCTGCAAAGGCGTATATGTTGGCAGCGAGGAAATGAAGGAGCGGGAAGTACAGGGAATCGTTACAGACAGCAGAAAGGCCGAGGAGGGATTCCTGTTTGTTCCTATTAAAGGTGCACGTGTGGATGCCCATGATTTTATTGACAGTGTGATGGAAAAAGGGGCACTGTGTACCCTCACTGAGAAGGACCTCGGAAAAAAAAGCTTTCCTTATATAAAGGTGCATTCTTCTCTTCAGGCAGTAAAGGATATTGCGGAGTTCTATCTGAAGCAGCTTGACATTCCGGTGGTGGGGATCACGGGAAGTGTTGGTAAGACCAGCACCAAGGAAATGATCGCTGCTGTACTGGAACAAAAATATAATGTGCTGAAGACAAAAGGAAACTTCAACAATGAACTGGGAGTTCCGCTGACTGTTTTCGGTCTGCGCCCGGAGCATGAGATCGCAGTTCTGGAAATGGGGATCAGCGACTTTGGAGAAATGCACCGGCTGGCAAAAATTGCCCGGCCGGATACCTGTGTGATCACAAATATCGGTTTGTGTCATTTGGAATTTTTGAAATCCAGAGATGGTATATTAAAGGCAAAGACAGAAATTTTCGACTTCTTGGAGCGCGATGGGCACGTTGTGCTGAACGGGGATGACGATAAGCTGATCACAGTGAAGGAAGTGAATGGGATTCAGCCGGTATTCTTTGGGGTGATGAACCGTCAGGGGATTTGGGCAGATGAGATCGAGAGCAGAGGACTGAAAGGGATTTCCTGCCGTATCCATGCGGGGCAGGAGAGTTTCCAGGTTTTGGTACCCATTCCCGGAAGGCATATGGTATATAATGCGCTGGCCGGCACAGCTGTGGGGCTTATCTATGGCATGAGCCTGGAGGGGATAAAAAAAGGGATTGAGAGCCTGCAGTCTTTGAACGGCCGGTTCCACATTATAGAAACTGAGAAGAGGACCATAGTGGATGACTGCTATAACGCCAACCCGGTCTCCATGAAAGCTTCTCTGGATGTGCTGCAGGATGCACTGGGAAGAAGAGTGGCTATACTGGGTGATATGGGTGAGCTTGGAAACGATGAAGTGGAGATGCACCGGGAAGTTGGTGTATATGCGGCTTCCAGAGATATTGATAAGATCATCTGCGTGGGTGAACTGGCAGGGGATATGGCTGAGGCGGCCAGACTGGCTGCGCCTACAAAAGATATCGTACATTTTGCTGAGAAGGAGAGTCTCAGGGAGGCACTTCCGGGAATGATCCAGGATGGAGATACTATTTTGGTGAAGGCTTCACATTTTATGGAATTTGAGAAAGTAGTGGAGTGGCTGGAGACAGAGTGAGAACCAGGAATTTTGTGGTAATTTATTGACAAAGTATTTGGTTTTGTGAGATACTGAATTTGATAATAAGAATAGCTTTTAAAGTGAAAGCCCCTGTTGGTATTGCTGCCGGCAGGGGCTTTCCTTTTGGCAACGATGTAATTGGTATGGCAGGAGTGCGCGTGGGGGCGGACTCCTTTTTTTGACCGCATTATTTTAGAAATGCGACATTTAAAGACAAGAAAAAGTATTAACAAATATAATTTCCCTGCCCTTAATCAAAACTAAGTTTAACGCTAAAAGCCGCTAAAGTCAATATGCCAAAAAATAATGGCAATTTTTTGGCTATTTTTAGTATATTCTGAACCACCAGAATATTTTACCGTATATAAAATGAAAACCACCATATTTGGGCATCATTAATAGATAATCATTAGTGGTCAAAAAAATGGTCTGAATTTGTACAAAAAATTCGTGATATTAAGGAGGTCAATATGCCAAGAAGAGGTGAAAATATTAGAAAAAGAAAAGATGGCCGTTGGGAAGCCAGGTATGTGAAGGGTCGAGATATAGACGGTAAGATCCACTATGGGTATCTCTATGGCAAATCGTACGCTGAAGTAAAGGATAAAAAATCCAAAATCATATCTGAAAATCCAAACGTCTATCTGTACACCAGCCGTTCCTCTCTGCCTCCACAGGATGACCGGATCTATACAGTGAGCATACAGTGGAAAGCACATATCCGCTACACCGTGAAAGAGAGCACATATTCCAACTATGAAGAAATTCTGGATAACCATATACTGCCTCTTCTGGGGGAAATGCAGGTTAAAAAGCTTACGAACCATACCATCGCCGGTTTTATACAAAATGAACTGGAACAGGGAATGGCATACGGGAGTATTCATGTCATCATAAGTGTGCTCAAAAATATTCTCCGGTATGCTCAGGATTTTGGTTATTTCCCGGCTGAGCCTTTAAAATTCCCACGCATCCCATCAAGCAGCAGTGATATACAGATCATGAGCAGTGAGGATTATAAAAAACTGGATGCCTGCCTGCTCAGCAATATGGATTCTTTTTCCTTCGGTATTCTTCTTTGCATGTACACAGGAATCCGTGTGGGAGAGTTGAGCGGGCTTAAATGGGAGGATGTGGATTTTGATCAGTGCAGACTTCACATCCGCCGTACTGTTACGCGTGTAAAAAACCTGAATATGCTCATAACAGATGGAAAAAAAGAGTGTTCCCGCACACACCTGAATATCGGCACACCCAAAACTGCCACGTCTATCCGTACAATCCCTCTTCCTGACAGACTTCTGGCACTTGCAGCACCTCTGAAAAAAGATAGCAGATTTTTTGTCCTCACCGGTACAGAAAAATGTATGGAGCCAAGGACTATACAGCGTAGATACGCAGGCCTGCTGAAAAAGTGCCAGATTCCCCATATAAAGATCCATGCGCTGCGCCATCAATTCTCCTGCCGCTGGATTGAACAGGGCTTTGATACAAAATCCCTTTCTGAAATCCTGGGCCACACTTCTGTAAAGACCACCCTTGATTTATATGTGCATATTCAGCCTGACACAAAACGGAAGTATATGAACCAGCTCACCAATCTGTAAAACCGGACCATTCGTGGTCATCAAAGTGGTCAGAAGCCGCGAAACGCGCCTTCTGACCTGTCTTTCACGACTCTAACCGCATTTCTAAAAAAATATGTCCTATTTACTGGAAAAAATGAATGAAAACAGGATACTGCATTAAGACAATTAAATACAAACTTCGCTGTTCCCATCCGGAATGGCTGACAGAAACAGAGAAATATTACAGACAGGTGCTGGGTTTTTATTTTCGGCTGCTTTTGGAACATGAGGAAATCTGGGAGTTAAATGTTTTGCAGATGCAGGGGGCTTTAGAGCGCCTGACAATTGCAGGAAGAGACGGGAGAGTGCCGGAAAGGCCGCTGCCGTTTGACAGAGTTCCGGTCTATTTCAGGCGGTCAGCTATTAATAAGGCGTCCGCCAGTCTGAAGAGCTATACGGAAAAGTATAAAAACTCAGGTGATGATCTGGTCTATACCATACCGGATACTATTGATGCCTCTGTCACCTACTTTAAGGGGATGTATAAGGACTTTAAGGAAAATAGGATTTCCCTGAAGGTGTGGGATGGAAACAAATGGAATTGGATGGACTGCAGGTTAAAAGGGCAGTCAATTCCGGAAGAAGGTCTGATGCTTTCTCCGACTGTGGTTTTTAAGGAGAAGGAGTTCTGGCTTCATGTACCTGTCAAACAGCAGACAGAGGATGCCCGGAACGCAAAAGAGCGTATGAAGAACCGGGAGCATGTATGCAGTGTTCAGTTTACGAACACAGACATTTTTGCCATGTGCTGCATATTGGATGCAGATGGAAAACAAAAGGCAGTGTATTCCTGCAGAGGCGGGGATGCCTACAGGAGCAAATGTAAAGTCCTCCTGGAGAAGATTGAGAAATCCAGAGTTTATACGGACAAAGATAATGCGGCGCAGCCTAACCACAAATATTATTTGCGGTTGAAAAACCTTTCTGAGCATTATGCTCACCAGGTGAGCAGGGAAATCGTGGATTTCTGTGTGAGGGAAGAGGCGAGGGTCATTGTGATTCCGTCCTATGACAAAGAATTTTCAAAGATGGTGCAGTATCGTTCAGGCATGTATTCGCCGCTGTATCTGGGAAGTCGGATAAGAGAATTTCTGAAATACAAAGCATGGAGTGTCGGGATCGTGGTTCTGGAGCTTAGTGCGGAAGGGACAAGCAGTAGGTGCTTTGTCTGCGGTGGGAAGATTAAGAAAAATGGAGCTATGTTTGAGTGTGAGAATGGGCATCAGGGTAGTCGATTTTTGAATAGCGCGAGAAATCTTGGGGTGAAATGTCTGAAGGATTTTGAGAGGAAGAGGAAATAGGGCAGACAAAATCGGATAAACAGTTTTCGATAGTTTAATTAGACATAAGTGTGAACACTCACTCTTATATAGATGCTGGGAAACTGGCAAGAGGCCGTGCGCCAATGACGCATGGTTTCCGGTTGAATATCGCCGGTCGGCTCCTTTGCGGTGTCGGCGAAGAATTGCCTGTTATGGGCAGAGAATATTCAAAGTAATAATAAAAGAAAAATGAAAAGAAATAAAAAGATGTGGAAATACGAGGGGAGATATTATGTGGCAGATGATCATTGTGCTGCTGCTCCTGTTGGTCCTGTTCCTGTTTGTGATGGTCTTTGCCTTGGCAAAGATCAATTCCGGTGACAGGAAGAGAGAGGATGATGAGCAGGAGGCGTTTATTCGTGGTACTGAAGATACCGGAGATGACAGTGGCAGAGGAAAACGCTCTGACATGACCGGTGACGAGGAGAGAAAATGGAAAGCTGCACAGACAAATGAGGAAAGAGACAGGGCCCAGGAAGAGCTGATGCGAAAAGCCGGTAAGAAAAAGAAGGTTATGGAACATTGGCAGGCGATCGCGCTTTGGCTGATGCTCTATGATGTTGTGGCTGTGAACGCGGCGTTTATGCTGGCTTTGTGGGTGCGGTTTGACTGCAGGTATTCTTTGATACCGGATGTTTATTTGGGGGCGTTTTTGAGGTTTGCGCCGTGGTATACGGTGTTTAGTATTGTTGTTTATTGGGCTTTGAGGCTGTATAAGAGTATCTGGCGGTTTGCCAGTTTCAGTGAGTTATTTCGGATTGGGGCAGCGAATGTTGTCACCGGACTGTTTCAGATCATTGGGATCACTTTGTTTGTTAAGAGGATGCCGATTTCTTATTATCTGTTCGGGATCATGCTGCAGTTTGTGTTTACGGTTGCTGTTCGGTTTTCTTATCGGTTTATTTTGTTGGAACGGAATCGGAATAAACAGAGCGAAGAGGATACGGTGCTACATCGGGTGATGCTGATCGGAGCGGGAGCTGCAGGGCAGATCATAATCAGGGATCTGAACAGGGCTGGTGAGGTGAAGGCAAAGGTTTGCTGCATTATTGATGATAACCCGAATAAGATGGGGCGTTACATAGAAGGGATTCCGATCGTTGGAAATCGGGATGATATCCTGCTGAGCGCGGAGAAGTATAAGATCGACCAGATCTTACTGGCAATCCCCAGTGCTTCGGCTGAGGAGAAGAGAGATATTCTCAATATCTGCAAGGAGACTGGTTGTGAAATGAAGATACTTCCGGGAATTTACCAGCTGGTGAACGGAGAAGTGTCGATCAGCAAGATGAAGAGTGTGGCAGTGGAGGATCTGCTGGGAAGGGATCCGATCAGGGTCAATATGGAGGAGATCTTCCAGGCGCTGAGGAATAAGACGATCCTTGTTACCGGTGGGGGTGGTTCGATTGGAAGTGAGCTGTGCCGGCAGATCGCAGCGCATGGTCCGAAACGGCTGATCATCTTTGATATTTATGAGAATAATGCTTATGACATTGAGCAGGAGTTGAGAAGGAAATACCCTAAGCTGGATCTGGTCGTTTTGATCGGGTCAGTGAGGGACAGCAGGAGGATCAACAGCGTGTTCGCGGAATACAGGCCGGATGTGGTCTATCATGCGGCGGCACATAAGCATGTGCCTTTGATGGAGACAAGTCCCTGTGAAGCCATAAAGAATAATGTCCTGGGAACGTATAAGACTGCCAGTGCGGCACTGCAGAGCGGGTGCGAGAAGTTTGTGCTGATCAGTACGGATAAAGCGGTCAATCCTACGAATATCATGGGAGCGAGCAAGAGGCTTTGTGAAATGGTGATCCAGACTATGGACAGGCTGGGGAAACTGGGAAGACCGGTTGTTCTGCCAGATCTGAACGGGCATGAGGAAGAAGCGGAGTATGGTATGGCTGCGGCTACCAGGGAAAAAGGTGTGGAACCGGAAGAAGGACAGAGGAAGACCACAGATTTTGTGGCGGTCCGTTTTGGAAATGTACTGGGGAGTAATGGGTCGGTGATCCCGCTGTTTAAGAAACAGATCGAAGCGGGAGGGCCGGTCACTGTTACACATCCGGATATCATCCGGTACTTTATGACGATACCGGAGGCAGTGAGCCTGGTGCTGCAGGCGGGGACGTATGCGAAGGGCGGAGAGATCTTCGTTTTGGATATGGGGGCGCCGGTGAAAATCGATACGCTGGCGAGGAATTTGATAAAGCTTTCGGGGTATAAGCCGGATGTGGATATATCGGTTGTGTATACCGGGCTGCGGCCTGGGGAGAAGCTTTATGAGGAGAAGCTGATGGCGGAGGAAGGGATGAAGACTACGCCGAATCAGCTGATACATATCGGGAGTCCGATCCCGTTTGATATGGAGAAGTTTTTGGGGGACTTGGAGGAGCTGGCGAAGTCTAGTTATAGGAACCGGGAGGATATTAGGGAACTGGTAAAAAGATTGGTGCCGACATATGGGCAGAATAGTCATATTAAAAATGCGGTGACTTTACAGTAGATTTAACGATTGGAATATTGACGGTAAATAGAATGAAGGAGGAATATTAGGATTATACAAGTTCTAAGGAGATGAAAATGATAGAAAGAGGTATTTATTCAAAAGTAAGATTATAAGGGGGAGAGTCATTTGAACATCGCATGTATCGTTAATTATATAATAGGGAGAACCAGAGAAAACCCATTATTTACAAAGGGTTGGAGGCTTAGTCGAGTCCCGCTTTATACTTTTTTCTTCAAAACAAAATAGGATGAGATGCCATACCCTTGTCGATATATGTGACTTTCTTGGTTCTCTATTAACCCAATTTAGAGAGGAAAATTAAATAAGGAGAAAATCGACTAAGCCTGTTGTTGGATAAATAATCATCTGGCAGGCTTATTATCGTTAATATAAACAGTAGCAGTTTAAATTATTACCGTAAAAGTATGTTACAGTTCTTTTGAAGGACAAGTATAAAAAAGGAACAAAAGTGGATGTTGAAATACATTTTGAGAGGAAGATAAGTATATGAGAATTTTATTTTCTCTCTCCAGCGTAGGAATTCGTGAAGCAAAGCAGATAAAAGAGACATTGATATCTGGGTGGATCACAACAGGATTTAAGACAAAAGAATCGGAGAGACTAGTAGCAATATGCTGTGGTGTTAATCATGCAGTATGTCTTGGCTCACAAACTGCTTGTGCAGAAATGACTATATACCTTCTTGAAATTAAGAATACAGATGAAATTATCACAACTGACTATATACATATATTGTCAGTGCATACGTAGTTTGCCATGTGGGAGTAAAACTCATCTTGGTGGATACACAGGATGACTCATGGGAAATGGATTACGAAAAATTGCCTGATGCTATCACAGAGAAGATAAAGGTCATCATTCTTGTAGATCTTGCAGACATTCTTTGTGGTTATGACAAGATATTTTAAGTAGTTGAAAGCAAGAAATATTTATTACGTGCAAAGAATGAAATTCCAAAAGCAATCGGCAGAGTGATTGTTATGACTGATACAGCTCATGCATTTGTAGTAATATGGTGCAAAAAGCCAGCAGAAAGCTTCACGGTTTTTTCAAGCTTTAGTTTACTCGGTAACAAAAGTTCCACTGGCATTAGTAACAAGAAAGTGGCTTAAATAACACTATTCAGATCCTATTTTTTGTATATATTCCACAATAAATTGACTTTCTGTACAAATGCATAATCTCAATGTAGAGTAAAGTGCTAGAGCGCTAAAGTGAAATTATGTAATTTGAAGCAGTGAAATGTTTATTGACATAGGTAAGACCGTACGGAAGCAAAGAAACGTATAAATATTCAGAAACCAGAAATTTATACATAAATCATGTATAAATGGCTTAAAATGGGGTGCTTTGAGGGTGGACTTTTGGTGAAAGGGATGGAATTTGTCTGGCTTTTTCACCAAAGATGTTGTTTCAAGTTATGGGAATAAGAATATAACGGGGAAATTTAAGGACACTGGATATGGCGATAAAAAAGTTACAGGGGAGTTCAGGGTATTTCCTGGATACGGTAATAAAAGAGTGCCCTCTAATTTATTAAGAAGAAACACGAATGAAACAAATAACTGGGAATCTGATCCCTGATTATTTATAAATGGGGTAGCGGTCTGCATTTCACAGCAGGACGAACAGGCTCGCATCAAGTCAACATGATTTAGAAATAAAAGGAGATATTGAAAAATGAGTAGTGTGAAAGAAAACATGATGAAGATGAACATTCAAGGATAATTATATAATAGGGACAACCAAGAGAAACTCAGTATTTATAAGGGGTTGAGAGCTTAGTTGTTTCCTTTATTTGTAGATTTTTCTCTGCGTGGTTCAATTAAGCGCCTCTAACTACTAATCAAACAGGTGGCTTTTAGGTTGCTCATGATTAACCCAATTTTCAGAGCGAAAAATACAATAAGGAGGAATGACTAAGCCTGCACGGAACAAGATCTGGTAGGCTAATTGTCATTCGTAAAATGTATATTGATAACAATTAAAAAGCGTGTTAAGGTGGAACAGTCAAGAAATAAATCTCGCGAGAATGTCTTGGACTGTTCCTATAGGAAAAATATAAGGCAGGACGTTTGTGAAGAACGAGAATCTGATTTCTTGATTACTGAATTTAATTAACCCTCCCAAAAACCTATAGGAACAATAATGGACTCGTATTAGAGAGAGATTTCTGATGCGGGTCTTTTTAATGCTTGCATATAATTTTGAAATTAACTTTTTTATATACATTAAAGTGAAAATATATTTTGAAAAGAGGCCAGGAAACTCAGGAGGAGTAGCAATGTTTAGTAAAGAAAATGAATTTAATGCATTTTTATCCAAGCAGTGGTTGAGTACACCCAGCATGTACCCTGATAGTATGTCATATGTAATGGAAGCGTATGAAACGAACTGGATGTCAACGGTGGGAGAAAACATAAACGAAGTTGAAAAACAGATGGCAGAGCTTGTTGGATGTAAATACGCAGTGGCATTATCTGCCGGAACAGCAGCTCTTCATCTTGCAATGAAACTGGCAGGAGTAAAAAGTGGTGATGTGGTTTTTGGAAGAAAGTGAATTTAGCAAAAATAAGATAGCTACATCAATTAGTACGCAGGATGGAAAAATTGTCATTGAAATGGGTGAGTGGAAAACACCACTTGCAAAACTGTCAAATGAAAATTGGGAAAAAGATTATGAAAAGCAGTTTGGTACTGAACCGAGCTTTTCTTGAGAATGATTTGGGAGTGTACAAAGATGATGAAAGATTTAGAACCGAGAAAAGTACCATTCAGTCCGCCTGACATATCAAAATTAGAAATTCAAGAAGTAGTTGAAGCTCTTCAATCGGGATGGATTACAACAGGACCGAGAACAAAGGAGCTAGAGAAGCGATTAGCAGAGGTTTGTCATACTGGCAAAGTTGTATGTTTAAATTCAGCAACAGCTTCCGAAGAAATGAACCTTCGTATTTTAGGAGTAGGTCCTGGGGATGAGGTGATTGTGCCTGCATATACCTACACAGCGTCTGCGTCAGCTGCGATTCATTGTGGTGCAACTGTAATTTTTGTGGATTCACAGAAAAATGGTGACTCAAAAACTCATTCTCCGGAGATGGATTATGATGCAATGGAAGCTGCAATAACCGAGAGAACAAAAGCAATTATTCCTGTCGATCTTGGTGGAATAATGTGTGATTACGAGCGTATTTTCCAAGCTGTTGAAAATAAGAAGAATATTTTTAAACCTTCAAATGCTATTCAAGAAGCATTGGGACGTGTTGCAATTGTATCAGATTGTGCTCATGCACTGGGGGCATCTCGTCATGGAAAGATGGCTGGTGAAGTGGCAGATTTTACATCGTTTAGTTTTCATGCTGTTAAGAATTTTACAACTGCGGAAGGTGGAGCATCCACATGGAATATTCCAAATGTGGATGGAGAAGAACTTTATAAAAAATATCAATTACTTAGTCTCCATGGACAGAATAAAGATGCTCTTGCAAAGACAAAGCTAGGGGCATGGGAATATGACATTATTGGACCTTGGTATAAATGTAATATGACAGATATTATGGCAGCTATTGGTCTCCGCCAGCTTGATCGTTATCCTGGATTGTTAGAAAGAAGAAAAGAGATTATTAAAAAATACGATGCGGTATGCGATGAGCTAGGAGTATTTCATTCACAGCACTATGGTGAGGACTATAATAGTAGCGGACATTTATATCTTACCAGAATACCAGAAATTAATGAAGAACAACGAAATGAAATAATTGAAAAAATGGCAGAAAACGGAGTTGCAACCAATGTGCATTATAAGCCTCTTCCAATGATGACAGCTTATAAAGCATATGGTTGGGATATTAAGGATTTTCCGAATGCTTATGATTATTATCATAATTTGATAACTTTACCGTTACATACAAAGCTGTCCAATGATGATGTGGAATATGTGATTGAGAACTTCAAGGATATAGTTAAAGAATATATATAAATAAGAAATTTAGTACTAAAAGTCAATCAAATGTATATAAGATTTGAAAATGGAATTGCATTGCCACTTCATATCAAACTTATAAATGGAGAAGTGGATTATGAAATCGAGCAGTTTAGTGTAATCGTGAAAGATTATATTTAAATATGATAGTAGAAATGGGAGATAACTATGTTACGAGAATGGGATAAATTACCAAAATATATGCAAACGGAGGAAGTTGGCCCGTATTATGATAGCTTAAAAAAGAAAAAAATTAGTCTGACATTAAAAAGAGGATTTGATGTATTTTCTGCATCTGTCATGCTTGTAACATTTTCTCCTGTGTTAATTGCTATTTCTATTATGATCGTAAGAGACTCAAAAGGAGGAGTATTTTATCGGCAGGAGCGAGTTACGCAGTATGGAAGAAAATTCAGAATATTTAAATTCCGTACAATGGTTGCTAATGCGGATAAAATTGGAACACAGGTTACAGTATCTAATGATAGTCGGGTTACGAAAGTGGGTGAGAAACTTCGTAAATATCGTTTGGATGAGTTACCACAACTAATTAATATTATTCTGGGAGATATGACACTGGTAGGTACTAGACCAGAAAGTACACATTATGTAAAAAGTTATACACCAGAAATGTTTGCTACATTATTATTACCGGCGGGAGTTACTTCAGAGGCGAGTATTAAATATAAAGATGAAGCAGATCTGCTGGATAAGGCAGATGATGTAGACAAGGTTTATATAGAAAAAGTACTTCCAGAAAAGATGAAATATAATCTTGAAAGTATTAAACAATTTAATTTTTTACAAGATATAAAAACAATGATAAAAACAGTTTTTGCTGTAATTAGGTAGGAAAAGCGTATGGAAAAAGGATTAGTATCAGTTATTACACCAACATACAATTGTGCACGTTTTATAGAAGAAACGATTGAATCAGTTCTGGCACAAACGTATCAGCAATGGGAGATGATTATTGTTGATGATTGCTCAACAGATAATACAAGAGAAGTTGTAGGTGAATATATAAAAAAGGATAATAGAATCAAATACTTTTGTTTAGAGAATAATTCAGGGGCAGCTGTAGCAAGAACAAAGGCAATGGAATTGGCGAATGGACAGTACATGGCATTTTTGGATTCAGATGATATTTGGTCAGCAGATAAATTGAAAAAACAATTGTCATTTATGAAAAGATATGATGTTGCATTTTCTTGTACTGCATATGAACAGATTGACGAGAAAGGCGAATCATTAAATAAAGTTATTAATACTGTACCTAAAGCTGATTATAATCGGATATTATTAGATTGCCCAGTAGGAAATTCTACAGTTATGTATAATGTAGAAAAGATGGGAAAATTTAAAGTGCCAAATATCCGGAAACGAAATGATGATGCATTGTGGCTACAGATGCTGAAAAAGGAAAAAAATATATACGGTATGAAGTCAGTACTTATGCAATATAGAATAAGGCAAAATTCTATTTCAAGTAATAAACTTAAAGTGATTAAGTATCATTGGATTTTATATAGAGATATAGAACACCTTAGTATAGTGAGAAGTGTTTATCATATTGCATACTGGTGTGCAATTAAAGTGCTAAAAATTAAGTAGGGAAAAAGATGAAAATATCAGTATTGGTTCCAACTCTTGGAACAAGAGAAAAAGAAATTAACCAACTGTTAGAGACTTTGGAAAAACAATCATATAAAGACTTTGAAGTTATATTTGTCACACAGGATAATCACGAAAAGGTAAAAAATATAGTTTGTCAGTATAGTAATTTGGATATAAAACAAATTCAAATGAATATAAAAGGATTATCAAGAGCTAGAAATAAAGGTTTAAAAGAAGCATTAGGAGAAATAGTTATATTGTCAGATGATGACTGTTGGTATCCGATAAATGCATTTGAAGTTATTGTTAATACTTTTATAGAAAGAAGATCTGCTAAAATTGTCTTATCTCAAATTTATGATCCAGAACAAAATATTTTTTACAAAAACTATAATTCAACTGAAGGATATATAAAGCATAGATTACAGCTTATGTCAAAATCATCTATTGAAGTAGCATTTAAAAAGGATTTACTTATGTATAAAAATTTTGACGAGCGGTTAGGACTTGGAAGTGAGTTTATTTGTGGTGAAGAGGTGGATTTTCTTTTAAATAATTACGAAAAAGAAGCTATATTTTATAAACCTGAGATAATGGTTTATCATAAAAAGAAAGAAAATGGTAGTAGTAATAAACAAATTATTGCTAAAGGTGCAATATATGGTAAAAATTTTAATATATTTGTTTGCTTATTAGTGTTACTAAGAGATTTAGTAATAAAAAAAGAAAACAATTTTAAATATTTTTTTGAGGGATATAATGAATATTTTAAAAGAAAGAATTAAATTGTTAGTTGCCGACCCAAGGTGGCGTATGACGATGAAAAGGTTAAAAGAAGGTCAGAAAAAAAAGGTGGTTTTATTTGGAACGCCTATGCATGGAAACTTGGGAGATCATGCGATTGCAATTCAAGAACAATATTTTTTTGAAGATTTTTTCCCTGAATATGAATATTGTGAAATATTGATGCCAATGTATCACACAAAAAAAGAAAAGATAAAAAAATATATAACACCGGGAGATTTAGTTGTAATTTCAGGCGGTGGTTGGATGGGAAATTTATGGATACACAATGAAATGGTCATTCGTGAGATTGTGCAATCCTATCCCAATAATAAGATTGTTATTCTTCCACAAACAGCATATTACACTCCTGATGAATTCGGAGATAAAGAATATAGAATTACGAATGAAATATTAAAACATCATAGTAGCTTATATATATTTGTAAGAGAAAAAAAATCTTTCAATTTTATAAAACAGAAATTTGAATTTACTGGAAATTCAGGCGTATATCTGATGCCAGATATGGTTTTATATGGAAAAGATATAATAGCAAAAGAGAAATCTGTTAAATATGAGAAAGTAATAAATATATGTATTCGAGAAGATTGCGAATCTCAACAAGAAAATGTAAATGATTTTTTTTCAAAAATTAAACAAAAGTATAATGTTAGGAATGTTAGTACTGTTATAAAGTCTCCTGTTATTTTGAAAAAAAGAATGGATGAATTGCAAAAGTCATGGGAAACATTCAAAAATGGAGAAATTACTATAACAGATCGGTTACATGCAATGCTGTTTTCTGTGTTGAATGGTACTCCATGTATTGTTTTAGATAATAAAACAGGCAAAGTTTTTGGAGTAGCAGAATGGATTGAAGATACCAATATGATTATAAGAGTTAATTCGTTAAATGTAGTATTTGAAAAGTTAGAAAATGTAAATGTATGGAAACATAAAGAATATGATAGAGAAAAAACACTAAACTATTTTGAGAGAATGGCAGAGGTAATACGAAAGGATTAAACATGGATATTAAAAGATTGTTAGTTATTAATGTGCCAATAAAAAATTGTAATCTTAAATGTGAATACTGTTATATTTCCGCACTGAAAGAAACTGAAAAAGGAGCAGCTAAATTTTTGTATAGTCCAGAACATGTTGGAAAATGTCTTTCAAAAGAGAGGTTAGGCGGAACATGTATTATAAACTTGACAGGAGGAGGAGAAACTCTTATTCCAAAAGAAATGCCACAGTATATTTATCAATTATTATTACAAGGACATTTCTTAGAGGTTGTGACAAATGGAACATTAACAAGTCGGTTTGATGAAATTGCTGAATTTCCAAGAAACTTGCTGAAACATTTAGAATTTAAGTTTTCTTTTCATTATGCAGAATTAAAGAAAAGAGGATTGTTAGATAGATATTTTTCAAATGTAAAAAAGATGTGGGAAAGGGGATGTTCATTTACTGTTGAATTAATGCCATATGATGGGTTGATTTCCGACATTGATGATATTATAAACCTCTGTAAATCAGAGTTAGGAGCTGTATGTCAGATTACTGTAGGTCGAAATGATTTGACTGAGAAAAAAGATCTTTTAACATCTATGTCAAGAGAAGAATATGAAGCTGTTTGGAAAAAATTCAATTCGACAATGTTTAATTTTAAATTGGATATTTTTCAGAAAAAAATAGAAGACTTTTGTTACGCAGGAGCTTGGACTCTGTATGTTGATTTGGGAACTGGGGCAGCTAAACCATGCTATGGACAACTTAGTAATCAAAATATATTTAAATATCCTGAGCAGCCAGTAATATTTAATCCAGTGGGAAAACATTGTAGACAACCATATTGCTATAATGGTCATGCATTTTTAACTTTAGGTGTTGTACCGGAATTAGAGACTCCAACATATTCTGATATTCGAAATAGAGTTTGTGAAGATGGTAGAGAATGGTTATCAGAAGAAGTTAAAGACGCTTTTTCACAAAAATTGGCAGATAATAATGAAATTTGGGACAAAAAGAAAAAGAATAGCTATGAAAGAAAATATCCTTTAATATTTTTAAAAACAGCTTTATATGATTGGAAAGAAATATATAACAAAGTAATAAGAAAACGCAAAAGATAGGGTGCGGTATGAGAAATGTACAAAGAAATCTAATACTGAAAAGTACGGTACTTGCAAATATTTTAGTAATATATATTTATGTTCCATACTTTGCGAATATTTTGGAAAATACTTTTAAAATATCATCGTTATATCAATACATTATATACATGACACTTGCAATAGTAGCGATAGGAACTACAATGAGTATTAATAAGCGGGTGTTTGCATTTTTATTTATCTTTTTTGCTATGATATTGGTTAATTATATGGTAGTTCCTTATCAATACTATGTATTCATAGAAGGCATACAAGCGTTGGTTGGTATAATAGTGCCATGCTTATGCGTTTCAAATAACTTATTCAATCTGAACATTTTTATTGAGAAATGGTGGAGGTTTTCTAGACTAAATTTACCATTGGTTTTAGTTGCGATTATATTGTTTAAACAAGGATTAGTGCACTATTCGATATTTACAAGTATATGCGTACCAAATGTATTTATTGGTTCATATATGGTACTTCAGGGAATTGAAAAAAAGAAATGGTTATATGTTAATGTTGCTTTCAATATTCTTGTGACTGCTGTTTTAGGTGGTCGTATGTCAGCAGCAATATCAGCGTGCATGATTTTATTTGCATATGTATATTCAGGAAGAATTAAACTATGGAAAAAGCTAATAATTATTGTGGGGTTAGTGATAGCTGCTTATATTTTGTTTAACAACTTGATTGAGATTTTATATTGGATAAGTCAAAAATTGGAACAATATGGAATGCAGTCTCGAAGCGTAACTCTATTAATAAATCAAATAAAGAGTAATGAAATTTATTTGACTAATAGGGATTACATTTATTCTGCATGTATAGAGTATGTAAAAGGAAGAATGGGTTTACCTGGAGGATTTGGAATTCCGTTATACATTACTTCGGGAGAATACTATTATGCACATAATGTAATTTTGCAATTATTAACATTTTTTGGAATATGGGGAACTATTATTGTTATTGGGATTACATTAATTCGCAGTAGAACATTAAAATATATCGCACCTGTAAGGTGTAGAAAATTTATTTATTTTCTACTTTTGTGCTATGTTGGCATTGGGATGACAGGATCAAGTATATGGATTCATTATTTATCAACTATTTTTATAGCAATTTTCTTTTTTGGAAATAGTGAATTGTATCAGTCAATAGATGTAGATAGGATAGGAATAGAGAGTTAGGTAATATGAGATTTATTCTTAAAAAAATTGTAAAAAAATATAGAGATGTGTCAGTAGAAATCAAAGCTGCTACTTGGTATGCAGTAGGAAATATAATTCAAAAAATTGCTCCTTGGATGGTCATGATAATACTGACGCATTACTTGTCTACAGAGGAATTTGGAATATATAGCGTTTTTATGTCTTGGCTAGAAATATTTGAAATTGTCATCACATTAAGAATATATAGTAATGGTTATGTTGCTGGATTAGTAAGAGACGATGAAAATAGAACAACATATACAGCTACTATGCAATCATTAAGTATTATACTGATTATGATTTGGATGCTAGTATATTTAATGTATCACAAAATAGTTAATAGTGTTACAGGGATAAGTACCTCATTAAGTATAATGATGATATGTTCTTTTATAGGGACTATAAGCTTCGGGCTATGGTCATCAAGACAAAGGGTTGATAATCAGTACAAAAAAATGTTATTTGCGATAATAGTATATGGTCTTATTGGACCAATTATTGGTGCATTAACAGTTTTTCTTGATTTAGATAATCCTATATTTTATGTAGTAGCTACAAGGACAATAATTCAATTAGGTGTTGCAATTCCATTTTTTATATCCAATTACAAAGGGAGTTTTACCTTATGGAAAAAAGACTTTGCAATAGATGCATTGAGATATAATTTGCCATTAATGCCATATTATTTATCAATGATATTGTTAAATCATTCGGATCGTTTAATGATACAAAAAATTGATGGATATGAAGATGCTGCCTTATATAGTGTATCATATAGTGCAGCTATGGTTATTTTTGTTATAAGCGGGGCATTAAATTTATCTTTACAAGCATGGTTATTTAAAGAATTGAAGATAAAAGATTCGTCAAAAGATAAAAGTAGATTGATAACAGTGGGAACAGTTATAGTATCTTTTTGTGCTGTCGCAGAGATTGTAATGGCTCCAGAATTAATTTTAGTATTGGGGGGGGAAAAATATTTACAAGCAATATGGGTTATGCCCCCATTAGCAATTAGTGTTATTGTAATGTATATATATCAACAATATGTAAATGTACTGTTTTATTACAAGAAAACTAAATATATTTTATTTGCATCAGTATTTGCTGCTATTAGCAATATAATTTTAAATGCTATTTTTATTCCATTATTTGGATATGTTGCCGGTGGATATACTTCGTTAGCGAGTTATATTACGGTTATGATATTGTATTCTATATTGGCAAGAAAAGAGTGCGCTGCTAATGAGATTCAAATGAATAATTATTTTAATACAAAATTGCAAATGATAATACTTGTGGTTACAAGTATTATTGCATTATCTATGGTAGCTGTATATAGAAATATAGGTGTTAGATATTTGTTAGCAGTAGTTATGCTCGTATTTTTGATAGTAACAAGAAAAAAATGGATGCCGGAATTGAGAAAAGGAAAGAAACTATGAAAAAGAAAAAAAGTTTAGTGTTTGTGTTGCTTTCTTGCGTTGCTATTTTGGTATTAGGATGTATAATTTTATCACATATTAAGGCAAAAATTGAACTGGGAAAATGTGACAAAATATATGCAAATAAAATACTAAAATTACCCGATAAGGAAAAAAACAATGTGGGATTCACATGTACAGGACTTTTTTGGGACGAGGAGGAAAATTGCTTTTTAATAGGAAATGGAGGTAAATACAAACCAGATGATGATAAATTTCAGGCCACTATCGAAATAATCGAAAAAGACTTTTCAGCTATCAAAAGAAGTATACCTTGTTATTTGAATTATAATGATATGAGTGATATACAAGGAGTTACTAAGTCAACAGACGGAACTATTTGGTTATGTTCTTATGGAGAAAATAAAGTTCGTCATATAGATGGAGATGGAAATGAAATAGGGAATTTTGATATTAAAGAACCGTCTGGTATTGCAAATGATACTAGAAGTGGTACACTTTGGATTTTGACAAAGGATTATTTATATAATTGCTCATATGATGGGACGGTAAAAAAAACAATAAAAGCACATATAAATGGACAAGATCAGTTGTTCTTAGATGAAGAAAATGAATTGATATATTTTTCAGCGGGTGCAGATTATCATGGAGATAGTTACATTTACACAGTGGATTTAAAAACGAGCAAAGTTGAACCACTGTATATTTTAAAGGATTCATATGCTATTGAAGGGATAACAATTGTTAATAATGTATTGTATGTGTTGAATGATGGATATTATCATGACGCACAAATTTCAGTTAATCAGGTTAATATGTATTATTTAAATAGGTTACAAACCAAAGAAAATAATAGTAAATAAACGAGGAAATAATAATGAAAATTGCAGTTGCAGGAACTGGGTATGTGGGATTGTCTATTGCTACACTTTTATCTCAAAATCATGAAGTAATGGCAGTGGATATTGTTCCAGAAAAAGTTGAGAAGATCAACAAAAGAATAAGTCCAATCCAGGATGAGTATATTGAAAAATATTTAAAAGAAAAAGAGTTAAATTTAACGGCGACTTTAGATATAGAAGCAGCTTATAAGGATGCAGATTTTGTAGTTATTGCGGCACCAACGAATTATGATAGTAAGAAGAATTTCTTTGATACATCAGCAGTAGAAGCAGTAATTAAGTTGGTTATTGAATATAACCCGGATGCAATTATGGTTATTAAATCAACAATTCCGGTAGGATTTACAGCTTCAGTTCGTGAAAAATATCATTGTGATAATATTATTTTCAGTCCGGAATTTCTCCGGGAATCAAAAGCGTTGTATGACAACCTTTATCCAAGTCGTATTATTGTTGGTACAGATTTGGAAAATGAACGTCTTGTGAAGGTTGCAAATTTATTTGCGAACCTTTTACAGGAAGGTGCAATTAAAGAAGACATTGATACATTAGTTATGGGATTTACAGAAGCGGAAGCAGTTAAATTGTTTGCCAATACATATTTGGCTTTACGTGTCTCCTATTTTAATGAATTAGATACATATGCAGAGATGAAAGGACTGAATACACAGCAGATTATTGATGGTGTATGCCTTGATCCTCGAATTGGAAATCATTATAACAATCCAAGTTTTGGATATGGTGGATATTGTCTGCCAAAAGACACGAAACAGCTACTTGCTAATTATGAGGATGTTCCACAGAACATGATGTCTGCCATAGTAGAGAGTAATCGGACAAGAAAAGACTTTATAGCAGATCGTGTTCTTCAGATGGCTGGGTATTATTCATATGAAGATGAAAACATATATGATTCTACTAAAGAACATGAGGTAGTAATTGGTGTTTATCGCCTTACAATGAAATCTAATTCAGATAATTTTAGACAGAGTTCCATTCAGGGTGTAATGAAACGAATCAAAGCCAAAGGTGCTACGGTTATTGTATATGAGCCAACATTGGAAGATGGCACCACATTTTTTGGAAGTAAAATAGTGAATGACCTTAATCAATTCAAGCGGATTGCAAATGCAATTATTGCAAACAGATATGATAGTTGTCTGGACGATGTAAAAGAGAAAGTATATACACGGGATCTCTTCAGACGTGATTGAGTTGATGATTGTGACGAGAAAATAGAATGCAAGGGGGAAAGCCCCTTGCATCAGACTGTAGACAATCATCCTCTTTTTGGAGGCGGTTGTCTATTTTCAGTTTAACCTGCCCTTTCCAGAGTAACCGCCAAATAATAATGCGGTCAGATATAAAATTACCCCAGCCCTTTGCGAGTTGGAGTAATTCACTATAATTCACATGCGATTTTTGATAGATTGGAGTTTTTCACTCCAGGGTGCAAGCTCTGCGAGCTGAGCATCAGTCATCTCCTTCGTTGGACGATGATCCAGTAGAAATTTCAGATATTCGTAAATGTTCAGGGCGTGTGCCTTTGCCATTTCAACCATTGTATAGACTACAGCACTGGCATTGGCTCCTTCTACAGAATCACTGAACAGCCAGTTTTTACGGCCAACTGCAAACGGACGGATCGCGTTCTCGCTGAGATTGTTTGTGAAACTACAGCGACCATCCTCCAGATAGGTCTCCGCTGTTTCCCGCCGGTTAAGGACATAATTCACCGCTTTATCCATGCGGGTATTTCGGACTGGCTTTTGCTGCTCAATCCACGACCAGAAAGCCTCCAGAACAGGTTTTTCCTTCTCGAGACGCAGCTGCTTACGTTTTTCATAATCACCGGGATATTTTTTGTTAATGGAATCTTCTATGGCAAACAGGCGGTTACAGTACTGGACTCCCTGTACTGCTGGCTGGCTGTAATCATACTGTTTCCCTTTGGGAACGGCGTCGATAAAGTACCGGCGGATGTGTGCCCAACAGGAACATCGTTTGATATCCGGCAGGCTGTTGTAGCCCTGGTAACCATCCGTTTCCAGATATCCGTGATAGCCTTCCAGAAACTCCTTTGCATAGCTGCCACTCCTGGTTGGAGAATAGCCATATAAGATAATGGCGGAAAGACCATCTTCGCCGCTGCGGAACAGCCACATGAAGGATTGCGTCTGTGCCCGGCGATCTTCTTCCTTCAATACCTGGACTCTAGTCTCATCTGCCATTGCAAAACTGCGCTTCAGCAGTTCCCTGTGGAAGTAATCATACATTGGCTGAAAGTAATTCCTGGAGCAATAGATAATCCAGTTGGCCAGTGTCGTCCTGCTGAACTGGGCACCATACTGTCTCCAGTCTTTCTCCTGACGGTAAAGGGGAAGTCCATTGGCGTATTTCTGATACATCGTCCATGCAACGGTGGATGCGGTCGCTGGGCCTTTTCCTACCAGGGCCTGCGGAACCTGAGACTTTACGATCACAGGTTTTTCTGTGTCTCCCAATCCTTCCTTACAGCACGGACATCCATAACTCTGGCTGTAGTATTCGATCACTTTACATGTTGCCGGAATGAATTCCAGCTCACGGCGGACATACTCTTCACCGATCAGAACCATCTGCGTACCACAGACCGGGCAGACCTGATCTTCTTCCGGAAGAGGAATGACTACTTTTTCAACCTTCAGGCCTTTAAAAAGATCCTCATGGGTTGATTTCTTCTTGCGGGTATGCTCCCGGATCACAGTCTCTTCTTCCAACAGGGAAAGATCTTGTTCCACTTCCGCTTCATCAAAAAGGTGCTGTTGTCCCGGAATGTCATCGGTCCTTCTTTCGCTGGAAGAACCGAAAAGCTTTTTGGTAAGATAGTCCACCTGTTCCTGAAGGGCTTTTTCATGGCTGGTTTTTTCATCAATAACAAGACGGAGAGATCTGATCAATTCCGTCTGCTCAGAGATCATTGTTTTCAGTTGTGTTATGGTATCCTTCAGCTCTCGCAGCTGGATGTCTTTTGCACTGGAAGCCATCGTTTTCTCCTTGAATTTAACACCTTTATTATACCAGAAACACAGCCATTCCTAAAGGAAAACAAGTACTGAAAAACGCTGAATTTATAAGGAAACCTGACATTTTTCTGTGCAGGATTTTTACCAGGATCCAGATGCTTTTTTACTCTGCTTTGAGTGCTTTTGGCTGGTCGATATCAATTCCTGACATTAGCCAGTCGAACTCCCTCCAGGAAAGATTCCGGACTTCCGACTGCTTCCTTGGCCATTGATACCCGCCCCGGATAGACAACCGTTTATAGACCAGGACAAAACCATCCGGTTCATGGAACAGAGCTTTGATCCTGTCCCGTCTTCTTCCACAGAACAGGAAGAGCGCACTGGATGTCGGATCCATCTTAAGCTGGTCTTCGATAATGGCACAGAGACCATCGATCGATTTGCGCATATCGGTATAGCCGCAGACAATGTAGATTTTTTCGAGGCCGGAGATATCACCTAACATGAGGTCTCCCGGATCAGGCGGAGTGTCCTGGTGAGCAGGGCAGGATCGGCATCATTGCTGATGCGGATTGTTACATTATTCATGGACACTTCAATCGTATGTGAATTGTCAAGGTTCGTTTGGTGCATCTGCGATGCTATATGCTGTTCTGGAAGGTGATCCGAAACAATGTCAATGGGAACCACATCCTGTTTTGAATGCGCGATCCCACAATGACCATAATTCGGTGCCGGGATCTGATCCGCTGCTGCTTTTCTGCAGCGGCTGACCCAGTTATAAAAAGTGCTTACTGCGATATCGTTTTCACGACACCAGTCAGCATCTGTCATGCCGCTTTGGCGGCATTCATTGATAAGCCGGATCTGTTCCGCCATCGGAACACGGGCTTTGCGAGTAGTTGTCATAACCTATCCTCCGTAATTGTAGTGAAATAGTCTAAATATCTTTCATCTACAATTATAGAGGAAACCAGGAAAATAGAAAATCCGCAGGAATATTTGGCGCTTACTTTCCAGATTGAGTATTCCGTGGCTTGAGGGTTCTTCCGCATATTTTGGTATTTATACATTAGGGCGATACATAAGTTTTGCTTCTAATAACTGACGGCTGCATCGTCCATACATTGTACGCTTTACCATTTTTAATTTGTTATTTGTCCCTTCAACAAATCCATTAGATAGAGGGCTTGCAACTGAATTTTCGACTGCTTCAATATCTTTTTCAAGCCCAGCTGCAAAGCGGGATAATTCCTGTATTTCTGATAGTTTATACTTTTCAATGAATAAATAAAGCAGCACCATATTTTTTTGATCGTATATATTTCGAAATTCTCGGATACATATATCTAACTGACGGATTTTAGGATAATGCTCCATAATATAAATGCAATGTGCCTTGCTCAAGTCAGCGTTCATCCAAAGAAAACGAAAAATGCCTGCTCGTGAAATATGGTCATATTGTTGCAGTTTCTTCCGTTTTTGAATAACCTCTGCAGAAGAACTTTTATAAACAGCTACATCAATATGCTCTCGCTTTATGATTTTATTCATATAATCATAAGCAGCCGAATGCTTACCCTTATAACCTTTTTTGAGCAGATGACAATAGACATCTTTTCTGCTCACACCTGCGTTCAGTTCTTTTACGATATCACCATAAAATTGATCCATACCGCTCCTATAATTGAATAATCCGGGGTGAAATCCATCACCTGTCCGGTGTATGGAAATCACCAATCCGTTTAGATGGAAATCGCATTTCCGTTAAAAAGGAAATCGCTTTATCTATAAAAACCTTATAATGAGGTCATGCACCTGTTGGTGTAAATTCATTATAAGGAGGTCACACTTATGACCAAGTACAGAGAAATCATTCGCCTTACCGGCCTAGGATTCTCACAACGCGATATCATGGCTAGCTGTGGTGTCGCACAGAAAACTGTCGTCAAGGTTCAGAAACGTGCCAAAGAATTAAATCTTTCATGGCCGCTTGATGATGCAATGACTGACACAGAGCTTCAAAGGCTCATGTTCTCCAAGGAGAACAAGGTATCACCTAACAAGCGTATACCTGACTACGCTTACATCCACAAGGAACTGCTCCGCAACGGAGTCAGCAAAAAGCTTCTGTGGACAGAATACATGGAGGACTGCCGTGCCAACGGTGAGGAACCGCTCATGTATTCCCAGTTCTGCTATCACATCCAGCAAGATGAGCAGAAACGGCGTGCTACCATGCATATCAACCGCAAACCCGGCGAACAGGTTGAAGTAGACTGGGCAGGAGCTTCTGCAACAGTCATCGACCCGGATACCGGCGAAATTATCAAAGCTTACATATTTGTTGGCGTAATGACCTACAGTCAGTATGCATATGTGGAAGCATTTCTGGATATGAAGCAGAAATCATGGATTAATGCTCATGTCCATATGTACGAATATTTTGGCGGTGTCGCCAGAATCCTCGTACCGGATAACTGTAAAACAGCAGTTGTTCACAATGGTGGATTTAAAGACCAGCAGATCAATGAAACCTATCAGGAAATGGCCGAACACTATGGCACCGCTATTATTCCGGCGCGTGTCAGGGCACCCAAGGACAAGCCGAATGCTGAGGGAACGGTAGGAAACATATCTACCTGGATCACAGCAGCACTTCGGGATGAACAGTTCTTCTCCCTTGCCGAATTAAACCGGGCAATCAGAGATAAGCTAGAACTGTTCAACCAAAGGCTCTTTCAGAAGAAAGAGGGTAGTCGGCGAAGCTTATTTCTTGGGGAAGAAAAACCATTGCTGGCACCATTACCTGCTACCCGTTTTGAACTGAGTGACTGGAAAACAGCCACCGTCCAGTTCAATTATCACATATCTGTAGACGGAATGCTATACTCCGTTCCGTATGAATACATCAAAAAGAAAGTTGATGTGAAGGTAACAGATACCACTATTGAAATTTTCTACAACCATAACCGCATTGCTTCCCATCGGCGTCTGAAAGGGCGCTCTGGGCAATACAGCACAATTACAGAGCATATGCCAGAAGACCACCAGAAATATCTGGAGTGGAACGGTGACCGCTTTCGTAAGTGGGCTGAGCGGATTGGTATAAATACGTACACTGCAGTTAATGCGATATTAACCTCCAAAGGTGTGGAACAACAGACCTATCGGAGCTGCATGGGGCTTCTAAAGCTTGCTGAGAAATACTCAGATGCATTGCTTGAAACTGCCTGTAAAAAGGCATTATCCTATACAGCATCGCCAAGTTACAAGAGTATTAAAAACATCCTTGTAATAGGTTCTGTTAAACAAGAATCAGAAGCATCTGAATCCAAGAACACACAGAAAGCACACGGCATCACAAGAGGTGCCGACTACTATCGGAGGTAAACGCATATGACTAATCAGAGTACAATAGATAAACTAATTGAAATGCGCCTGACTGCAATGGCAGACGCATTCCGCAGCCAGCTGGATGATCCAAAATTTAAGGAGATTTCTTTCGAGGATCAATTCGGAATGCTGATAGATATCGAATACAGCAGCCGCAAAAGCAATCGTCTCAGAAGATTGATTAAGAATGCCGGATTCGATCAGCCGGAAGCAAATATTATGGATATCAACTACACTTCCGGGCGCAAGCTGAACAAGGAAATGATTCACAGACTTGCCACTTGCGAATATATATCTGAACACCGGAATCTATTTATTACCGGAGCTACAGGCTGTGGTAAAACCTACATGGCCTGTGCCTTTGGCATGGAGGCCTGTAAGCAGTATTATAACACCAGATATATCCGCCTTCCGGATCTGCTCATAGATCTGGAAATAGCACGGACGGATGGTAATTATAAAAAAGTCATGGCAAAATATGCTAACCCCGTCGTTCTGATTCTGGACGAATGGCTTTTACTCAAGCCAACAGATACAGAACAAAGGGATATCTTCGAATTGCTCCATCGGAGGCGTAAGAAATCATCCACGATTTTCTGTTCTCAGTATGGCTTCGAAGAATGGTATGACCAGCTTGGTGGCGATGCAAGTCCACTTGCTGATGCAATCATTGATCGCATTGCTCATGACAGCTACCGAATCAACATCACAAGCATCGATACAGCTCATGACATCTCCATGCGAGAGGTATATGGACTGGACAAAACATTACGCGAGTAATCTCGCATAAGATGATTTCCACTTTCCGGACATCTGATTTCCAGATTTCCGGAAGTGCGATTTCACCGCACAAGAATATTCATATAATCTCTTTTGCATAGGGATTCATAGTCGCCATTAAGATACTTGGTGACTGTATTACGGCCACAATGCAAAATTTTAGCGATTTCTCTTTTGCTGTATCCGGCAGCGGCGTATTCTCGAATGCTGTTATATAGTTGTACACTTTTAGGATTATATTCTATTGAATTATCCACAGCATCAGGCATTTTTTTTACCACTCTCCACGAGAGACTCCGAAACTGCTGCTTCTGCATAAGATGAAGCAGCATCTTTGGGAATTTTTATGTCCACTGGCACTGTTGAATTTATTACATTCTTTACTGCTTCAAGAAGATTCTGATGCAAGTGGAATCGGTCTGCAATCTGCATACAATCCGGCAAAATTTCTTCCACTGCCTTTGCATATGCAGATGCACGGTCACGAGTCACTGTTGTTACCTGCTTATTCTGAGTCAGCCATGCTTTTAGGGCAGATCCATCCCGTCCTTCCAGAACAGCAACAGGAATATGGGAATTTTCATCAACAATAATCGTTCCATAAGTATGCCGTTTTTTAAAAGCAAAATCATCCACACCAACATGGCTTCCACATGGTATATGGGATTGCGTCTGGTATCTTTTCAAAAGCATACGGATCACCGTGTCACCACTAATCTTAACATTCATGGCCTGCATAATACGAGCACTTGCTTCACAACTGGTTTCATGAGCAAGTATTGTAACGAAATCTATAAGCCGCTCTGTCATTCGTAAACGCCAAATGTCAAGGTACTTACTATTTTGCGTTTACTCCGGAAATGACAGGACTGTTGGCCCATCAAGCCAATCCTCTGAGACTATTCATGACGAAAGCTATGCCCTGGTCCGTGGGGCTTCTTATTACGGAGGTGGCAGCAATGAAAAATGTAAACGCAAAATAGTAAGTACCTTGACATTTTTAGCCGGCTGCTTTACAGCCACCTATATTTAAGCTTTACGGATTTCTGCTGGAAGTTTTTCTGACCATGGAAGAAGCTCTTCTATGAATGAACAATCGGTGTCATCCATGTGTTGTGGAATCTCTTCTAAGAGATACTGTACATAATCAAAGGGCTTCAGATTGTTGGCTTTTGCTGTTTCTACGATACTATAAATGATTGCGGAAGCCTTGGCTCCATTAATTGTATCTATCATCTGCCAATTTTTCTTCCCGATACAAAAGCCCCGGATTGCCCTTTCGGATGCATTATTATCTATTGGAACATCTCCATCTGTGAGAAATACCCGAAGATATTTTTCCTGGTTCAGAGCATAACCGACGGCATCTCCAAATTTATCCTTTCTGGATACCTTTATGTTTTTCAGGTACGCAAAAAACGCATCCACAAGTGGTTTTATAACCGCTTGCCGCTGCTTAAGCCGTTCATCAGAAGAAAGGGAATTCAACTTCCCTTCTTCCCGGTAGATTGCCTGGATCTGTTTCATCAGCAGAAACGCCCCGGATTCCTTTTGATGCGATTTGTTGATCAGTTTCAAAGCTTCATCAAATCTGCGGCGGCAATGAACCCAGCAGCCGGCAATCGTCAGTTCTTCCAACTCCTTTTCTAAAGTATGGTAGACCTGATATCCATCTGTCACACAGATGCCATCATACCCTTTCAGGAATTCCCGTGGATGAGATGCATTTCTCGTCTGTTGATATTCATATAAGACAATCTGGCGGTTGTGATATAGATGTCCGGAACGATATACCCACATCCAGCTTTTGGAACCTGCTTTCCGTCCATCATGGTTTACAAGCACCGGTGTTTCATCTGCCTGTATCACATGATAGGAATACAATTCTTCATGAAGATGATCATAAAGAACCGACAAATATTCTTCTCCGAGACGGATGCACCAGTTTGCCATATGCTGCCTTGTGATCTGAAGACCATAGCGCCGGAATTCCTGTTCTAACCGATAGAGTGGTACTGCATTCACATACTTACCGTTGATGATCGCAGCTGCCAAAGATGGGGATACCAGATTTCCATGCAGCAGAGACTTTGGATGGTCTGCTTTGACCATATGTTCATCTGTTTTGCTGGCATATACACCAATGTGATGTTCTTCCACTTCCACCTTTGCCGGCACGAAATGATATTTTCTGGAGATCGCATCCGGTAATTGTTTCCAGCCCTTCTCACCGAATTCTTCTTCCAATTCGGTCTCGGACAGATAGTGGTCGATCCGCCTGATCGGAAGTCCGGAAAGATCCGCTTCTTTCTTTCCTTTGCGTTTTGACTGCTTTGGAGATCTGAGTTCCAGATCTTCCGGTTCTGATACACTAAGATCAGATACAGCTTCGGCTTCGTTAAAAAATACGATGCTTCCATCCACTTCGCGAAAACTGATCTGATTGGTATCATCCATCTTTTCAGAAGGTCTGCCAAAACGATTTTGTTTACCAAGGATTACCTGTTCCATCAGAAGCTGCATTTTTTCATTCGATGCATGAAGTTCCTTTGTTAAGGCTTCCAACTGTTCCTGCTGTTGTAAAAGCAGATGGATAAGAAACGACTTATCAACTGTATTTCATTGTTCTTCCGTATACTTAACTGCCATAACCGAACCTCACTTTCCTGAGTGGTATTATAGCAGAAACGGCAGATTTTCGCCATTTTTAATTTCTGTCACCTTCGTCATTTTGACGGTGGATAACAGTCATGAATACCTGAAAAGAAACGCTGAAAATCCAGATATTTATGACTGTTATCCACAATCCGAAAAGTTTTTGAGTCCTGTAAATATAAAAACTCACAAGAAACTTTTAGAATGTGAATAACTTTAAATTTTATATTGCACAGAATAAATCGACATGAATAAAAATGATTTTATTTTCGCTGTTTTGCACAATCACATGGAAAACACCGGCTCCGGAACTTCTTCAATCGGACTCCTGGCAATGATTTCCAAGCCCTGCATCAACATTTGATACTGGTCTGCGGTAATCTCCAGCGCTTCGTCTTTTGTGCGCGGCCATCGAAAGTTACCGTTTTCAATCCTCTTGTACAGAAGGAGGAACCCATCGCCTTCCCAGAGGAGTCCTTTTATCCGGTCAGTACGCTTGCCACAAAACAAGAATAATGTATGTTTATCATAAGGATCGAGATGAAACTGGAAACGTATGATTCTGGCAAGACCATCAATTCCTCTGCGAAGATCCGTAAAACCAGTGGCTATGTATACTTTTTTGAATCCTGTACCATCATTGAGCATCCATCATCACTCCCAAAAGTGTATGAAGAAAGGAAGCAGATACCTGGTCTGTGATTTCCAATGTGAGGTGGTTTCTACCTCTGATCATAGCAACGGTTTTATGATTCGGTGCTATATTTTCTGACTGGATTGCAGAAGAAGGAACTTCTATAAAATCTGGTGTGTTGTCAGCAGCTGCCAGAAAAGCTTCCCGAACTTTTCGGAGTCTCCAGTAATAACTCGCTTTCGTAATGTCGTGCAGCTGGCACCATTCATCGATTTTCATACCCTGTGGACGATTTTGGCAATCTTTGACCAGTTCGGCCCATTCACGCAAACGAGTTTGCTGTGCAACTAAACTTGCATGAGATTTCATAACTCACCTCCTGTAGTCTGGTCAAAAAAGTTGAGTACTAAACTTTTTTGACTTTATAGTGATGAGTCTATTATCTCACATATGATGAATTTGAAAAGGTACTTACTATTTGGCGTTTACTGAAAAATGATACGTTAAAAAAGTTAAAGTCTATGAGGCTGCCTGCCTTCGCGGAAGCTTATGAAAAACAGATCGACCAGGAAGCTGAATACGGCTCCATCTCCTTCCATGAACGTCTCATGCTGTTGGTTGATGCGGAATATGATTCCCGGCATAATAACAATATCAAAAGATTGATCAAGAACGCGAAGCTCTCTGACTCATCTGCATTTCTTGGAAACATTGATTATCTGCCGGACCGGCACCTGAACCGTGATCTTCTGGAAAGCCTGGCTGATAATGACTACATTCGCCAAGGGCTGAATGTCATTCTGATCGGGGCTACAGGTTCCGGCAAAAGCTTTATTGCTAATGCACTGGGAGTCAACGCCTGCCAATCCGGATATAAGACCAGATATATCCGTCTGGTGGAACTGTTCAGTGAACTGGAAGCGGCGAGGATACAGGGAAAATATCATCAAGTGATGAAGCAGCTTCAAAAGCTTCCACTTGTGATTCTTGATGAATTCCTTTTGATCCCTGCCTCCGATCAGGAGCAAAGGGATCTGTTGGAACTGATGGAATACCGCTGTGGCCAGGCCTCCACCATCTTCTGTTCCCAGTTCATGCCGGAAGGCTGGCATGAAAGATTGGGAGGCAGTGCCCTTGCCGATTCCATCCTTGACCGTATTATACCATCTGCCTATACCATGCAGATTGACGGGGATGTTTCTATGCGGCAAAGGAAAAGGGCGATCAAAAACTAAATCATTCTACTGGGAGCCACGACAAAGGTCATGGCTCCCGTCATTGGACGGCTGGCTCTCGACAACGGATCCTGTGGCTCTATTCCAGGAGATTTGGTGGCTCCGCCACCGCAGAATATTCAAATGGCTCACTACAAAATTTTGAATGTATTCATTTGCAGGATTATTGTATATTTCCAGAGGGGTGTCCAGCTGTTCAATGGTTCCGCTGCTCATTACCATGATCCTGTCAGACAGAAAAAAGGCTTCCTGCTGGTCATGGGTTATGTATATCATGGTAGAATGGAATTTTTTCTGTATGTCCTTCAGTTCCCGCTTCATGATCTCTTTATTTTCAACGTCCAGTGCACTGATGGGTTCGTCCAGTAAAACAATGGATGGGTTTAAGGCCAGGGTCCGGGCAATCGCCACTCTTTGCTGCTGGCCTCCGGAGAGGTGGTGGGGTCTTTTCTTTAACTGGTCGCTCATGCCTATCATTTCCAGAGTACTTTTGGCCCGCTGTGTGGCGTCTGCTTTTGTTTCCGGCCTGATCTTAAGGGCATATTCTACATTTTCCAATACGGTCATGTTTGGGAAAAGCGCATAATTTTGGAAGATGATGCCCATGCCCCTTTCAGCGGCAGGGAGCCTGCTGATGTCTTTTCCATCTAAAAGTATTTCGCCGGCTGTCTGGGATTCCAGTCCGATCAGTATTCTTAACAGCGTGGTTTTTCCGCAGCCGCTGGGACCCAGTACGCTGAGAAATTCGCCTTCCTTTACTGCAAAGGAAAGGGATTTTAAGATTTTTTCTCCGTCGTACTCTTTTTCCAGGTTCTTTACAATTAATTTGTCTGCCATGTGATTCCTCCTGATATGTGAAATAGGGAGTTTGTCCGTGACTGTATGGGAACCGGGTGTCAGGTATTGTTAAAGTCTGTGTCAGGAGGTTATCCGTATTTCTGTGAATTTCGTTTCCAGTATAACATTTAATCCTGATTTGCGCTACTGTTGTTGCGCGGTGATTTGCTAAAATTTATAGAATGGTATTTCTGCAATGCGATTAATTTCATGCAAATCCAATAATTCTGGTCTCTGACCGACTCTGCGGCGTTTATTCTGGACGTAATATCCTGCACATCCATCAGCCAGTCAGGGCGCAGCATACCAAGGGAAAGGCATCGGCGGCATTCATTTACGACCGTCTGTGGCTTTCCTTGTTTTTTCAGGCTTTCCAGGACCAGACATGTGAGTTCTTCATAGACAGGGTGGCAGAACTGGCCGGATGCGGAGTCATAGGAAAGAAAAAAGGATACAGCGCTGCCCAGCTGTGATCTTTCCATGTAATCAGGCCGTTCGCTGGAATGTTGGACGTAGAGATAGTAAAGTCCTGCAATGGAGCTGCCTTCGGTATTGCGCAGGATACGCCCAAGGCGCTGGATGCGCTGGCGTTCTGCCGAGGAGGAAGAAAGGACGATCCCTATATTGGCAGAAGGGATATCAAAGCCTTCATCCAGGGCCCTGCAGGTGACAAGGATACGGGTTTCACCGATGCGGTAACGATCCAGCGCGGCTTTTGCTGTCTCTGGGTCCATTTGGGAGTGGTAGCGGTCGGCCTGGCCGGGGTATTTTTGATCCAGCTCTGTATACAGCAGGTCTGCCTGGGCAATCCGTTCGCCGAATATGAGGATCCTGGAATCTGGTGCAGCTTCCTCGACCAGACGGAGTGCACACTGGATCCTGGAGGTGGCATTATAGATAATGGACTTCCGCTGATAGAGCAGAGACAGCACAGACTGCGCCATACGCGCTGGTTCCGGACAGCGGGAAGCGTGGGACAGTCGTTTCAGGGCGTGGAAAAACTGTGATCCCTCCAGTTTTTTCAGGCATGGAGAATGATCCAGAAGTCTCTGGACAGAAAGGTTTAAACGGTCGCTTAATTCTTCATATTCGCTGCTCTCTTCCGGCGTAAAGCGAAGGGAAATATGAAAGCAGGCAAATGGGCGGATGTTTTTTTGGGCAGCAGCATCCTCGAAGGTATATCTGTATATTTCGGGACCAAGGGAAGGAACCAGGCAGCTTTCGTAGTCCATTGTCTGCGGCGTGGCAGACAGACCCAGGGAATAGAAGTTCTTTTTCTCTTTTCCGAGGTGAGGGAGAAATTCAAAAATCCGCCGGTTTTCCGGGCTGGCATAATGATGGCATTCATCGGCGATCAGCAGGACAGCATATCCATTGTGTATATCCTGCAGGATGTGGCGGGACAGGGAGTAACGGGCAGAATTGACCACATAGATCATGTAAGGACGGTTGGGAGAGTCTTTATGGGTACCATAATAAAAACCGATATCCCTTCTGGGAATGCCGGCAAGCTTCTGCATGGCCTTGCTCCACTGGGAGGTGAGGAAGGTCTGGGGTACTATGATCTTTACGCGGAGGGGGAGAGGGGAAGTATGGCTGAGCCGCTCCATGCCGGACAGGGCCATGACGGTTTTTCCCGCTCCGGTCACCACGTTTACGATTCCCCGGCCTTGATGGCTGAACCATGCTTGCAGGCACTCTTCCTGCCATGGATATAACTGCAGCTTCATCTGGTGTCTGCTCCTTCCTTTTGGATAAGTATTTTATTTCAGTATCTTAATGAAATGAGTATAGCACTATAACATTCATGCGTCAAAAGATGCGGGGTGTGCTGCTTACAGTAAGGCGGTTGTCTTATGAAGTGACCGATAACTTGTCAGCGTGTGAAAAACTATAGAGGAAGTGACAAATACAAAATGAAATTTAGATATTTGGAGATATTTCTTTTTTTAGATGGACAAAGAAAACATTGAAAAACCTGCTGTAATTCAGTATACTCAATATAAAACAGGAAAGAAGGTCTATGCAAAATGGATTACGAAGAGTTATATATAAAATATCAGGCACTTTCAAAGGATTTAAAAGACAAAACATCTTTGGTACAGCGCCTGCAGAAGTCCGTGAATAAGGAAATAGAGACCGGTGATCTGAAAAGCTTTGATAAGGATATGGAACTCCTTCAGGAAGCCTGCAAAGAGCAGTTGAAAATTCTGGAGGCAGTAAAGGCACTGGCTGCAGAATTTGACCGCAGGGCCTATTTTGAGGGCGGGGATTTTGCAGAGCAGATGCTGGCTTACTGCGCGGATAACGGCGTGGATGTAAAAGGGGAATTCCCGGTCTATGAGATGTTTCCTTACAGAGTACGTTTTGACATGGAAAATCTGGATATCTATATGGACCGGAAAAAGGTGCAGTGTATGCGCCCACTGAGTTTTGTGCAGAGGATCAAGACCGGACAGGACAAGCTTATGAAAGCGTCTTTCAATGCAGCCACATTTGTCAATGAACTGGCAGAGGCATATGATCTGGCTGTCCTGAAGCAGGGAAAGCGGCCGGAGGCAGATCTGTATCTCACCAGACTGTATAAGTTCCTGGCGCCTATGGGCAGATTCCGCAGGGATTATGACCAGCAGAGTTATGCCTTTGACCTTGCAAGACTGTATTCCTCTGATGTGGAGGAGACCAGGGACGGAAGACGGTTCCAGTTTGGCCCCAGTAAGAACATTAACCAGGCTATCAGGATCCTGGATCAGGACGGACAGGAACAATATTTGGCGACGATCCGTTTCTTTAAATAACAGCGGCAGTTCAGGAATTGGCGGACAGAAGTACAGAGGAGGATCATGGTGGAGGAATATAGCATGGAGGATTTCGGGAGAGATACCCGGGAAGAGACACCATATATGCAGCTTACAGAATGTATGGCGCCGGATGACGGCAGTATGCTTGAGGAACTGTCAGCAGGAGTTTCTTTTCTGACAGATTTCTGGCAGGAGAAGTACCTGCAGGAATATATTACGGAAGGCGGAAGCAAGATCAAGTTCGTCAGCGGCCGGAAGGGCAGCGGCAAATCACATTTGCTGAAGTTGACCGCGCACCTGGCAGAGCAGGAAAACTATGTGACTGCGACATTTTCCGCAAAGGATATCTGGATACATGATTTCAGGGAAATTTATGTTGAGGTGCTCAGGCAGAGTGACCTTCTGGCGTGTCTTGAGCGGTGCAGTTATAAGATCATAGAAAACTGCGGATTTGACTACAGGGAGGTTCCGGAGGATATGACATTTATGGATTACCTCTCCAGGGAGAATATGGCGGATGCCATCACCAGAAGGGAAATCCGGCTGCAGCTCAAAAGCATGTTCCTGGAAAACCCTCTGATCGACAATAATTTTGCTCTGGCCTGCAGTCTTTTGACAGGAGGGATACTGGGACATCCCCTTTTGGAGGAACAGAATAAGGAACTGCTCCTGGGCTGGCTCGCAGGAGACAGGAGTGTGAAGATAACATCCCTTCGCTCTCTCGGCCTGTCCCCGGCACGGATCACCAGGGTAAATGCAAGACATATGCTTCGTTCCCTGGCTCAGGTCATTCACATGGCAGGTTATTCGGGACTTTTGGTCACTGTGGATGATATGGAGATCCTTTTGAGCAGATCCAGCCTGGAACCGCTCCATTATACCAAGCTGAAACGTGAAGATACTTACGAGAGCATCCGCCAGTTGATCGATGATATTGATACTCTGAAGAATATTATGTTTATTTTTGCCTTTGACCGGGAACTGCTGGATAACGACAAAGCAGGGATCAAGTCTTATCAGGCTCTTTGGATGCGGATACAGAGCGAAATTGTCAGCCAAAGATTTAACCGTTTTACAGATATTGTGGATATGGACAGACTGGCAGCGCAGGAATATACAGAGGCAGTTGCAGAGGATATGTGGGAAAAGCTGGCAAGGTGTGCAGACAGAGGCGGCATCCGGGCAGCAGCAGTTGACAGGGAGAAGATAAAAGAAATCCTGATCCAGTCAAAAGTGGGCGCCATAGGAATCCCCGGTCTGATAAACAGGGCTGTGCTGGGAGGTGAGGAATGATGTTTGATATGGAAGCGCGTCACGTGATAGAAGCTTTGCGCTCGGGGATCCCTTCCAGGGCAGTGGGACAGTATTTTTCTGAGGCACGGCCTAAGATCATGAAGGAAATATCCCAGGAAATGGACAGGGTATGTGAGACCGGAAAATCTTCCGGCAAAATAATCGCAGGAAAATACGGAGAGGGAAAGACCCATCTGCTGAACACAGTCTTCAATCTGGCCCATTCCAACAATATGGTAGTTTCCTATCTGTCACTGAGTAAGGAGGCACCCTTTGACAAGCTTTATCTCCTGTACCAGAAGCTGGTGAACAATACATATCTGCCAAAACGTCTGCAGCCGGGATTTATTCAGGAGCTGGAAAAGATGACGCCCAACAGCCCTCTTGCCAGTGAAATGCAGCTCTATGGGGGAAAGGAACTGGAGACGGATAAGTTATATTACCTTCTCAAGTCTTATCTGAATACAGAGGACCAGGATGAAAAATTTCTGCTGCAGGCAGATCTGGAGGGGGATTTTATTACGAATGCGTCCCTGCGCCAGATTTACCGGAGGATTTTTCAGCAGAGAGTAAAATATAATGTAAACTTCAGCAAGACGAAGCATGCAATGGATTATTTTGACTTTTTAAGCCATTTGTTTGTGAAAATGGGGTATAATGGCTGGGTGATCCTTTTTGATGAGACGGAACTGATCGGACGGCTGGGTAAAAAGACAAGATTAAAAGCCTACAGAAATATGGGTGAGTTTCTGCTTCCGGGGAGCCGTCTGGAATCCACATATACCATGTTTGCGCTGGGAGCCTCTTACGTGGAGGATGTGGTTGAGGCCAAGCATGAATTTGATACCCTGGCTGAGACCTTTCCTGAGGATATGGAGCCTATGAAGACGGTGCTGGGGCTGATCACCGATGCGGAACAGCTTCAGCCGCTGACAAAGGACGAGATTCATGAGATCCTGCAGAAACTCCAGGAGTTTCACGGAAGGGCTTATGGATGGGAGCCTCAGGTGTCAGTGGAAGAACTGGCAAAGGCAACGCAGACGGGGGGATACCTTCTGCGGACAAAAATCAGGGCAGCGATCGAATTCCTGGACCAGATGTATCAGTACGGACAGGCCGGGGAAGCGGTGATCGGTGAGATGGAGACAGAGAGTTTTGAGGAGGAGATTCCTGTTCTGGCGGAAGAGGAAATTGTGTAGGGAATGAAACGACCGGACTTGGAAAGGATCAAAAAAAACAGATTCGGATATGAGGAAATATTACAGCTTTCCCCGGATCTGTCATACGAAGAGCTCCATGGAGTATTGGAAGAATTATGTGAACAAGGTGTCATAGCACCGATCAGAAAATCGGGAAAAACATCTTTTGTTCCCCAGGTATACCGTGAATACCGCAAGGTAGCAGAAAAACGGGATTACAGTTATCTCCTTCCGGAAATACGCAGTCTTCATCCAACCCTTGCCATTGACCGGTATCTGAAGGAGCCCGGGGAATTTGAGGAGTCCAGGGACTATGTCCTGCAGCTTAGCCGGCTCCTCTGGCAGGAGGATGAGCGCCTGGGCCGGTGGATGTCTGTGAAAGAGAAATCATATGCCATCTGGGGGGACGAGAAGTTTTTAGAGAGCAGGCAGGGAAAGGCCATTCTGGCTTTCCATCGCCTGGATGAAGAGAAACTACGCTATTATCATGCACCGGAACCCTTTTTCTGCCGTGTTTTTCAGCCCGGGGAAAAAGGGGATGTGTTGGTCCTGGAGAATAAGGACTCCTGGTATTCTATTGGCAGAGCGCTGAGAGAACACCAGGAAAAACGTATTTTCGGAATCTCTGTTGGGCTTTTAGTCTATGGAGAAGGAAATAAGATCACAAGGGAGCAGGAAGGCTTATCTGCATTTCTGGAGGAGATGGGATGCAGAAGCACAGGGCAGAGGATTTATTATGCAGGAGACATTGACCGGGCTGGGGTCGGGATTTTTTACGATGCGAAAAAACAGAATCCGGATTTGTCCATGGAACCATGTCTTCCGCTTTATCATTTTATGGTGCAGCGCGCCCTGGAGGAAAAGCGGGTTCTGGAAAAATGCAGGGATAAAAGGGAAATCGGCTGGAAAAGGGAATTCCTGGAGTATTTTCCGCTGCCATACCGCAGTTTTGTACAGCAGGTGTTGGAGGAGAACAGAAGGATCCCCCAGGAAATTTTAAATTATCAGGATTACAGGAATATGTGCAGGTGACAGTCATGCTGGAATTTTTAGAAGGATTTGAAAAACGGATGGGATTTGCCGCGGTGGTGGATTCGATCGTGAACCGCAAAAACAAAAACAGTGAGATAGAGGATTGGTTTGGGGGAGAAGAACTGGATAATGTGTTCTTCTCTCTTTTAGTATATATCATGGAACGGACGCTGAATGAAAACGATGATTGTACCATTGAGAAAATGGCCGGTTTTTTAGATGATACGCTTCCCGCATATGGGAAAGATTTTTCTTTTGACCAGATACTCCGGCTTACAGAATATATGGTGAGGGACATTCTGCAGAACAAGGGCACAGCCAGGACTTATGCTGTCATGCATTACGATAAGGGTATGGTACAGCATCGGGTTCGGCTGATCGAGGATAAGATGACTGATGAGGGGAAAATAGTCTATCAGCTCACGGATCAGGGATATGATTTTTTATTCAGGACAAAGGAGATTGACAGGGAGCTTGACTTTAAGCTGGAACAGTTAAAGTTGAAAGAGCTGCTGAAACGGAAAAATTACAAGCATGCCCTGAAACAGAGCCGTGAGCTGATCAGCATGCTGCGGCAGAAAAAGAGGGAAATCCAGTCTTTTGTGGACCGCATCCGGGAGAACATCCACACCATTGACAGGGGAGAGCATGAGGAGCTTCTGAAGCAGACCTATCATTTGATCGACGAGGAATATGAGGGAATGCTGGAACTGAAACGGGCTGTGGAGAAGGATGAAGAGCGGATCCGGGGTGAGATGGAGACAGGCACTGTCCCTGATGCCGCTATGGTGCAGGCAATGGAGAATCTGTCTATGATCAGGCGGAACCTTCAGATTGTGATCAGTGAGCAGAGGAACCTGATCGCCGGCCGGTTCCGCATGAATGACATTTACGAGGAGACAATACGGAACAGTTTCTACAATTCCATGATCCGCAGGTATGATTTTCAGAAGGAAATACTGGAGCCGTTTACAGGGGCTGAAGGAGAGCAGGTGCAGAGATTATGGGATTTGTTCCGTCCTCTTTCCGGACCAAGGTTTGAGAAGCGGCTGAATCTGGGGCTGCTTTACCAGAGGCAGGGGAAACTCCGGGATACAGAGGAGGAGGAGACAACTCTGGAGGATGAATTACTGGAAGAAGATCTGCGCATAGAACGGCAGAGAATGCTGGATGCCATGTATGAGCGTCTGATCGAGCGCATTTTTAAATACGCGGCGGACAGCGGAGGAAGTTATACTTTTTCCCGGTTATATGAACATATTCGGGAAGTTTCCCCCAGATTCGAGCGATATACCCGGGAAAACAGGATTTTTCTTGTTATGCTGAAGCTTTATGAGCATCAGTGTATCAATGTGGAAGAGTGGAAAAACAGAACGGACCGGGGTGTTTCCGGCTCCAACGGGGAATTTGACCTTGCCTGCTGTATGTACCGGATGGAAATGGAACATCCCGATTTTTTCGGTGTGGAGGAGCTGCATTTTGAAAAGACCGGAGAAAAGTTCAGGGCAGTTCTGGAGGAGGAACATACGGACAGGGAGGGGATTGCGGAACTGGTCCAAAGGACCGTAATGATGGATGACCTGAAGGTGTGTGTCAAGCTGCACCGGGGAGAAGAGGCAGAAAGCGGGGATGGAGAGAATGCTTAAAAATGCACTGGCAATCTACAGAAGATTAATGGAAAAGGGTGAGCTGGATGCAAAAACAGACAGTGAGCTATATATGGATCTGAAAAATGAAGAGGTGCGTCAGATCCTGGAGCAGTTTGAAGAAGAGCTGGATTTCCGGCTCCTGGACACGGGGACAAAGGTTTATCTGATCCCCAATATGGACAATGATGTGATGGGATATACCATGAAGGACTTCCGCACCAGGATCTCTGCTGATGCCAGGATGGCAGATGCGTATCTGCAGAGCTATATCTGTATATTGATCTTTTATCTCTTTTACGGGGGAAAGAATACAAATCCCATACAGAGGGAATTTATCCAGACGAAAGATTTGCTTGAGGAGCTGGACCGGAGGATGAAAGGTTATCTGGAAAATGAGGATGCTGCCATGGAAGCAGAAGAGGTATATGGAGTGAACTTCCTACGGATATCCCAGCTCTGGGATAATAAACAGATCGGGGACAGCGCGGCCAGAAAGTCAAAAATAGGGACCATAAAACGTGCTTACGCCCAGCTTGAGGAGGAACGCCTCATCCGTATTCTGGAGGATGGAAGGCAGATCCGCAGGACAAAGCGTATGGACGATCTGTTCCTCTATTATTATCTGGATGAGGAACGGGTACAGGAGATCCACGGAATATTTGCGCAAGGAGAATAGAAGATGCCTAAGATTAACAGAATCCGAATTATAAATTTTTCCTACAACAATGATACCAGAGAAATCCCGGATGAGACTTTCCGGTTTTATGACGGGGAAAATGCGCTTCTGAATCTGTCAAACGGGGGAGGAAAGACCGTGCTGATCCAGTTGTTTATGCAGCCTATCCTGCCCGACTTAAAACTGCAGAAGCGGAAAATGACCGACTATTTCAGGAGAAACAGCGCCCCTGCATATGTTCTCATAGAATGGCTTCTGGACAACCCTTCTGTGAAGGATTATCTGATGATGGGAATTGCCATTGCGCCTGGGAATTCTGCAAATATGGAGGAGAGCAACAAGATCCATTACTTTACGTTTGCCAGCCATTATCAGAGAGCCTGTGAATTTGATCTGCAGGCTGTGCCTTTTGTCAGAATGGATGGGGAGCGGCAGGTGCTCCTGCCTTTTGAGCGGGCAAGGGAAAGTGTGAAGAAGGTGGTGGGAAGCCATCGGGAGATGTTTTACTTCGGAAGAGAGGATGTGGGCGAGTACAGGAAACTTCTGGGGCAGTTCGGCATTTCCCAGGAAGAATGGAAAAATATCATTGCCCGTATGAACAATGATGAGGGCGGGATCACACAGTTCTTTGATAAATGCGGCACATCAGACAGCGTGCTGAATGAATGGATCATTAAAAACATAGAAAAATCCCAGCTTGCGGGGCAGACGGAGGATACAGGGATCCAGGAACTGCTCGCAGGCCTGGTGTCGGATACCATAAAAAACCAGGAGTACATCCGGGCGCAGAAGATCATACAGGAATACCTGGAGGAACAAAAGGCTCTGGAAACAGACATGGATGAATTGTGCAGAGCGCTTGACACCAGGACGCAGATACAGAACAAGCTGAACGGAATGTATCAGGCTCTTGGCATTCGGGCAAGGAATGCGGGCGCTGACAGGGAGGAAGTGAATTTCCGGCAGGAAGAACTGTTTGCGGAACTGCGGCATATTGATCAGGAGGAAGCGTCTGAAACGTACAGACAGTCCCAGGAGGATTTTCTGGAGGCGTCGGAACAGGTGCGGATACTGCAGGCAGAGGGAGAGAGCCTGCGGGAACAGTTGGCCCGGTGCCGTAGGGAGAAGAACTGCCAGGAGGGCGCAGGGATCATGGAGGAGATCCGGAGACTCCGGGGAAAAATCTCTGCCCTGAAACAGGAAATGGAGCGGGAACAGGGAGACAAAAGTCTGGAAAAAAGGCTGAAGGATCTGGCCTATTCCCTGAAACTGCAGAGCAAACAGCGTCAGCGTGCCCTTGAAACAGAAGCGAAGGATCTGCAGAAAGAGATAGATGAACTCAGCGCTTTGTGCGGAGAACTGAGGGAAAAGGAAGATGCGGACAAGGCAAAGTGGGGGAATCTGAAAGTAAAAGCCGGGGCGCTTAGAAGCAGGGTGCAGCAGTTTGAAAAGGAGCAGGAACGTGTCTTTGAAAGACTGGGCTTTGCCCTGACAAGAAATGTTCTGGAACAGTTGGATACCCAGGAGACAGAGAAGTATAAAAAGCTGTTGGAGAAGAATGTGAAGGAGAGCGGCAAAAAGTTCTGTCAGTGCACAGAACAGGAGGCCGGGATCAGGGAGCAGAGAATAGAACTGGCGCAGAAGGTGACAGAACAGAGCCGCAGCCTGTATGATCTGGAACAGGAACTGGCAGAAGTCCGTCGCGAGCAGTCTGTTTTCCTGGATGGGAAGGCACAGTGTGAGGCCTATTTGGATAAGTATGGTGTGGAGAAATCACTTTTGTATGAACCGGAAGCCCTCAGGCGTATTTTTGAAGAAAAGATGGACCTGCAGAAAGCATGGACATATCAGGCGAGAAGCGAACACCGGCAGATAGGAGATATGATTTCCGGAATCAGGAACCACTGTGTCTATCTGCCTGAAACACTTCTTGCGGCAGTGCAGGAACAGGATATCAGTTTTCAGACCGGGGAGGCCTATCTGCAGAATCTGCCGGAGGAGAACCGAAAACAGCAGCTTTTGAGAAATCCCATGCTGCCTTTTGGATTGATCCTGGAGAAGAAAGATTTAGGTAAGCTGGATCATATTTCTTTCGGGGAGTGTTATTTGAGGCAGATCATACCAGTGTTTACCTATGAACAGCTTGGGAATGAACTGGTACAGGAAAAGCAGAGGGTGATCCTGGGGGAGCAGGCAGAGTTTATTGCGGTTTATGAAGAACAGATCTTCTCAGATGTACAGAGAGAGGAGTATCTGCAGCGCCTGGAAATGCAGAGGGAAGATTTGGAAAAGCTCATGAAAAACAGGGGGGAAGAGGAACAGCAGTTATATCAGGCAAAGATCAGGCTGGAAAGCTTTCATTATAAAAAAGGTACAAAAGAGGAATTTGAAAAACAGATCCTGCAGGGGAAACAGAAACTGGCAAAGATGACAACGGAAAAGGAGCGCCTGGACATAAAAGCAACCAGTTTGGAAGAAGAACAGGAACGTCTGGCAGAGATGCTGCCAAAGTTTAGGGAAATGCTGGCTGATGCGAAGGAAAAAGCAGAGTGCTATGAGAAATTTCTGGAAGCGGATGTACAGTATCAGATTGATTTTAAGGCGTATACTGTCACCATGGAAGAACTGCAAAAGCTGGATAAAAGCGCAGTAGAATGTAAGAGACAGCTGGAAGCATGCAGGGAAAAAGAAAATCAGCTGCGGGAGCAGTGTATACGGATGGAAAATCTATGTAGGCGGGCAAAAGAGACTGTGGCAGTTTATGCGGAGGCAGAAGAGGCGGAGGTTCTGGACGAAGCATTTGAGAAGATGGAGCAGGAATACAGGACACTGACGGAAGAACGGGAGAAAAACCAGGCAGCCCTGCAAAGAGAAATGGAAGAAGCCAGAAGAGAGCTTGGCCGTCAGGAGGAAAAGACGGAAGAGCTGGAAGTTTCCAGGGAGGAATATGAACAGCTTGCATACCGCCCGGAACGGGAAAGGGAGCTGAAAAAGGATATCAGGGAACTGGAAGCAAAAAAGGAGGAGAGTGACAAAAATTATCGTGAAACCGGAATCCGGGCTGCAAAAATAGAGACAGACAGGAATCATGCAAAAAGCAGACTAAAGGAACTTGGACTGGAGCAGCCGCTTGACGATGCAGAGATATGCCAGGATTATGAGCGGAGGAGAAAAAATCTCAGGTTTGAATCAGATAAACTCAGAGAGAGGGCAGAGGAATTAAAGCGTCTGAGGGAAGACTGTGAAAGCCTGCAGAAAAGGATCCGTGATGTGGTTCCGGCAGCAGCGGGAACGGATGTACATCTGAAGCTGGAAGAGGATATGGAGAAGCAGTTCCTGGACATGAAGGAGGAATACAGGCAGGCGCGGAGATCAGCAGAGCAGAAAAAGAGGAATTGCAGCAAGAGGTATTTGGATATAAGGGACCGGTACAGAGGTAAAAATCAATGTGTGGAGGATATTCTGGAATCGCTGTCTTCCATGCCGCTGGAGGATGTGGATCTTTCCTATGATACCATTTATTTTTATCTGGAAGAGTTCATGCTCAAGCGTGAAAACCTGGAAAAGCTTCTGGATTATTACAGTACACAGCTGGAGACGATCAGCCGCACCAGGAACCAGATCGTAGATCAGTGCGTCAGCTACGGAACCGGAATTTATGAGGAGATCAAAGCCATTGTGTCAAAATCCAGGATCCGTCTCAGCCAGAAAAGCAGGCCGGTCCAGATGCTGAAAATCGACGTGCCCAGGGAACTGGACAACAAAGTACGGGAACGGATGGATGAATATATAAACAGATGTCTGGAGATCATGGTCTCTTTGAATAAAAAAGAAGATGCATCCGGAAATGAGAAGAAGATACGGGAGAAGCTCTCTGCTCTCACATCCGGCAGAGAGCTGTTGAACCAGGTGACGGGAACGAATAAAATACCTGTTTTTGTCTATAAGATCGACTTGAATGAAAAGAACAGCGGCCTGAAACGCTGGGAGGATGCCATGGATCAGAATTCGGGAGGTGAAAAGTTTGTGGTATTTTTCACTCTGGTATCAACTCTCATATCTTATGTCAGGGAAGTTACCAGAAGAAATGCCGGAGGAGATGCCATGCTGGAGTCCAAGGTGCTGATAATGGATAATCCTTTTGCAAAGACATCTTCTGAACACCTCTTAAAAGCAGTGATGGATATTGCAAAAACCTTCAAAATACAGCTGATCTGCCTGTCAGATCTGAGCCAGAGTTCTATTACCAACCGATTCAGTCTGTTCTACCAGCTCAGCATTAGGAAACGCATGTACAGCCAGAAAGAAGTTGTGAAGACAGGGCCTGTACAGATAAACCAGCCGGGGATTTCTGAAAATGAGAGACTGGAACATATGGAATTGTATGAGACGGGGAAACAGGGAGAGCTGTGGGAGCTGATGGGAGAGCTGTGACGGCGTTGCTGAACCAGGCATGTTATTAATTATGTGATGTTAAGAAGTTAAAATGAAAAAGTCCTGCTGTGGAAGGCTGCTTAAAAGTTTCCGCAGCAGGGCTTTTGTTTTGGCAGAAATAGAGCGATTGCCGGAATAATGTAAAATATAGATATAAAGATGGGTATAAAACAAAAAATTGTGCGGTTTGTATGGATAGTATATAATCATGTTTTTTACAATTTGGGATGAAAAAAGCCTCGTCAAACGTCCATAAAATGAGCAGGCAGTCTGTATAGCGGGAGTATTTGTCTGGCTGCTTATTGTTTTTTATCCACCGTTTTCTCACGGAACCCTTATCCGCAAATAAATATGAACAAGTGCCTTTTGGGTACTATTGGCAGAGAAAATATTTTTGAATGTGCTTTTGATGATGCTGATGGGAGGGCTGTTGTACACGGCGTTTGGCAGACGTATTGGTATTCTGAGGATAACAGCGGCAGGGCAGGTAGTGTCATTTTGTATTGAATTTCTCCAGTAGTATATTCTTATCATCTGGCTCATGCTTTCTTTTTGCATGTTTTTGTTGCTATGAAGCCGAAAGGCTGAATAGTAACATATTTTGTTATATACTAAAACGTGAGGCTTGTAAATAAAAGATTTATATGATATTATATGGTTAATATGTATAATAAACAAGGATTAAGATTGAGAAAAGTATAAAAAGTATACAAAAATATGCGAAGGATAAGTTCTTGATGGATAAAATAAACACAAACTTTGAAAAAAATAAGTATATAGCTCATGTCATACCCGAAACAGGTGATATACAGTTTTTGGAACAGCATTTATTAAGTGTAGAAAAACTTTCCAGTGTCAACTGTCCTTTACAGTTAATGAAAAATCTGGTGGTCATTACAGCAATACTGCATGATTCCGGTAAATTTTGTTTAGAATTCCAGGATTATATGCAGGCGGTGATAGAATCTAATGGAGAAACTGTAAGGAGAAAAATCGATCATTCTACTGCAGGTGGAAGAATAGCCCTGGGCTTATTGCCGGGAACCTTGTTGGCAAAAATGATTAGTATAGCTGTGTACTGCCATCATGGGTTACAGGATTGTATCGATTTGGAATCGGCAGTATCTTTGGAGGAAGAACGACAGAAAAAGGAAATAGATATGCAGACGATCTGCAGCAGATACTTTAAACTTTATCCTGTAGAAAATTTGAAGAAGTACTGCTTGCGGGCGCAGGACGATGTGCAGATATTGAAAGACAAAATAAAAACTATAGCTAAAAGTGGTGGCAGGGAGCGTATTTATGGTACAGAAAATTTTTTCTTGGGAATGTACGAACGAATCTTGCTTTCCCTGTTATTAGACAGTGACTGGTCGGATACTGCCGCGTTTAATCAGCATGTCGATGTTACTTTCAGGAAAACAGCAGATGATACACAGAGGATTTGGAGTCAATGTATCAGGTATTTTGAAAGCTATCTTACTCAGATGAGAAAGAATAAAAAAGACAGCCCTGTTGATAAATACCGACAGGAGATTTCCGAATACTGCAGGAAAACGGCAATCACTTCATGTCGGCTTTATCGTCTTACAGTCCCAACCGGTGCAGGTAAAACACTGAGTAGCCTCAGATTTGCGCTTTATCATGCTGAAAAGTTTAAAAAGAAGCACATAATTTATGTGGCACCATACAATTCTGTGTTAGAGCAGAATGCATCTGAAATACGAGAAGCAATCGGAAAACCGGACATTGTTCTGGAACATCACTGTAATGTGGTACAGGAAAATGATGAAGATGAGGAACGTTACAGACAGTTATCAGAAAGCTGGGATTGCCCGGTTATCGTTACAACTGCGGTACAGCTTTTGAACTCGTTATATTCTTCCAGTAAAATGAGTCTCCGAAGAATGCACGTCCTATGTAATAGCGTGATCATATTTGATGAGGTGCAGGCTTTTCCGGTTAAATGTACAGAACTTTTTAATCTTGCAGTTAATTTTCTTACTTCATTTTGCAGCACGACAGTTGTTTTGTGCTCCGCAACACAGCCTTCTTTAGCAAAAATACCTCAAAATAGAGTTCTTGAATCAAAAGAAATGATAGAAAATCCTCCAATATATGTACAGGCATTTAAGAGGACAAATATTATTGATAAGACGCAACTGAAAAGTGGTGGACTTGAAGTTGAAGATTTATTGGACTTTGTTGAGGAACTAATACCGAAACAAAATAAGATTTTAATAATAGTTAACACAAAGCCATGTGCAAAAGAAGTGTTTAATGGTTTAAAAGAACGATATGGGGGACAGCAGCATCATTATTTATTTCATTTAAGTGCGAATATGTGCCCGGTTAATAGGAAATCTGTTTTAAGAAATATTAAGAAGAAATTAGATGAAAAGAAAAGTGAAGAAGATACAGTTATCTGTGTCAGCACACAGTTAGTGGAAGCCGGCGTTGACTTCTCCTTTAAATGTGTAATACGTTCAATGGCAGGTCTGGATAATATTATCCAGGCAGCGGGCAGATGCAACAGACATAGGGAGAGGGATAGCGGAGATGTATATATAGTAAAAATGTCACAAAAGGCAGAAAACCTTTCCAGAAACAGAGATATCAGAGATGCTCAGACGGCAATGGAGGAGGTCCTGTATCAATTCAACAGCCATGCGGAAATCTTTTCTGATGATCTAAGTTCACTGGAAGCAGTCACTTACTATTATAACAGATACTATTTGAAAAAAGTTGGTGTGGAGACAAATTTTCCAGCTTGTGTGAATGGGATACAAACCACATTGGTAGAATTATTGTCAAATAATCTGATAGGATATAATCGCTATGAAGCGGCTCACAAAAATGAACCTGTTAAAAGAAGTAGAATGTTAAACCAGGCATTTAAGACTGCAGGAGACATATTTGAGGTAATTGATGAAGATGGGAAAGTAAAAGTGGTTGCGGCCTATGATGGCATAGCAAAAAAAATACTGAATGAATTGGAAAATCCTTATATTGATGCGGTCAGTCGCAGAAGAAATCTAAGAGCGATTCAGGGATATACAGTTGGAATTTCAATGGCTATGAAAGATAGGTTAGGGAGAGCGGTTAGTAATATTTGCGAGGGTAGGATCCTTGTGTTGAGTGATGATTATTATGATGAAGAGACAGGGGTTTTAGAGAATCCCAAGTTAAAGAATATGTTCATGTAAGGATCAGGAGGTGAGATCATGGAGAAATTCAGGAATACTGTGGAATTTCAGGTGAGCGGTGACTATGCGTTATTTGCTAATCCTGTTATGCGTGTTGGTGGAGAAAAGTGCAGCTATCACATACCTACATACGAGGCATTAAAGGGGATTCTTCAAAGTATTTATTGGAAACCCACTTTGGTTTGGATCATAGATGCAGTGCGGGTTATGAATGGGATACAAACAGAAACGAAGGGGGTAAGGCCAATCGTATATAATGGAGGAAATGACCTGGCATATTATACATATTTAAAAAATGTGTCTTATCAGGTGAGAGCTCATTTTGAATGGAATGAAAACAGAAAAGAGCTGATTCATGACAGAAATGAAAACAAACATCATAATATTGCAAAGCGTATGGTTATGCGTGGAGGGAGAAGAGACATATTTTTAGGAACACGTGAATGTCAGGGACTTGTCCAGGAATGTGTATTTGGAGATGGAGAAAGTTATTATGATGATATGACGGGTGAAGTGGCATATGGGTTCATGTATCATGGGATAACCTACGCAGATGAGGCGGTACTGGAAGAAGATAAAGGGAAAATGACGGTACGTTTTTGGAATCCTGTAATGAAGAAGGGGGGAATAATTGAATTCCAGCGCCCAGAAAAATGTACGATAAAACGATATATTAGGCAAATGGGTATAAAATCATTTGGTGAAGGCGAGTTCACAGGATTAAAGGAATTTGAAGAGGAGGAAAGTGCTTGGATTGGGTAAGTGAGTTATGTGATTTATATGAGAAAAATAAATATTTAGCGGGCGAAATGCGGTATAAAGAACAGATTAGAAAAAATGGATTAGAAAAGATTCCACTGGTTCTGCTTCCTCCTTTTCATACTACGGTAACGGCACAGATTACGGTGACAATTAGCGAAAGTGGTGAGTTTCAAGATGCAAAACTTGTTGAAAACGAGGACAAACTTACGATTATACCAGTCACAGAGAATTCAGCCAGCCGGACTTCAACAGTAGTACCTCATCCTTTATGTGATAATATTAAATATTTGTCAGGTGATTATAAAGACTATTGCATAGAGGGTACTAAGAACGCTGAAGAGTGCTATCAGTTATATATAGAAGCCTTAAGAAGGTGGCATATCTCATTGTATTCCCATAAGAAGGTAGATGCATTATATCTGTATTTGAGTAAAAAATGTCTGATCTGGGATTTGGTGAATGAGGGTGTGCTAAAGCTGGGAGAAAACGGGAAACTATCTGAATCAGTTAAAATACAGGGGATTGAGCAGGATAAGTCATTTGTACGATTTCGTATATTAGAGGAATATCAAGGGGATGAGGATATCTTGTCTGATATAACAGGTCAATATTATTCAGAATGCTGGTTGGATCGTACTTTGCAGGAGCGATTCATTCAGTATTATCGATCTTTAATGACAGAAAAAGATATCTGTTATTTGTCGGGTAATATTGAACAGCCAACCTATTTACATTCCAAAAAAATTAGAAATGAGGGCGATAATTCTAAATTGATTTCTTCCAATGATAAGGATTATTATACTTTTCGAGGAAGATTTCATAATAAGGAGCAGGCGTTTGCTATTGGCAATGAAACATCCCAGAAGGTACATAATGCCCTAAAATGGATTATCAGAAGACAGGGGAAAAACATAGATACATTTTGTATCGTATCGTGGGAATCTGATTTGTGTCCAATGCCGGAGTGGGATTTGGATACAGACTCAATTTGCAGTCAGTATGAAGAGGATTGGGGCGAGGAGGAGGAAGAGGTTCAGGTATGGGATGGCAATCAAGCAGGAGCTTTCCAATTTAGTGCTGCACTGCTTGGATATCGACGAAAACTGGAGAATATGTCACGTATGGTACTAATGGCATTTGATGCGGCAACTACGGGCCGACTTGCGCTGGTAGAGTACAAGAATCTGGAGACATCACGATATCTGGATAATATAAAATATTGGCATAAAGAGTGTGAATGGCTGCATTTAAAGTTTAAGGAGGGTGGTTCTTATTACTATAAAGGGATGGTTGGTGTGAAAGAAATTGCCGATATAATTTATGGTACAGAGCAGAATGGAATACTTTCTCTGGGAAATAAAAGTAAGTTATATGGTCAGATTTACAGGCGTTTGATTCCTTGTATATGGGACCAGATGGATGTGCCGTTTGATATGGTAAATCTTGCAGTATCCAGAGCGTCATCACCTGTATCCTATGAAAAGAGGTATAACTGGGAGCGGACATTATCACTGGCATGCTCCCTTGTAAAAAAGATGAAAAAGCAGCAAAACCCAAAGGAGGTATGGACATTGGCATTGAATAGAAAAAGCCGGGACAGGAATTATTTATATGGAAGGCTGTTGGCAGTTGCGGACCGGGTGGAATATAGGACATTTGATAAAAAGGACAGAGATGCGAACAGGGAAACCAATGCCAGAAGGTATATGAGCATGTTTTCACAGCGGCCATATGAGACATGGAAGATAATAGAGGAGAGTTTAGCACCATATTTTTCGAAGTTAAAGTATCAGGAGAAAATTTATTATTGCAAACAGTTAGAAGAAATTTGTGAGTTGTTTGATGAGGAAACTTTTAAGGATAACAGCAAATTAGATGGGCTTTATTTGTTGGGATTTCATAGTGAGTCCTATGAGCTGAGAAATAAGGAAGCGGATAAAGCGCAAGATATAACAAGTGAGGAGGAATAAAAATATGAGCGATTTAATGGGAAAAATTGATTTTACATTATTTATTTCAGCATTAAATGCAAATCCTAATGGTGATCCGTTAAATGGAAACAGGCCGCGTGTAAATTTAGATGGATATGGGGAGATTTCTGACGTGTGTTTAAAGAGAAAAATCCGAAATCGTCTACAGGATTTGGGAGGACGGATTTTTGTACAGTCAGATGACCGTTCCGATGATTCCTACACTAGTTTGAGGGATAGAGCAGAAGGGTGTAAAGAGCTTAAGATTGAAATGGATAAAAAGAAAAAGGCAAACCGTGATATATTTGCGAAAATTGCATGCAGGGAATGGATAGATGTGCGGAGTTTTGGCCAGGTGTTCGCTTTTAAGGGGGATGATGTATCAGTAGGGGTCAGAGGCCCCGTATCTATACATCAGGCTGTTAGTCTTTCTCCCGTGGATGTAATTAGTATGCAGATAACAAAAAGTGTAAATAGTGAATCTGGAAAAGACAGCAAAGCATCAGATACAATGGGAACAAAACATAGAGTAGGGTTTGGGGTATATAAAGTGCAGGGAAGCGTCAATGTACAGCTTGCCGAAAAAACAGGATTTACACATGAAGATGCACAGTTATTAAAAGAAGCATTAAAGACGTTGTTTGAAAATGATGCATCGTCTGCCAGACCGGAAGGCAGTATGGAGGTCTGTAAACTTTATTGGTGGCAGCATAAAGATAAGACACCGGCTGTTTCTTCTGGAAAAATACAGAGGGCATTCAGGATTGAAAAAGTGGAACACCCGAAGTCATTTGAAGATTATAAAATCCATTGGGAACCCTTGGGATGTGTTGAACCGGAGGTGTATGATTTTGTATGATGAGGATAATTTCCTGCAGTTATCCGGTGTCCAGCATTTTGCATTTTGCAGAAGACAGTGGGCTTTGGCATATATAGAACTTCAATGGCAGGAAAATGTCCGTACTGCGGAGGGCAGAATACTACATGAAAAAGCCCATGATGTGAGCGCTAAGGAAAAGAGAGGGGAGTTAATTGTTTCAAGAGCAATGCCCGTCCATTCACGAGTGTTGGGTATCAGTGGTGAATGTGATGTAGTGGAATTCCACAAAAGTCAGGAAGGTATTACATTATCAGGCAGAGATGGGAAATATATTGTTATACCTATAGAATATAAACGTGGTGAGCCAAAGGCAAATGATGCAGATAAAATGCAGCTAATGGCTCAGGCTCTCTGCCTGGAAGAAATGCTATACTGTGAGATCCCTATGGGATATTTATTTTACGGTGAAATACGCCGGAGAGAAAAAGTGGAGTTTAGTGAGGAGCTAAGAGAAAAAACAAAAGGTGCTTTCGCTGAAATGCATCAGTATTATGAGCGTGGATATACACCGAAAGTAAAGCGTACCAAGAGCTGCAATGCATGTTCTTTGAAAGATATTTGTCTTCCGGTCTTAAATAAGGGGAAATCTGCAGCGGATTATATAATAAAAAATATTTCGGAGGTGGAAGATGGATGAAAAGGCTGTTGAATACCTTGTATGTAACTTCTAATAACCGGTATCTGTCCCTGGATGGGGAAAATGTAGTTGTTTTAGAAGAACAAAAAGAAATTGGTCGTGTACCTTTACATAATCTTGAATCTATTGTAACCTTCGGATATACTGGCGCAAGCCCCGCTCTTATGGGAGCATGTGCTAAAAGGAATATCGATCTGTGTTTTATGTCTGGAAACGGGAGGTTTCTTGCGCGGGTTTCAGGTGAAGTGCGCGGAAATGTTTTATTAAGAAAACAGCAGTATAAGATAAGCGGAGATAAGGAGCAAAGTCTCTGTATTGCAAGAGATTTTATTACAGGCAAAGTATACAATTCCAGATGGGTATTAGAAAGGGCATCTAGGGATTATTCTATGAGGCTGGATTCCGTATTGCTTAAGAAAAAATCTTCCATGCTGGCGGATAATCTTCATGCTGTGAGAAAATGTAAGAATGCATCAGAACTATTAGGAATAGAAGGAGAATCCGCTTCCCTATATTTTTCAGTATTTGATGATTTGATCCTTCAGCAAAAGGAAGACTTTTACTTTAAAGGAAGAAATAAAAGGCCACCGCTTGACCGTGTTAATGCGATGCTTTCTTTTACGTACTCTCTTCTTGCCGGGATGTGCGGCTCAGCTTTAGAATCGGTTGGGTTAGACCCATACGTTGGGTTTATGCATACAGACAGACCAGGCAGAATGTCATTGGCTTTAGATCTGATGGAAGAATTTCGTAGTGTGATGGCCGACCGTTTTGTTCTTACATTGATAAATAAACGTATTGTAAAAAAAGAAGGATTTATTCAAAAGGAAAATGGAGCAGTGGTGCTGGACGATGAAACCAGGAAATCTTTTTTATCTGCCTGGCAGGCTAAAAAACAAGAAATGATAAAACATCCGTTTTTAGAGGAGAAAATTGAATGGGGGATGGCACCGTATGTTCAAGCCTTGTTACTTGCCCGCTATATAAGAGGAGATTTAGATGAATACCCTCCGTTTTTTTGGAAGTAGGTGATATGATTGCTGGTTCTTATTACATATGATGTAAATACAGAAACAGATGCAGGAAAAAGAAGACTTAGAAAGGTTGCAAAACAGTGTGTTAATTATGGGCGAAGAGTGCAGAACTCAGTATTTGAGTGCATTCTTGATAATGCTCAATGCGTTTCTTTAAAAGCTATTTTAGAAGGAATTATTGATAAGGAGGTTGATAGTCTCAGATTTTATTACCTAGGAAATAACTATAAGACTAAAGTGGAACATTTTGGTGTGGATAGGGGAACTGCGGCTGATTCGACTTTGATTTTTTAGTGCGAATCCCAAGCTGACACAAAAATCTTGGGTCATTCGCACCTAAGAATGTGTCGAAAAGTAAATGGATTATATAACAACTGGTAGATGGTAATGATTTTATTATCATAATAATAAGAAAATTAGTATTTTTATACAAAAACATCAGAGGAAAATTAGATGTTTTTGCTGTCACCACCTTCGCGGTGGTGTGGATTGAAATGGCGTATATCTGTACAGTTATGCAGATACGGATGCGTCACCACCTTCGCGGTGGTGTGGATTGAAATGGCATTCTTTTTCTTTTTGGCATATTACCATCCGTCACCACCTTCGCGGTGGTGTGGATTGAAATATGCCTATCTGTTTCAGCTCTCGTTCAGTCATAGTCACCACCTTCGCGGTGGTGTGGATTGAAATGACTTGACGGTTCAGCAGGCGCTTGCGGATATCGGTCACCACCTTCGCGGTGGTGTGGATTGAAATATTCTATAGGCAGCTGATGATGATTATTAAGTACGTCACCACCTTCGCGGTGGTGTGGATTGAAATGGCCAATCCCTGCATAAAGTCCGGCATCCAGGACGTCACCACCTTCGCGGTGGTGTGGATTGAAATATGAGGGAATGTTTTCTGGCCGTGGTCACGAATGTCACCACCTTCGCGGTGGTGTGGATTGAAATGCCCAGCGTTTCCTGGATGATTGAAATGTAATTGGTCACCACCTTCGCGGTGGTGTGGATTGAAATAATCTGATCTTACCCATACCTTTCACCTATCCCTGTCACCACCTTCGCGGTGGTGTGGATTGAAATGCAATGGAGTGGGGGAGACAGACACGCCACGTATCGTCACCACCTTCGCGGTGGTGTGGATTGAAATAAGGCAGATAACAGAAGGGGCAGAAGAGAATGCCAGGTCACCACCTTCGCGGTGGTGTGGATTGAAATACCGTAATTTCCTATCACCACAGTGGTGAAAATAGTCACCACCTTCGCGGTGGTGTGGATTGAAATGATGAGTATGGTGCGCCCTCAATGTCTCCTGCTAGTCACCACCTTCGCGGTGGTGTGGATTGAAATGTGAGCATATTAAAGGTCTCTTCCCAATTGAGCGTGTCACCACCTTCGCGGTGGTGTGGATTGAAATATCTACCTCGTTGTAGGTGTAGGATATCCTGTCGCGTCACCACCTTCGCGGTGGTGTGGATTGAAATATAAGATCTTCGAGATAGAAGGCAATGTGGAACGGTCACCACCTTCGCGGTGGTGTGGATTGAAATATGTCTGATGAGTGTTACAAGATGGCTACGACAGGTCACCACCTTCGCGGTGGTGTGGATTGAAATGATAATAAGGTGATGTCATGGAAAAAATGGAATTGTCACCACCTTCGCGGTGGTGTGGATTGAAATATACCGCGGAATCCTTATTTTCATGGTCACTTCGTCACCACCTTCGCGGTGGTGTGGATTGAAATAAAATTGATAATTAAGTATTGACAATGCCACAGTGTCACCACCTTCGCGGTGGTGTGGATTGAAATATAACGAAAACCGTAAATTATGTGATCTGGACAGTCACCACCTTCGCGGTGGTGTGGATTGAAATGTTAAAGGAAAGCTCTAAAGATTGGACTAGGCGGTCACCACCTTCGCGGTGGTGTGGATTGAAATATGAAAAGATGTACGGTGCCGGAACAGCAGCTTAGGTCACCACCTTCGCGGTGGTGTGGATTGAAATATGATGACATTTCAAAGTATGGAGATTTTAACTGGTCACCACCTTCGCGGTGGTGTGGATTGAAATAATTTGCAGAGCAGGAGATGCGCGGTATTCCGATGTCACCACCTTCGCGGTGGTGTGGATTGAAATGCCTTGTCCTCTTCGTAGCTGTATATGATATCCCGTCACCACCTTCGCGGTGGTGTGGATTGAAATGAAAACATGACAGAGGAAGAAGCCAAAGCCCTTACGTCACCACCTTCGCGGTGGTGTGGATTGAAATGAAATATCCGACCTGGACCCAGAATCGGAATTATAGTCACCACCTTCGCGGTGGTGTGGATTGAAATCTTCGATTCTAGTAGTTAATCTGCCTGAAAGATCGTCACCACCTTCGCGGTGGTGTGGATTGAAATAAAACACGCTCCTCAGCGATTAGTTAGATAAAAAGTCACCACCTTCGCGGTGGTGTGGATTGAAATACGATGTGGCTATACAGAGCTAAGACTTCGGGAGTCACCACCTTCGCGGTGGTGTGGATTGAAATACAACAACAACAGTTACAAATGCTTGCGAGGCGTCACCACCTTCGCGGTGGTGTGGATTGAAATAATAATTTTGTACCATCTTCGTTATCGATACGTTGTCACCACCTTCGCGGTGGTGTGGATTGAAATGAAGGTATATCGCATTTTGAGTCCACTCTCGCTCGTCACCACCTTCGCGGTGGTGTGGATTGAAATTCTGTGTTCAATTCTGCATCTCCAAGTTTCTTCCGGTCACCACCTTCGCGGTGGTGTGGATTGAAATAAAGGCGTATTTCCCATTGGTATTGTTGCCCAGGGTCACCACCTTCGCGGTGGTGTGGATTGAAATGGAGAAACGCCGGAGGCGGAAGCCCAGCTCGCGCGTCACCACCTTCGCGGTGGTGTGGATTGAAATGAGCGATGATGCGACTGCATACATATTCAAATTTGTCACCACCTTCGCGGTGGTGTGGATTGAAATGTATTGTCATACACCAACCGCACAAAACTGGTGTCGTCACCACCTTCGCGGTGGTGTGGATTGAAATGTGATAATGCTGTCATCATGACCAAGGCGCCGAGAGTCACCACCTTCGCGGTGGTGTGGATTGAAATATTTCCAGCTTGCTGCCGTATATGCCACCTGTGCCTGTCACCACCTTCGCGGTGGTGTGGATTGAAATAACGAAGAGCCCATCTGCATTGGCCTCTTCTTGTGTCACCACCTTCGCGGTGGTGTGGATTGAAATATACGCCGCAGGCGGCACAACACAGATGCTGGATGTCACCACCTTCGCGGTGGTGTGGATTGAAATATCAATAGAAGATCTCACAGCATATGAAAACGCGTCACCACCTTCGCGGTGGTGTGGATTGAAATGCAATACTATAACCCTTTTCTGTATTTGCCAAGTTTTTACCTTCGCAATAGTGCATAATGAAGCCGTCGAAATTTAAGACTGAAGTGTTACCACCCTTACAAAGGTGTGAATAGAAATTATATTCAGTCAAGTGTTCCAGGCCGCATCAGTGAGTAGTAAAGTGAACCATAAGAAATATGACTAAGTGAATATGGTTTTTCAGAAAGGGGTGTGCATAAGAAATGAATGAAAATATTAAAAAGAAACTTCCCATTGGAATAGAGAGTTTTGATAAAATCCGAACAGAAGATTTTTATTATATTGATAAAACTGGGCTCATTAAAGAACTTCTATACAATTGGGGTGAAGTTAATCTTTTTACGCGCCCAAGACGTTTTGGAAAATCTCTTAACATGAGCATGCTGAAAAGTTTTTTTGAAATAAGCACCGATAAAGAGTATAAAAAAAATCTGTTTGGAGGGTTGGATATTTCAGATGAAAGAGATTTATGTAAGGCATATATGGGAGAATTCCCGGTTATTTCAATCAGTTTAAAAGGTGTAAACGGTACTGATTTTTCGGCTGCACGCTCTATGATGAGTTCAATCATTGGAAATGAAGCTTTGAGATTCTACTTTTTGTCAGGAAGTCCTAAACTAAACGAAAAGGAAAAGAAACAATTTGATCAGCTGACAGAGATAGATGAAAGTAACTGCCAAGGTTTTATTATGTCCGATACAGTGCTGATAAGCAGTTTAAAGGTTTTATCTATGCTGCTTCAAAAGCATTATGAGAAAAAGGTTATCATACTGATTGATGAGTATGATGTCCCTTTAGCGAAGGCATTTGACAATGGCTATTATGACGAGATGGTGTTATTGATACGAAACCTGTTTGAACAGGCCCTGAAAACGAATGACAGCCTGCAGTTTGCTGTATTAACCGGATGTCTTCGTGTATCAAAGGAAAGCATTTTTACGGGGCTGAATAATTTAAAGGTACTTTCTATTGCGGATGTGAGGTTTGACGAGTATTTTGGATTTACAGACAAGGAAGTGCAGGAGCTTTTAAAATACTACGAACTTACTGAGTTCTACAGTATAGTGAAAGAGTGGTATGATGGGGTACTGCTTTGGAAAAGTGCATATTTATTGTCCGTGGGATGTGATATGTTATTGTGATGAACTCAGGTTTGATCCAAAAGCACTGCCAAAGGATTATTGGTCAAATACCAGCAGTAATGAGGTCGTCAGGCATTTTATAGAAAATGCAGAAACAAACACAACAAAGCGTGAAATAGAGCGTCTTGTAGCAGGTGATATAATTAAAAAATAAATCCGCCAGGAACTGACTTATCGGGAGCTATATAATAACACGGAAAACATCTGGAGTGTTTTGTATACAACGGGCTATCTGACTCAGCAGGGAGAACCGGATGGAGATATATTTAGTCTGGCAATTCCAAATCAGGAGGTCAGAAAGATATTCACCAAGCAGATCACAGATTGGTTTCGGGATACAGCAAAGAAGGATGGAGAAGCAGTTTAATTCCTATCTCAGGAAGACCATCAGTATCAGGGACACCTTTGTTAAAAAGGACAGAAAAGAAAACTTTTATAATGGGATTCTGCTGGGATTGCTTGGCTTTAAAGGAATTGGAATGTATGGTCTAATCGTGAATCCGGTGAAGGCTATAGTGATATCCTTGTAGAAATTGAAGAGAAGGATATGGGGATTGTAGTTGAAGTGAAGTATTCTGATGATGAAAATCTTGAGGCCGGGTGTAAACAGGCGTTGAAGCAGATAGAGGACAAAAATTATGTTCAAGAACTTCAGGAACTTGGTTTAAATCATATATTGAAATTTGGGATAGCGTGTTATAAAAAACGATGTAAAGTGATTAGTTTAATGGAAAATAATTATTATCAAAAAGTATTATTATTTTAGCCTAAAATAAGAGGCAAGAGAGGGAGGTGCGGAGAGTCGGTGATGCGGACATTTTAACAGACCCTCATAGACTAGCTAAGCTGATGATCCGAGACTGCGTCCGCACCCCCACTATGCTCCATAGGACTCAAACGCAATTACCCCCTTACATTACCTTTTCAACCTTTTCCCATTTCCCTCTCCACCTTCCCGTCAAATACCACCCAAACGATATCACATAGTTAGCCGCCCATCCCATAGGTACAGCCATCCACGCCACCTGTATTCCATACACCGGTGCGAACACATTAGTCACGATCACCCGGATAGACAGGTTGACAAGATTAGCCACTGTAAAAGCCTTCACATCTCCGGCCCCGCGCAGCAGACCGTCTGTGGAGGCCTTCAGCCCGATAAAAGCGTAGAAGAAGGAAAGAAATTTCACATAGTCAAGCCCCGTCTGAAAAGCAGCGCTTCCATTCCCGGCATCTAAAAATGCAGAGACAAACACATTCCCAAACAACTGATAAAGGACACACAAAAACGCCCCGGCACTCAGGACTGCCGCATAGCACATCCGATATCCCTTCTTTACCCGTTCCAGTTGTCCGGCTCCCACATTTTGGGCCGTAAACGTGGACATGGCATTTCCCATTGCCAGCATAGGCACAATACTGATGGACTCAATCCGCATCCCCGCGGAGTAACCGGCCAGTATAGAGGCACCGAAGCTGTTCACCACTGACTGGACCAGCAGGATGCCGATCTGCACAATCGACTGCTGTATAATAGAAGGAACCGCAATGCGCACCATGGAAAACATCAGCCCGGTGTCATACAGCCGCCAATGTTCATCTGTTTCATACTTCTTTAATTTCCGCAGAAGCAGCCAAAAGGATATGACAGCAGACACTCCCTGGGCGATCAGCGTCCCTATGGCAACCCCTCTTACGCCCTGCTGAAACCGGATGACAAACACCATATCCAGAAAAATATTCAGCAGAGAGGAAAATATCAGCAGATAAAGCGGTGTCCTGGAATCTCCCAGAGCATTGAAGATGGACGCTTCCACATTATACATAAATAAAAAGGGCAGTCCGGCAAAATAAATCGCCAGATAGAGTGCTGCATCCGAAAATACCTCTTGGGGCGTATTCACCCATCCTAAAATCCTGTGATTCAGAAAAAGGCCCAAAGCCCCAAGACAGATACTTACCACGAAAAAGTTGATTAATGTGGTGAAAACAGCAGTCCTCATCTTGCCTTTCTGTCCTGCTCCAAGGCATTGAGAGATGATCACCGAGCTTCCGATGCCTCCCCCGATGGCAATGGCAATAAACACATTAGTGATGGCATAAGAAGCCCCAACTGCGGCAAGCGCCCGCTCCCCCACGAAGTTTCCCACGATCACAGAATCCGCTATATTGTAAAACTGCTGAAAAAGATTTCCTAAAATCATAGGCAGGGCAAAAAGCAGCAGAGAGCGCCCGGGTGGGTCAGTCAGCATGTTGTATGTTTTTTTCTTCATAAATCTTTTGTTCCTCTCATTTTTGGTATTTTCCTACTGTTAAATTCAGAAACGCTGCCTCGGTTTTCTTCCATATAATAATAGAATAACCGAAACAGCGTTTTTTACGATAAACTGCAGCATAAACTATAGAATTTTATTTTTAGAAGCTTTCTCTGTGTTTTTTCAGCATATTCAAAATAGTTTCCTGCGTATATGTTCCCAGACGTTTCTTATCTTCCTTTGGCAGCCGGTCCGGATAAATGGGAGTTCCGTATTCCACGATCACCTTAGCAGGCTTGATCTTAGGAAAATGAGCCTCAAAAATCTCAGCGGAATTTGTGATCGCTATAGGGATGATCGGACATCCGGATTTCGTGGCAATCTTAAAGCTTCCTTCATGGAAGGGCAGCATTTCCAGCTCACTTTCATTTTTATTCCTGGTCCCTTCGGGGAAGATACAGATGGAAATACCGTTTTTTGCCTTGTCGATGGCAGTCAGTATGGTTTTCATACCGGCTTTAATGTCCGTTCTGTCCAGAAACAGACAGTGCAGGTACTTCATCCAGTTAGACAGCAGCGGAATCGGCTCCATTTCTTTTTTGGCAACATATCCGGTCAGATCCGGGCACATAACATAGGTGAGGAGAATATCAAAAAAACTTCTGTGATTTCCTATGTAAAGCACAGCCGTGTCACTGGGAACATTTTCATGGCCGATGATCTCAATATCAGAACCGGTAATTTTAAGTACACATCGGAAAACAGCCTGGACGATACGCAGTGAACTGATATCCTTTGCCCTCTGGTTGAATTTGCCGATCACCCATTCTGCCAGCAGAATCGGTATTGATAAAATGAGAAATCCTACAACTACAATACATACGAGAATAAAGCGAAACATAACACTCACCTTTCTATACCGTTTGGTATACATTATTGGATAAGAAACCAGATATGCTGTCCGCATACCTGGCCGGGAATTTTATTTATTATGCGGCACACTGGAAGTGCCGTGAGTCACAGGATGGCATTTCAGTCATACTTTAATGTACCGTGTGACTGTACTGCCTCCGGGCAGGCGAACAAAAGGGTGCCTCCGATACCTGGAACTCTTCTATATTATACGGAAAACAGGAAAGGGATGCAAGCCATATTTAACCTTAATATACAGAAAATACAGAACTTGGGCCGCAGGCGGTTTCTCATTTACCGAGATTTCTGCAAATCTTGTTATTCTAACGAAAATTCCCGTAAAAAATCGTCATTATATTCCATATTATTTTCTTTACAAAGAAGTTTTCCTGTAGTAAGTTATGTAGTATATCGCTGATTTTAGGGGGGCTTAGAGAAAAATGGGAAAGACCGGAGTGATGAAGAAGTTCATCGGAGACAAAAATTTTTATAAGATGATTCTTGCTATAGCCGTACCTATTATGATACAGAATGGCATCACCAATTTCGTAGGCCTTCTGGACAACATCATGGTAGGCAGGATCGGCACGGAGCAGATGTCAGGTGCGGCAATTGTAAACCAGCTTATTTTCGTGTATAACCTCTGTATCTTCGGAGGGGTTTCAGGTGCGGGTATTTTTACTGCGCAGTATTTTGGACAGAAGGATAATGAGGGAGTCCGCAATACCTTCCGGTATAAATTGTGGATGGCTCTGATACTTACAGTGGGAACTGTTGTGGTTTTCCTCATTGGAGGCGAACAGCTCATCAGCATGTACCTTCATGGGGAGGGCAGTGTGGAGAATCTGGCAGCCACACTGGCCTATGGAAAACAATATCTTTACATTATGCTTATAGGGCTTCCGCCTTTCATGATGGTTCAGGTATATGCCAGTACGCTGCGTGAGTGCGGAGAGACCGTTACGCCCATGAAGGCCGGTATCACAGCCGTTGCCATCAACCTGGTATTCAACTACATATTGATCTATGGAAAGTTTGGTTTTCCGGCATTGGGCGTCCGCGGTGCGGCGATCGCAACCGTATTCTCCAGATATGTGGAGGCAGCCATAGTTATTCACTGGACCCACAAGCATAAAGAGGTGAATCAGTACATTGAAGGCCTGTACAGCACGCTGAAGGTTCCGGCGATGCTGACAAAGAAGATCCTGATCAAGGGAACACCTCTTCTCCTGAACGAGGCCCTCTGGGCAGCCGGTATGGCCATGCTGACGCAGTGCTATTCCATCAGAGGATTAAATGTAGTTGCGGGTCTGAACATTGCCAATACCATCAACAATGTATTTAATATCGTATTTATAGCCCTGGGAGATTCTGTAGCCATTGTGGTAGGTCAGCTTCTGGGTGCCGGCAAGATGAAGGAAGCCCGGGATACAGATACTAAGATGATAGCGTTTTCCGTCTTCTGCTGTACCTGTGTTGCATTGCTGATGCTTGTGCTTGCGCCGCTCTTCCCCAAGCTCTACAACACCAATCCTGAGGCAAGAGAGCTGGCAAAATACTTTATCATGGCAACCGCGGTCTTTATGCCGCAGAACGCGTTTCTTCACGCCGCTTATTTCACCTTACGTTCAGGTGGAAAAACCATTGTTACCTTCTTGTTTGACAGTGTGTTCATCTGGTGCGTGAGTGTGACCATAGCATTCTCTCTGAGCCGTTTCACCCTCATGCCGGTAGTGGCGATCTATATACTGGTGCAGATGGGAGATATGATAAAATGTCTGATCGGCTTCATACTGGTGAAAAAAGGAGTATGGCTGCAAAATATTGTGGCCAATTAAATACGCAGATAGGAAGTCTGATTACAAGATAGTAAGGCAGCAGGAGAAAGCAGTGTGAATACGGTGTCCAATTCTTAAAATATGGCATACCCGGTATTTTCTTTCCAGAGAATCCGGGCGTGCCTTATTTTTTTGCCTGCAAGATGAAAAATACTTCTATCCAAGTCTTTTGGATGGATTTTGCTGTCCCTCTTTTGAAAATTTCTTTGTCATAATCCATTTTTTCCCCACATACACTATTGCTAAGAGCACCAAAACCAAAGGCGGCCTCCCAACATTGAAAAAATTAATCCTAACACTATGTTTTATCTGCCTCCTGACACTCCCTCTGACCTCCTGCAGCATAGAAAAAGTCAAAGCCCAGGACGGAGTCAAGCCGGAGTACACAGTGATGAAGGAAGAGGATTTTCCTGATAAAGTCAAGGAACTGATAGAAGAAAACAAAGAATCAGAATTCCAGCTTACATATCAGGACGGTTCCTATCTATACCTTCTCAAAGGCTACGGCAAACAAGAGACTGGAGGATACAGTATCCAAATTGAGGACTTGTCCCTCTGGGACAATGCCATCCATCTACAGACTACCCTAATAGGGCCGGAAGAGGACAAAGATCTAAAAGACGAGCCATCCTATCCATATCTGGTGGTAAAAATGAAATATCGGGAAGAACCGGTAATTTTTGAATAGAAAAGAGGGCTTATTGTGGAATTAATAACAAAACAGATGCGTATGATGCATACAAAATGTGAAGCTGTCAGCCAGATTACCTTTGATGAGGATTTAAATGTGCCGGATATTAAGCCGGACGTAGGCCGGATGATCCAGAAAAAGGGTGAGATCCACATAGATGATGTCCAGATATCCGAGGGCCACGCGTTCCTGACCGGAGCTTTGATGGTCTATCTCCTCTATGTCAGTGACAGTGAGGAGCGAAGGATACAAAGTCTTCTCGGCACGCTCCCCATAGGGGAAACCATGCACCTGGAGGGCCTGGAAAACGGTGACAAAGTCCGGGTGAAATGGGATATCGAGGACCTGAGTGTCCAGCTTATCAATTCCAGAAAGCTGAACATCAAAGCCTTGGTAACCTTCACCGCGTCAGTGGAGGAGATGCAGGAGACAAATCTCCCCGCAGGTGTGGACGCGGAGGGCATTTCCCAGAAAAAAAAGGACATCTCTGTCATGGGGATCGCGGTGCATAAAAAGGACACCCTGCGGGTCAAGGAGGATATCGCCCTGGCCTCCAACAAGCCCAATATCCATGAACTTCTATGGAACACAGTGGAAGTCCGTGGTATGGATATCCGGGCAGAAAATGATAAGATAGGTGTAAAAGGAGAACTCTTTATATTCGCATTGTACCGTGGGGACGATGACAACAATTCCCTGCAATGGCTGGAGCATTCGGTTCCCTTCTATCAGGAATTGGAATGTGTGGGCTGCACTGTGGATATGGTGCCCAACATAGAGGTGACCATGCCCCAAAGCAAATTGGAGGTAAAAACAGACAGTGACGGGGAGGAGCGCCTCATAGGTGTGGATGCTGTCCTGGAATTAGAGATGAAAATTTATGAGGAGGAGGAAATGTCCCTGCTTCTGGACGTATATACCCCTTTAAAGGAATGCGTCCCTATCCGTGAAAATAAAAAGCTGGAAAGCCTCCTGGTTAAAAATAATTCCAAATGCAGAGTGGGAGACCGCATTAAAATGGAACAGAACCAGGGGAAAATCCTGCAGATCTGCCACAGCGACGGCAACGTTAAGGTAGACGATACCCATCCTGTGGAGAACGGCATAGAGGTGGAGGGCATCATCCAGGTGAGGATTCTCTATATCATAGGGGATGACGATATGCCGTTCTATTCCATGGATGCCATGATTCCCTTCTCCCATGTGGTGGAAGCTCCGGGTATAGGGAAAAATTGTACCTATCATCTGAGAACGGATCTGGAACAACTGTCCACTACTATGATCGACAGTGATGAGATAGAGGTAAAAATAGTCATGAATCTGAATGCCCTTGTGCTGAAGCAGACAGATACAGGCATAATCCGGGAAATAGAAGAGCGGGAGCTGGATAAGGAGAAGCTCCAGAATATGCCCGGAATCGTGGGATATCAGGTACAGCCCCAGGATACGCTCTGGGATATCGCCAAGAAATTTTACACTACGATTGAAACCATTGTGCAGCTCAATGATCTGGAAAGTGATGAGGTTAAGCCATATGACACCCTGATATTGACTAAAAAAGTAGAATCCTAGAGCCTGTTTGAAAGATTATTACGAAAATTTTAAAGAGACATCTCGGTATTCAGCGGGCAGGTACATTTTCCGTGCTGACCGCAGGAAAGCAGTTTTTGCATACTGTGAACAGTTACTTGAACAGCAACATATTATTTTTAGGTGTTGAAAAAAGGAGGCATATCGTATAGAATAAAGTGTATAAAAACGAATACAATATACAATAAACATCTGTGACCATTCATAACCTTCTTTTATACCGCTTTGTGATGCACAGTTCAGCGGTGTATGGCGGGGCAGGGGATGCTCAATGGCTGCAGGTAGTCAACGATTCGCTTTAGATACACTCTGGAGCGCAAGAATGGAAATACAGGAGATAAAAATGAGATTAAGGGCACTGGCGAAAATTAATCTGGGATTGGATGTAGTCAGAAAACGTGAGGATGGCTATCATGAGGTCCGCATGATCATGCAGACCATTAACATGTATGACCAGTTAGAAATTGATATCAAAGAGGAACCGGGGATTTCCATTACTACAAATCTGCCGTTTATCCCCACAAACGAGAACAATCTTGTCTATAAAGCAGCGCAGCTTTTGATGGATGAGTTCAAAGTGGAAAAAGGGATAACTGTGGATCTGCAGAAATTCATACCGGTCGCTGCCGGCATGGCAGGCGGGAGTTCGGATGCCGCCGCCGCCATGATCGGAGTGAACCGACTGTTCGGACTGGGGCTTACTGTGCGGGAGCTTATGGAGCGGAGCGTGAAAGTCGGTGCGGATGTTCCGTACTGTCTGCTTCGCGGCACTGCGCTTGCAGAGGGGATCGGAGAGAAGCTGCGTGCTCTGCCGCCCTGTCCGGACTGCTATGTGTTGATTGGAAAGCCGCCTGTCAGCGTGTCAACGAAATTTGTCTATGAGAAGCTGGATGCATCGGAGATAGAGCATCATCCGGAGATAGACAGAATGCTGGAGGGGCTTCAATGGCACAATTTGAACAGGATTGCCGAACATATGGGAAATGTTCTTGAGAGCGTGACAATTCCGGCATACCCTGTGATCGAGGAGATCAAACAACATATGAAGGACCACGGCGCGGTCAATGCCATGATGAGCGGCAGCGGTCCTACGGTCTTCGGACTCTTTGATGATAAGGCGACAGCGGAGCAGGCCTGTGAGGCACTGCGCGAGACTAAGATCGCCAGAACCGTTTTTTTGACTACTGTATTCAATAATGGAGGAAGACACAGATGACAACGGATTTGGAAATGCATATGGATGAATACCTTCCGCTGCGGGATGTGGTTTTCAATACTCTGCGGAGGGCGATATTAAAAGGAGATTTAAAACCCGGTGAGCGGCTTATGGAGATTGCCCTGGCGGAGAAGCTGGGGGTGAGCAGGACTCCTATCCGGGAAGCTATCAGGAAACTGGAGCTGGAAGGCCTGGTAGTTATGGCGCCCAGAAAAGGCGCAAAGGTGGCGTCCATCACAGAGCGTGATCTGAATGATGTGTTGGAGGTCAGAAAGGGCATGGAAGAACTGGCTATCCGTCTGGCCTGTGAGCGGATCACGCCGGAGGAGCTGGATGAATTGGACAAGGTGGAGCATAAATTCCTGAGCCTGACCGAGAACGGGGATCTGACCCAGCTTGCGGAGATGGATGTGGCCTTTCATGACATTATATACAATGCCACCAACAACAAAAGGCTGGTACAGCTGCTTAGCAACCTCAGGGAACAGATGTACCGCTACCGCATCGAATATCTGAAGGATATTGCGGTGCGCCGTACCCTTGCCCAGGAGCACAGGGCGATCTGTGAGGCGCTGCGCAAAAAGGACAAGGAGTCCGCGCTGAAATATGTCTATGTCCATGTGGACAATCAGCAGAAGGCTATCATCAAAAGCCTGAACGAGCAGGAGTGATTCCGTCCCATAACCCACGGAACACGGGTACTGTAAGGTATATTAATAGAAGAAATGGATATTCTAAGAGAGATGTAAAAAATACGTCTCTCTTTTTTGTGGTGCAAAAATGATTATATTCCGGGGATACCATAGGGTATGAGAGCAGAAAGGGGCTTTTGAAATGAAGGACAATGACAAGATATCTATTCACATACAGGAAAATGAGGACTACATCCGAAAGACATTAAAAGACTGCGCTGACATCATTATCCGTCCTATGATCCTGGGGCAGGAGCAGAAAATCCACTGTCTGGTCGTCTATATAGAGGTGGCAGTCAGCAATATGATGCTGGAGGACTCTGTGATCGGCAAGCTGGTAAACCATATGTGGGAGATGCCCAAGGACGAGATCCTGGAATTTGTGGACGAAAACGGTCTGGGGATCTCGGATGTAAAAACACTGGACACCATGTCAGAAGCACTGGCAGCCATGTTTGCGGGAAATGCCATCTTCTTCTTTGACGGCTATCCCCATTCCATCAAGGTATCCAGCAAAGGCTACCCAAACATGGGTGTGCAGGAGGCATCCAGGGAAAAGGTGCTGCGCGGCTCCAAGGAAGGATTCTCAGATGTGGTTAAAACCAACTCCGCACTTGTGCGTAAGAGGATCAGGAATTCCAAGCTGAAAGTCAAAGAAAAGACTCTGGGTGTCAGAAGCCAGACGCTGGTACAGATCCTCTATATGGAGGAGCTGGTGCGGCCGGAGCTTTTAGAGGAACTGGACAGACGTCTGGAGGATTTTGAGATTGACGGGGTCATGGACAGCGGCATTGTGGAGCATTTGGCTGAGGAAAACTGGCTCTCTCCATTTCCCCAGTTCCAGACCTCTGAGCGCCCTGACAAATGCGCCATGGAAATCCTCAACGGCAGAGTCCTGGTGCTTGTTGACAATTCTCCCATGGGAATCCTGCTCCCTGCCGCCTTTAATGATTTTCTACAGGTGAGCGAGGACGAGTACAACCATTTTGAACTGGCAACCTTTCTGAGGATCATTCGGTATATAGCGGCTGCATTTGCCATGCTCTTTTCCGGTGCTTATCTGGCGGTGACTAATTTCCATACCCAGGTACTCCCCACCAACCTGATCCTCTCCTTTGCGGAGGCCAGAAAAGGAGTGCCATTTCCGGGGATACTGGAAGTCTTCTTTATGGAGGTGGCATTTGAGAGCATCCGTGAGGCAGGCGTTCGTGCGCCCGGACCGCTGGGCGGGACCATTGGTATCGTGGGCGGTTTGATCATCGGTCAGGCCGCTGTGGAGGCCAATCTGGTAAGCCCTATTGTAGTAGTGGTGGTGGCAGTCACCGCACTGGCGACCCTGGCTATTCCAAACGAAGAGTTTACCGCGCCGTTCCGACTCCTGAAATTCGGTTTTATTCTTCTGGGAGGCACCATGGGTGTCTTTGGAATGTTGTTGGGACTTTATCTGGTCATCAGCCATCTGGCAGGGCTTAAGAGCTTTGGAATCCCCTATCTGACACCGTTTGCTGCCCAGAGAAATGCGGGCTACAGAGGAGAGTCAGACGGCATTGTCATGGCGCCCCTCAGGTTTATGACCAGGCGGCCGCTCTATGCCAGAAAGGAACAGCAGGTGCGCCTCAAGACAAAAGGAGGACAGAAGCATGTTCGCTGACAATCAACGGATATCCCACAGACAGCTCTTCAGACAACTGGTGCTGGGACAACTGGGTATTTATCTGGTCACGGTTCCCGTCACTTCCTATCTAAACGGAAGGCAGGGGGTACTCTCCCTGCTTCTGATGGGTGTACTATTTCTGGCGGCCAGTATATTTTTTATCCGTATGAAGCCCTGTTATGCCAATCCTGAGCGGTATATGGGAAAGTACGCCGGAAAGATTTTCTGCCTGCTGCATCTGTCCTATCTCTTCATTACAGGTGTTTTTCTGCTGTTGGTGACCAGCAGGATCACAGGCCGTTTTTTTATTGAGAGCAGCAAACCCTTTGTGATCATCACAGTCACTGCTGTGGTCTGCTATCTGGGAAGCCATCAAGGGCTGGAGCGCAGAGGACGAATGGCCGAGCTGTGCTTTCCCATCATTTTGTTTGTCCTGGCTGCCATGCTCTTATTGTGTGTTACCAGAGTCAAGGGGGCATATCTGGAAGAGATTGGATACATGTCGGTCCAGGGAGTTATACAGGGATGTTACAGAGTGTTCTGCACGTTCCTGCCGATATTTTTCCTTCCCTTTACCCTGGGGAATGTGGACCGTGCTGGCAATGCGGGCAAGGCACTGAACGGCTCGGTGTTTCTTCTTCTGGGAATTTTGTCAACAGTGCTGATACTTCTGCAGGGGGCATTCGGAGCGGGCGGCTATGTACAGAAGTCCTATCCTATTTTTGATATGATGGCAGGGGTGGATCTGCCCGGGGATTTTCTGGAGCGTGTTGATATTTTCTTCATCGCTGCTGTTATGTTCTGTATCTTTTTTGCTGTGGGGAGTATCTTTTTCTACAACCACGAGCTGCTGAAGCGTGTCCATATGGAAAAAGGGGCGCCGTATCTGGCGGGAGGCATTCTCATTTGCGCATTGGGATGCGAGAAAGCAGGTATTTCTCTTGAATGGTACCGCGAAGTGCTGCAGAACATCTATGCGCCGCTGTTTATTCTGCTGGCACTGTGGGCAGGGATCGCATACGGAAGGGGGAAACATCGTGATAAGGAAGAAAAGTAAAGCAGTGCTGCTGGCTGTTATCGTGGCCCTGAACCTGTCTGCCTGCGGGGTGGCTCTGGAGAACCGCAGTTTCCCGTTGTCCATGGGTGTGGACTATCTGGACGGCCAATACCAGGTGTACTACGGTCTTCCCGACTTGTCCGGCGTGACAGGACAGAGCAAGGACGGGGAGAATCAAAAGGCCGGCGAAAAAGCGGATTTTTATCAGGGCAGGACCATGGAAGATGCGGAAAAAGATTTTCAGAACAGCCAGGAGGATTACCTGGATACCGGTCATCTGAAGGTTCTGCTGCTGGGAAACGGTCTTCTGGACCATGAGGAGGCATATAAAAACCTGCTCCACTATCTGGAAGACAAGCCGTCCATAGCGGGCAACATTTACGTGTTCTCATGCACCCAGCTTGGAGATGTGATGAGCATGGACGGTCAGCAGATGGATTCTTTGGGAGATTATCTGACGGGCATTGTGGAGAACAGGCCGGACAGCCAGGCACACCGGCAGACAGATCTGCAGGATTTATACAATGCATGGCATAACGGGGAGAAGCGCCCCGCTCTCCAAAAGGTCAGTGCCATGGAAGATAAAATAATGCTGGAAAAGGAATAGGCCTGGAAAGATACGGCAATACTCTGTCTATAGAAAAGAAATGAGTAATAAAAATCCGGTGATCAGGTGCGGGGATATGCAGCTTTCCGCATCTGAATACCGAATCAGACGGAGGGATTTGCTGTGAGACGAAAAATGCAGAGAAATATATGGATTGCCGCTGTGATCATCGGACTTCTGGCCACGGTACTGTTGGGAGCTGTGCGCATACATACACTGAAGAGAGAGAAAGAGGAGACGCAGCAGCGGCTGGAACATGAGGTGCAGCAGGGCATCGCAAAGGAAATTTTCCGCCTGCACGTGGTTGCCAACAGCGATACAGATGAGGACCAGAACCTGAAGCTTCATGTAAAGACAAGGATCGTGGACTATCTGGAGGATGTCCTGGGAGAGGACAGATCCCTGGAAGCCACCAAGGAAGGTGTTTTAACCCACTTAAATGAGATTGAAGATACAGCCAGACAGACCATCGAAGAGGAAGGGTATGACTACCCTGTCACAGCCGCTGTGGAAAAGACGTATTTTCCTGATAAGACTTACGGGGACTGCACCTTTCCCGCCGGAGAATATGAAGCCCTGAACGTGAAGATTGGGGAGGCAGAAGGGCATAACTGGTGGTGTGTTCTCTATCCCAGCCTGTGTTTTATTGATGAGTCCCATGGAGTAGTTTCAGAGGAGAAAAAAGAGGACTTAAAGGAAGTTCTGACAGAGGAGGAGTTTCTTACAATACTGAACGATCCCAAAGAAAGGGATAAGGTGAAAATAGGATTTAAGTGGTTTTAGCGGTTGCAGCTTGCATTCTGGCTTCAATGAGGGTAAAATGGAAACACGGTTAAAATAGAATATAAATTTTAAGAGGGTTTTCATATGAACCAGAATAAACAGGCACCAATCGGTGTTTTTGATTCCGGAGTGGGCGGACTTACCGTTGCCAGAGAGATCATGCGCAACCTGCCCGGTGAGAGGATCGTATACTTTGGGGATACCGCAAGGGTGCCCTATGGAAGCAAGTCAAAAGATATCGTGTTGAAATATTCCCGTCAGATCGTGCGTTTCCTGCAGACCCAGGACGTGAAGGCCATTGTGGTGGCGTGTAATACAGCCAGTGCCATGGCGCTGGAAACCATACGGGAGGAGATAGATATCCCTATCATCGGTGTGGTGAAGCCGGGAGCAAAGGTGGCTGCACAGACCACCAGGAATAAAAAAATCGGCCTCATAGGTACAAGAGGTACTGTAAAGTCTGAGCTGTATCCTGCCATCATACATGAATATGATCCACAGATCCAGGTAATAGGCCAGGCCTGTCCCCTGCTGGTCCCGTTGGTGGAGGAGGGATGGCTAAAGGATGAAGTTACAGTGGAGGTGGCAAAACGCTATCTGGACCCGCTTCTGGAACAGGGGGTGGACACTTTGATCCTGGGCTGCACCCACTATCCCCTGCTGCGTTCCCTGATGCGTCAGATCGCGGGAGATGGTGTTACTTTGGTGAATCCTGCCTATGAGACTGCCCGGGCGCTCCGGGAGCTGTTGAAGGAGCATGGGATCGAGAGTGACGGACATGAGGAGGAGGAATTTCCTTACCGCTTCTATGTCAGTGACGCGGAGGAACGTTTTCAGGAATTTGCAGGTTCCATTCTGCCCTATGATGTGAGGATGACCAAGCAGATTAATATTGAGGAGTATTGAATATGACGAAAGATGTGCTGATAACAGTAAAAGGGATGCAGGCGATCGACGCCGGAGAGAAACCTGAGGAAGTGGAAGTGGTGGCAAAAGGAGATTATTATTACAGGAACGGCCATCATTTCATTTGCTACGAGGAGGTTCAGGAAGGGTATGACACCATCACGAAGAATATGATCAAGGTCATGAAGGGCTCTGTGGAGGTGCAGAAAAAAGGACTCACCAACACACACATGGTCTTTGAGGAGACCAAGAAGAATCTGACCTATTATGCCACACCATTCGGAGATATGCAGATGGGAATATCCGCCACAAAAATTGACGTGAAGGAGCAGGAGGAGAATATTGATATCCTCATTGACTATGCTCTGGAGATCAACGAGGTACATACAGCGGACTGCCAGATCTGTGTTAATGTAAAGCCCCAGGGCGCAGGAAATTTCCATTTGGCGTCATCACGATAAAACATCCTCCGGTTTAACAGAGATACAGATAAAAAAACAGAGTGAAGATATAAAAAAGCCGTCCGGGATTTTTCCCGAGCGGCAGTTTTTTATTTTTTCTTCTTTTTGTCTTTGCTTTCCGTTTGGTTTCCCTTTGCAAGATTCTCCGCTTTGAGGCGCATTCTCTTGAAGAAGCCTTTCTTCTTCTGAGGAGCTTCCAAAGCACCTCGCAGTCCGCGGACACCTGTGATATAGATACCGCTGACCTCTGCTTTGACTTCCTTCTTTACGGGGATGATCTCAAAGACCTGCTCGTCCGCTACCAGGGTAACGATCCTGGGACCGATTTTGGCTTTGACGATAGGGAGCTTGGAACGTCTCATAAGCTTCGGTGTCTGGTCGATTACCATCTGGGGAAGACCGGACTGTTTAATGGGAAGCCTCTTTTTATCGATAACCAGCATGGAGACGGACTGCTTTGCTGCTTCCATCTGTTCCTGCTGTGCTTCCTGCTTTTTCTGTGCCCTCTTGCCAAGAAAATATAAAACGGCAAGAACGACTACTAAAATGATTAAAATAATCAGTAGAACTTTCCACACCATTTGTGTTAGACCTCCTAAAATCTGGACTGATAACGCAACTATTATTCTAGCATTGTTTCTGTGAAAAGGCAATAAAAATGTGAAAGAAAGGGTTCCTTTTTCGGGGCATGTGTGGTATAACTTCCTTATGCGGAAACCAGAAACCACAGACGAAAGGAATTGTATATGAAGAAAAAACTGATCATGGCGCTATTGACACTCAGTATTGCAGTGATGGCAGCAGGATGCGGCGACAAGAAGAGTGACGACAGCAAGAACGATGATAAAAAAACGGAAACTTCCACAGAGGATAAAGCAGTAGATACCAACAGCAAAGGCAACGTGGTGGCAGTGGATGTGGATGATATCAGCAAATATGTCAAACTGGGAGATTATAAGAACCTGGAGGTCACAGAGACAAAGCAGGAGATCGGCGACGCTGACGTGGAGGATTATATCAGCCAGCAGCTCACCTATAAGGCTGAGGAGATCACAGAAGACAGACCCGTACAGGAGAACGACACAGTCAACATTGATTACACAGGATACCTGGACGGAGAGGCGTTTGACGGCGGTTCCGCCACAGATGCGGATCTGTTGATCGGTTCCAATTCCTTTATCGAGGGATTTGAGAGCGGACTGATCGGCAAGAGCAAAGGGGAGGAGGTTACCCTTGACCTGAATTTCCCGGACCCGTACAGCAACAATCCTGACCTGGCCGGCAAGGCAGTGCAGTTTAAGGTGAAGATCAACACCATCAAAGCAGCGCCGGAGCTGACGGATGAGTGGGTAAAGAACAACACAGACTACAAAACAGTAGACGAGTATAAAGAAGAGATCAAGAAATCCCTGAAAGAAAACGCGGACCTGAACTACATGAGCCAGCTCAAATCCGACTTATTTCAAAAAGTAGTTGAGAACTCAGAGATTACAGAATATCCGGAAAAACCCATGTCCGAGACCATGGAATATGTGAAGAACAAGATCCAGGAGCAGTATGCAAGCCCAAGCGGCATGACCCTGGACGAGTATTGGGAATCCCAGAGCATTTCCACAGAACAGGCAGAGGAGACCATGACACAGATGGCACAGAATATCCTGCAGCAGTCTTTGATCGTGCAGGCCATTTTTGACGCGGAAAAAGTACAGCTCTCTGTAAAAGACTATGAAGCGGAGCTTGAGAAGTTTGCAGCGGACTACGGATTTAAGGATGCGGCGGCTCTTGAGAGCGCGTACAGCGACGAGACAATGGTGAAGGCCAATGTACTCTGGAGCAAAGCCTGCGAAATCCTTCAGGAGACAGCAAAAGTGACAGATGTGGCCCCGGATGCGCAGAGCACCGGAGACGAGGGAGAAAAAACTGAATAAAGAAAATACTTGACAATAAGTCCTACAGGTGTAATATATTGGGTAAAACTATATCTTACGTTTGTAGGATTTTTGTATAGGGAGTGTATTCTGAATAAGGAGGTTATTTTATGAAGCGAAAGAGAATAGCTGCAGTGATAGGAGCCATGGCGGCAATTGCCGTCTGTGCGGCGGGAGTATTTCTGTACAAGGCAAAGTTTGAGGAGAAGCGCGAGGATGTATTGAAGGAGTACATGGGATATATTGAGAAGGGAAGATATGACAAGATGTACGCTTTGCTGGATGAGGCCAGCAGGAATACAGTGAGTGCCGAAGATTTTGTTGTAAGGAACCAGAAGATTTATGAGGGCATAGAAGCTGATAATATCCGCCTTAATATTTCTGAGAATCAGGAGAAAAGCCAGCCCATATCCTATAAAGTTACCATGGATACCGTGGCAGGGGAAATTTCCTATGACAATGACACCTTTTTTGAGAAAGAGGGGGGAAAGTGGTGTATAAAGTGGAGTGATTCCATGATATTTCCCGGACTCAAAGCCTCAGATAAGGTGAGTGTTGTCAGCATAGACGCAAAGCGGGGAGAAATCTATGACAGGAACGGTGAACTTCTGGCGGGACAGGGGACTGTGGCGAATATAGGACTTGTACCCGGCAGGATGGCGGTTCAGCCTCAGGATGAGCTGGAAGCTATGGCGGCGCTTCTGGGAACCAGTGCCGGCAGTATTTCCGATAAGCTGGATGCCTCCTGGGTGAAGGATGATTCCTTCGTGCCGGTGAAGAAGATGACAAATGCCCAGTTGGAGACCCCCGTGGGAGACGGGGAGGCTGCTCTGAAGGATAAGCTGCTGGAACTTCCTGGTGTGATGATCTCTGACGCAGAGAGCAGGGTTTATCCCTATGGGGAATGTACCTCACATCTTCTGGGCTATGTGCAGGAGATCAATGCGGAAGAGCTGGAGGAATTAAGAGACAAGGGATATGATGAACAAAGCATTCTGGGGAAAAGTGGTCTTGAGAAACTGTACGAAGACAGGCTGAAAGCGCAGAAGGGCTATAAGATATCCATTGTGGACTCAGAGGGCAACGAGAAGGAGGCGCTTGCCTCCGCATCTCCCAAGGACGGAGAGAACATCACACTGACCATTGATGCACATCTTCAGCAGAGTGTGTATGAACAGTATAAGAATGACAAGAGCAGTTCCATTGTGATGAACCCTAAGACCGGGGAGGTGCTGGCAATGGTTTCCACACCGACCTTCAACGGCATGGATTTTGTGCTGGGAATGTCTCAGGAAAAGTGGGATTCTTTGAACAATGATGAGAATAAACCCCTGTACAACAGAACAAGGGAAAGCTGGGTTCCCGGCTCTGCCTTCAAGCCGGTCACCGGTGCTGTGGGCCTTACGACAGGAACCCTTTCCGCGGACGAGAACCTGGGAGCCAGCGGGCTTTCCTGGCAAAAGGATGAGAGCTGGGGCGATTACCAGATCACCACTCTGCATGAATACGGGGATGAGGCTGTTCTGCGGAATGCCCTTATCTATTCAGACAATATATATTTTGCAAAGGCGGCGCTGAAGATTGGGGCGGATACACTGTCAGAGCAGTTGAAAAAACTGGGATTCGGGCAGGATATCCCCTTTGAGATCGGGATGAGCAAATCCCAGTATTCCAACGAGGACGGAATATCCTCAGAGATCCAGCTTGCGGACAGCGGCTATGGCCAGGGGCAGATCCTGGTGAATCCCCTCCATCTGGCATGCATCTATTCTGCATTTGTCAATGAAGGAAATATGATAAAGCCATATCTGGAGATAAAGGACAACAGGAGAGCCGAATACTGGATAGCAGGCGCGTTCTCCAAGGAAGCTGCCGCTGTGATAAAAGAGGATTTGACAGCAGTCATTGCGGATGAAAATGGAACCGGCCACGGCGCTTACACAGAAGGAGCAGAGCTGGCAGGCAAGACAGGTACTGCGGAGATCAAGTCATCCCAGGACGATCAAAACGGGACAGAGCTTGGATGGTTTGCCGTATTCAATACGGATGGAGAGAAGACAGACAGTTTCCTTATGCTCAATATGGTGGAAGATGTGAAAGACCGCGGAGGAAGCGGTTATGTAGTGGATCTGGACAAAGCACTGTTGGATGAAATGCTGGCAAAGGAGTGATGTGGTGTGAGATTAAAAGGGGTTGTGATGTGTGTGACAGCAGTGAGCCTGATCCTTGGAGGATGCCGGGATACGGCAAAGCAGAAGGCGGACGTGACAGTCAGTGCGGACACAGCGGAGCCTGAGGAACAGGAGGCGGCAGAGGAGGAAAACAGTTACTATGAGATGAAGATTCCTGCCGACGAAGCACAAGTCCTCTCTGAGGCTGCTGTACAGGCTGCCAAAAGCTATAAGGACCTGCTTTTACAGGCCAAAAAAAACAGCAGCAAAGGGGATGTTCTGTCCATGGATACGGTGGCTGCGTTGGTGAAGAAGATGGGGAGTCAGGGCTACGCGGCCCTGGATAAAAGGAACAGGGAGAACATGGAGAATTATCAACTGGTAGAAAAGTTTCTGGCAAGTCAGGAGCAAAAAGAGCAGGCTGCTATTACCGTATACAGGATCCATGATGACGGGGGGATGGATAAGACCGATTTTACGTCGGACAATACAGGTGCGGTGACTGTCACCGTCACGATCCTGGACTGGAATAAAAAGCAGGAGCCTTATGTGACGGATATGGTGAGGTACAAGGCATGGAAATGGGAATACACAAAGAAAGGCTATCTGTTCTTTGAGAGATTTATTCCGGATGGGATGGAGGCTGACGGAACGGATGCCATAAGGGTGCTGCCCCTGGATGAGGAACTGCGCAAAATGTGTGAGGAGTATATAGAACCTATCGGATATGAGGCAAATAACCTGTTCCTGGTGGAATGGGATGAGGAGAATTTCCAACAGGTGAACTTTAACGATCTTTATGATTTTCTCTATAGGATCGACCAGGGAAGCCTGCCGGACAGCTCCCGGTATCCGAATGGGATTGGCGGCAGTGAATTTGAAGATTTGATCGAAAAATATTTCAGTATTCCTTTGGAACAATTAAGGCAGCAGGCAGGCTACAACAGCCAAACAGACACATACCCCTGGACTCAGATAGCAGGGAGCAACAGCGCGGTCTGGACGGAGATGGATCCTGAAGTGGTGGACGCCAGGGATAACGGGGATGGCACCATAACCATGACGGTTGATGTGGTCAGCCCACAGCTAAGAAGTGATAAACTCTTCACCCACCATGTCACCGTGCGCAGGGCGGACGATGAGGACGGTTTTTTATATGTGTCAAACACTCTGGAGCCAGGCGGACAGGTTCCGCCCTATACACCCCGGACAGCGGCCGGACAGTGACAGGAACCGCTTTTCTGCATATACTGACTATGAGAAGAATCAGTGAGGTTTTTTATGGCAGATAAGAGAGTTGACTCCAGGGATGAGATACTGGGGCAGGAGCGGGTGCTGCAGCAGGATATGCGGCGCCTGCGTGCCAATTATCCGGAGAATGCGGCTTATATCCAGTGCTTTGTGGATGACGCGTGTGACCGTATGGATTATGAGGGCAGCAGGATGTATGATGAACATCCGGATAAATACATGATGCGCAAGGTCTGTGATTCCATTCACAGTCAGATACGCAGAGAAAGCGGAAGGATGGGCGTAGAATCGGGGTTCTGCAGAAGATGCGGCAATCTTCCGGACGAAGCACTGCAGGATTTGATAGAGGTCCTGTTCTTTAATGAAGTGTACAGACGCAGATGCAGGCGCAGACGCTGCAGAAGATTATAGTCAGCTTCGGTTCACAAAACTGCAATTTTTGCAGTCTGTGTGCATGCTTTTGCTGCTATGAAGCTGAAAGGCTGAATAGTAACTATTAAACAGCATAAAACTACACTTGGGGCTTGCGGTTTTGTCATAAAACTTTTACAATAGATATGATACTGTAGCTGTGAAAGTACTAAACAGTTACATGATGCTGATATCAGCATACTGTTTTAGGAGAGAAAAAATGACAGAACTGGAAAAATTTCTGGATTTATATATAAATGAAGATTTGATCAGGATCATTATCAGCGGCCCCCGTAAAAAAGAGGGGCCGTCTAAAATACAGATACGCCCTTTATTGCTGAAGGGCCGGGTCATGTATCAGGTTACAAGGACTGTGGGACAGAAAGAGCTTCATGAAAACCATGAAAGAGAGGAAGTGCTCTGTCTCACAGACAACTGGATGCAGCAGGATTTCCGCCAGCTTCAACTGGAGGCAAAGGGCATTCAGGGTACAGTTCTTGCCAGTAAAAAGGGCAGACTTACAATTAAGACTAAGAAAACACAGGGCAGGGAGGATTTTGTTCCCATGCTGACCCACAATCGGCAGAAGAAATATCTGCTGCAGGAAGGTGTGCCGGTGCCCTATCTGATAGATTTGGGAATTATGAATGAAGCGGGCAGGATCAAGAATGCCCGTTATGATAAATTTAAGCAGCTCAACCGCTTTTTGGAGTTTATTGAGGATATTCTCCCCAGGCTTCCAAAAGACAGAGAGGTGAATATCATTGATTTTGGGTGCGGCAAATCCTACCTTACATTTGCAATGTATCACTATCTGCATGAGCTGAAAGGTTATGATATCCAGGTGATCGGTCTGGATCTGAAGGCTGATGTCATCGAGACATGCAGCCGTCTTGCAGAAAAATATCATTACGAAAAACTGCATTTTTATCAGGGAGATATCGCATCCTATGAAGGGTGCAGCCATGTGGATATGGTGGTGACGCTTCATGCCTGTGATACAGCCACAGATCATGCCCTGGCAAAAGCAGTAAAGTGGGGAGCGTCTGTGATCCTGTCTGTGCCGTGCTGCCAGCATGAGCTGAACCGGCAGATCGCAAATGACATCCTGGCCCCTGTGCTTGGATACGGCATATTAAAGGAGCGCTTCGCGGCTATCCTCACAGACGGACTCAGGGCACAGATGCTGGAGAGTGCAGGATACGACACGCAGATCCTGGAGTTTATTGATGTGGAGCATACACCCAAGAATCTGCTCATACGAGCAGTGAAAAATGAAAATAAAACAGTCAGCAGACAGCAGAGACAGGCATGGGAAAAATGCACAGAGGAGTTTCACGCACATCCTACGCTTGCATCACTGTTGTTCTTAGAAGAGTAACAGTTCAGACAGGCTGAACTGTTACTCATCCGGCCATTAAATATCGCTTCGCGATGGACCGGATGCCTGTTGGCACTACCTGTTCATACGGTCAGCGCAGTAAATGCGCAGACCTGGCTGAACGGTTACTTAGAAGGGAACGATAGATGAAAAAGGTATTGACAAAGCTGGGAGTCCTGCTGCTCATATTTATCCTGGGTGTGATAGGGTTCTCCAGTTTTATGAATAAAGAGACAACAGATAACAAAATGGATATGGAGGAGGCAACCCTTCCTGTACTTTCCATGATGTACGGAGACCAGGAGATGAACCGTATGTACGGTTATGCGCAGGAGATGCAGGTGGATTTTATGAGGGACAGCCTGACCCCTGTGGGAACAGATAAGAAAATGACTGTCAGCATCCTGCCATATGACCATAAGATAAAAAGCCTTGTCTATGAGGTCAGAACCTCAGACGGCAGCAAGGTGGTGGAAAACGCCAAAATAAAAAATTTTGAAGAGAACGGCAGTGCCAAGACCGCATCCTTTACACTGGAAAAATCCATTCTGATGAATCAGGAGTATTCCCTGGTCTTCACCCTGAACACGGACAAGGGTTCCTGGCATTATTATACAAGGGTGATCCAGCGGACAGGCCTGAACGCTGACAAATACCTGGAGTTTGTACAGAGCTTTTCCTCCAAGACATTCAGCAAGGACAATACTGGTGAGCTGAGGACCTATCTGGAGTCAGACGAAACCGCAGTGAACAACAGCTTTACCAATGTAAATATCCATTCAAGCGCGGATATGGTCACATGGGGAAGTCTTGCCCCTGTTATCAGCAGAAAAGGTGTACCCACCATCAAGGACATCAACGAGACAACAGGAAGCCTGACCTTAACCTACTACATCACAGCAAAGGATGAGGAGGGATATGAGGAATACTATCAGGTGGATGAATTTTACCGTATGCGGTATGGGGATACCAGAGTCATGCTTCTGGATTTTAACCGGTCTGCAAAGCAGATCTTTACAGGAAACGAGGTGTCTGTGGCCTCAGGCAAGATCAATCTGGGCGTCACGTCAAAGTCTGTCCAGTTTGTGACCAGCCAGGCCGGAAATGTTCTGGCTTTTGTGCAGCAAGGGGACTTGTGGTCATACAATATCAGCACCAATAAGATGACCCAGGTTTTCAGCTTCAGGGAAGGCCGGGATACAGATGACAGATATGATTACTCCATGCATGATTTCAAGATCGTGAGAGTGGAGGAAAATGGTGATATGGACTTTGTGTTCTACGGATATATGAACAGGGGAGAGCATGAGGGCTATACAGGAACGTGTGTATATCACTATTACAGTGAACAGAACGTGCTGGAAGAAAAGTTTTTCCTTCCAACTACCAAATCTTATGAATTTATGAAGCGGGATGTGGAAATCCTTTCTTATGTGAGCACAGATGAACTGCTGTATCTCATGCTTGACGGCAGCCTGTATCAAATCAATATGCAGGATAAGACCTATCAGATCGTGAAAGAAGATATCGCGAAGGACTGTTTTGTGGCGTCCAATACCAACCGTCATGTGGCGTGGATGGAGGAGATGGACCCTCTTCAGACTACTCATATCACCTTTATGGATTTGGAGACCGGGGAGCAGAAAAGCATTGCGGCAGATGAGGGGACAAAGATAAGAGCCTTTGGATTTATCAATGAGGATCTGGTCTACGGTACCGCCCGGGACGGAGACATTGTGGTAGATGCCACCGGAAGTCTGCGCTATGCCATGCATGAAGTGAAGATCCAGAATTTTTCAGGCAAGCTCGTGAAAGACTATATGCAGGATGGAGTTTACATCATGGATGTGGATATCCAGCAGGGACTTCTGGAACTGAAGCAGGCCCAGTGGAATGTTGACCAGTATACTGATATACCCAGCGAGCACATTATGAACAATGTGAAGAATGCGGAAGATGAAGTTATCTCCATTGCCACCACCACAACTGTGCGCCAGGCAAATATCACAAGGCTGATATTTTCCGAGGACAGCAGGAATAAGAATCCGCTCAGGATGGAGACAAAGCTCATGGTAAATAAGAACGACACTGTTCTGAACATGGACTTGAAGGAGAAGGCTCAGGATGGCTATTATGTCTATGCAAAAGGAGGACTGGCCGATATCTTCAGCACTCCGGCACAGGCTATCCGGGCAGCAGATGACATGATGGGCGTTGTTCTGAACCGTTCCCAGCAGTATGTGTGGGAGAGAGGAAACCAGAAGACAAAGGTAACCCTGAATCTGGATGACATACCGGAAGGATTCCGTTCAGCCTCCCTTGATACGGCGGCTCTGCAGGAAAGTCTTGGTGACGCCGGGACTGTACTGGATCTGACAGGATGCACGCTGGAACAGGTACTCTATCAGGTAAGTGCCCAGAGACCGGTCATCGTGTCACTGGGAGAAAATGACAACCGGGTCATAGTTGGATATGACGGTTATAATACGCTGCTGTATGATCCGGCAACCGGAGAGACAAAGTATAAAGGACTGGGTGACAGCACCAGGGAATTTGAGGCAGCAGGAAACAGATTCATCAGTTATATAGAGACACTGCCGGAGTAAGCGGCAGTTATAAAAAACGTAGGGATTTGGCGTGCTCTTTATTGTATCCTTACGGGAAGGCAGGATGATTTATGGATGAGAGAATCAAGAAACTGGCTTATGGACTTGTAAATGATTCCTGCGGTGTGCAGGCGGGAGAAAAGGTCTATATCCATTATACAGGATATACAACTACAGAGCTGGCAAAGCAGATTATCCGGGAAGTGTACCGGGCAGGAGGGACTCCTTTTCCGCATTTTACAGACCCCAAGGTTCAGAGAGAGATGCTGCTCCACTGTACCAAAGAGCAGATTGAGCTTATGGCAAAGGTGGACAGGGAAGAGATGGAGGCTATGGACTGCTATATTGGTGTGCGGGGAGCAGACAACATTACGGAGTTGTCTGATGTTCCCGCGGAAAATATGGCTGTCTATGACAAATACTATAATACCCCGGTGCACCATGAAGTGAGGGTGGCTAAAACCAGATGGGTTGTTCTCCGTTATCCGAATGATGCCATGGCACAGTTATCCGGCACCAGTACGGAAGCCTTTGAGGACTTTTATTTCGATGTGTGCACCCTGGATTACCGAAAGATGGGAAAAGCCATGGAGGGACTGGTGGAGTACATGCAGCGTACAGACCGGGTGCGGATCACGGCTCCCGGTACGGAACTGACTTTTTCCATCAAGGATATACCTGTGATCCCGTGCAGCGGTCAGAGCAACATTCCCGACGGCGAGGTATTTACAGCACCTGTCCGGGATTCTGTCAATGGAACGATTCGCTACAATGCGGCGTCCTCTTATCAGGGGTTTGTATTTGAGAATGTAACCCTCACCTTTGAGAACGGAAAGATCATAAAGGCAGAGGCCAACGACACAGAGAGGATCAATGGGATTTTTGATATGGATGAGGGTGCCCGGTATGTGGGAGAGTTTGCCATAGGGATGAATCCGTTTATCCTGCATCCAATGAAGGATATCCTGTTTGACGAGAAGATCCAGGGTTCCATTCATTTTACACCGGGAAGCTGTTATGATGACGCGTGGAACGGCAATGTCTCAGCTATCCACTGGGATTTAGTGCTGATCCAGAGACCGGAGTACGGCGGCGGGGAGATTTATTTTGATGATGTGCTCATACGGAAGGACGGGCGCTTTGTGGTCCCTGAACTGGAAGCGCTGAATCCGGAGAACCTTAAATAGAAAAAAGACGGTATTAAGACAAGGGATATGGAATATCTGGTCAGGACTTTTAATGTTCGGAGCAGGTGTTCCATATCCCTTTCTGCCAATTTTGCTGTCGGCATGGGGTCTATATTGGCGCTGCCAGTTTTCACATCTGCCGCGCTGTTGAAAGTGGGCGGAGGAAAAACAGAGGGGGATAGGAAGGATGCAGATGAAAAAGAGAAAAATCCTGGTTTTGGCCGCAGTTTTGGCAGTCCTGTTTCTCACTGCGGGCTGTGGGGAGACGGGACAGGGAAAGCAGGAAAATCTAAAGGGAAATATGGTGCTGTCCTTTATCAACATCGGCAAAGGGGACGCATTTTTGATCCAGGTACCGGACGGCGGATACTATATGTGGGATACGGGAAAAGAGGAAGATTATCCGATGGTGGAACGGCTCCTGGACATAAAGAAGGTGGAGCGTCTGGATGGGGTTTTCCTCTCTCATGGACATAAGGACCACGCAGGAGGGCTTGAGCTGATAATGGAAAAGTATTCTGTAGAAAAAGTTTATCTATCAGGAAAAGATGATATCACATATAAAAAAATAAACCCGGAACAGACAGCTTCAGAGTATGGGGCAGAGGTGGTAAAACTGCAGGGGGATGAAGTTCTCAGCCTTGGAGGAGCCACAGCACAGGTGTGGATCCCCGGAAACAGGGACACGGAAAATGAAAATAATAACTCTATGGTTGTCCGGTGGTCTTTTAAGGATACATCGTTTCTCATGACAGGAGACATGGAAAAGAAAGAGGAGAAACAGTTCTTGCAGACTTTTGGAGACTGCGGGGCAGATGTTCTGAAGCTGGGGCACCACGGGGAAAAGGATGCCACATCAAAAGCTCTTCTGGAGGCCGTCATGCCTGTCTATGGGATCATAACGGGGAATGAGGAAGAAAACCCGGATTCCGTGAACAAAAAGATTGCCAAGAGGTTGAAAAAATACGGGGTGAAAGCATACTATTCAGAAGGGGAACAGACTGCCTGGGATTTCATAGCCGACGGTACGTCGGTAAAGGCAGTAAAGGTCATGGATAAATAAAAAGGGGAAAGTGAAAGAGGAAGAGTGGCTGCACTCTTCCTCTTTCACTTTCCCCTCACAGCTTGTGCATGTAATAAAACGTAAGTCCGGTACCCAGAAGAAGCTGACATATCCCGGCGGCTAAAAGGGTGTAAAAAATAATAATATTGAAGTAACCCGCAATAATACCTGCAAAGATCATGATCACAGAAGTGATGAGCAGCGCCGGCATTCCGGCTTTGGAGCGTATCAGGATCATCCGTTCATCTGTTTCCTTGTTGAAGGATTCTCTCAGGCCCCGTTCATCCCTGAGAAGCTTACGGTACTTCATGAGCATAAACAGAGACACAATGGCCAGACCAAGCATAAAGCCTGACTGAAAATCTGCCAGATGTCTCACATCTGCAGGTATTCCGGTGCGGCCATCCATAATGTAATGTAATAAGGACATGATAAGGTTTAAGAATATAATCAGTCCTAACAATACGATTCTTGTTTTTAATGTCTTTTTATATTTTTCCATAATCTTTACTCCTCCTTATTGGCTGCGTCCACATCTGAAAAGTCAAAAACTTCTTCAATGGTCAGGCCGAAGTAATGTGCTATTTTGTAGGCCAGGACCAGGGAGGCGGTATATTTGCCCACCTCGATGGATGTGATGGTCTGTCTTGTGGTTCCCACTGCGAAGGCAAGCTCCTCCTGGGAGAGTTTGCGGGCTTTCCGCAGTTCACGTATCTTGGTCTCCAATTTCTGTATCAGCTCCTTTGTTTGGAATGCATAACGTGTGTACTGTCAGCGCAGGGGTGCGCAAAACGGATGGAATTACTTTTGCATAGTTAACTTTGCAATTTTAGTATAGCTTGCTTTGCATAAAATGTCAAGTAAACTTTGCAAAAGAAAATAAAAAAATATTTTTCCCCTAAATGCAACAAAAGGATGCAAAGGAAACACTATATTTATATAATAAAAAGGGAACAAGCGGTTACTATTCATAGAACTGCACTTTCTGCAGAGAGTGCGGGCAGTAACAACAACCGGTATGAGGGATGCCGCGTACAGATAAGAAGGAATGTATGAAAGAGAAAGGGAGGTGGCGGCATGACAGACTGTAAGCAGCTGGCGTATGAGGCAAAGCAGGGGAATAAAGAAGCCTTCGGAGAGTTATATCAAGAGGTTTATCAGGATTTGTACCATTTTGCATTATATGTATTAAAGAATCCGGAGGATGCCCAGGACGCAGTGGCGGAGACAGTGGCAGATGCCTATGCGGCTATTGGGAAGCTGAGGGACTGTGAGGCCTTTAAAGGCTGGATCTTTAAGATCTTATCCAATAAGTGCAAAAGGAAGCTGAAGGAGTATACCAGGAAAACAGAGCCGTTGTACGAACAGGAGGGCAGTGTACAGGGAGACCTGGACCGGGATATGCAGGTACGGGAGGCATTTTTCTCTCTGAGTGATGAGGAGCGTTTCATTGTCGCTATGCAGGTTTTCGGAGGATATAAGAGTAAAGAGATCGGATCGATCTTACATAAAAATCATAATACGGTGCGCTCCCGCCTGGACAGGGCACTGAAAAAAATGGAAGTCATATTACAGTGAGAAGGGAGGCGAAGAATATGAAGGATGAGAATTTCAATGACAAGCAGATGCAGGAAGAGAATAAAAACCGGGAAATCATGCACAGGATCAAAGAGTCTGCTGAGAAAGAGAAGATTCCAGAGAGCTTAAATCCGGACAATCTGGATGATCTGCTGAAACAAGGGGAAAGATCAAAAAATAAATCCGGGAAGTGGAGAGTGGCAGCAGCAGATTATGCTTTCCGCTATAGGAAGGCAGCAGCAGCGGCGGCCTGCGTGATCCTGGTGATCGCCGCAGTAAACTTTATGCCTCTTATGGACTTTAGTACAAAGAGTGACGACAAAGCCATGAGTGCACAGTCCATGGATACATCCTCTGAGCAGGCGGCAGGAGAAGCCGGAACGGAAGACACCTCTGCTTCTGAGGCAGGTGCAGAGGAGAAGAAGGAGTCTGGGGAAACAGCAAAAGCAGATGAGGCAGAAGCCGGGAAGAAGCCGGCGGATAAGGAAGAGAAGGAAGTAAACTCAGCGGAAGGATACATATCCGGAAGCAGTTACGAAGAACTGTATGAGCAGATTTATACAGAGACAGAAAAAGCCCAGGAGGCATGGGAACAGAAGATACAGGCAGATACCCGGGACAGCGGGGGGCGGCTTGAAAGCAGCGCTGATGCCAAAAGTGATGGGACAGCCAATGAAATGGCTGCTGCAGAAGACTCAGCAGCCGGTGGATCAGGAGGCACTGCAGGTATGAAATCCGAGTATTCATCCACGAATGTCCGTACAGAAGGTGTGGATGAAGGCGATATAGTCAAGACAGACGGCAGCTATATTTATACACTGACGCCTTCCGGTATTCTGCGCATTGTGTCGGCAGACGGAGGTGACTTGTCTGTGACAGGCCAGATTTCACTGGAGGATCTTACGGATTCCATACAGGAGATGTATGTTGACGGCAATACACTCTGCGTGGTCACCAGCGGATATGATTCCGGCCTGCGCTGGCAGGGGGATGAGACCTACATGGTGGACAGCCGGGAGTTTATACATCTGTACACATATGACATTACAGATAAGAGCAAAATAACCCTGAAGGGTACTGTGGAGCAGGACGGCGGATATTATTCCACCAGAAAAGTGGGGAATTATGTGTATCTCCTCTCACAGTTCTATCCGGCCTATAAGGAGGAAACAGACGCGGCGGAGCCAAGACTCTATGTGCCTTCCGTGAACAGTGAACTTCTGGACAGTTCGGATGTGCTCTATCCGGCTATACCGCAGAGGGAGAGCGGGCAGCTGGTGATCTCCTCCGTGAACCTGAAGGATCCGGATAAGATACAGGAGAGCAAATCTTTGATCGGGGCATCCGGCAGGTGCTATGTGAGCAAAGAGAGCATTTATATTTTCGGGGAGGATTACACAGGTGAGGAGATGCGCACCAGAATCGTGCGGTTTTCCTACAAGGACGGAGAGATACAGGCAAGGGCAGCAGGAGAAGTGAACGGGAGTATTAACGATACATTTTCCATGGACGAATATGACGGCTGTCTGAGAGTTGTGGCTACCAGATACAAGGACGGATGGTGGGGCGGAAGCATGAGCAACAGCCTGTATGTACTGGATGATAAACTGAAAATGCTGGGCAAAGTGGAAGACCTGGCAAAAGGGGAGCAGATTTATTCCGCCAGATTTATGGGCAATACAGGTTACTTTGTCACATACAGGCAGGTGGACCCGCTGTTTTCCGTTGACCTGACAGACCCGGCAGATCCCAAGGTACTAGGAGAACTGAAAGTGACCGGTTTTTCCGAATATCTGCACTTTTACGGGGAGAATAAGCTCCTGGGAATCGGATGGGAGACAGACCCGGATACAGGGGAACGGAAGGGATTGAAGCTCTCTATGTTCGATATCTCGAATCCGGCGGAGGTAAAGGAGATTGACAAGATGGTGCTGAAGAATGTGGAGTTCTGTCAGGCCATGGAGGATTACAAGACAATACTCATTGACCCGGAGGAGAATATCCTGGGATTTCCAATGGGAGTATATGATAAAACCACCTATGACCTGCAGGGCTATTACGGAGTATTTACTTACAATCCTGAGCAGGGCTTCCAAAAGCTTCTGTACCAGAGTATGAGCAAATGGATGAACGTTTCCGGTTACGGATATATGGAATTGTCCGAGGTGCGCAGCGTCTATATTGGTGACACGTTCTATCTGTGCAGCAGTAAAGGGATCAGTGCTTTTGACAGAAAGGAAGAGTATAAAAACTGCGGAAATCTGGAGTGGTAGAGTGCCAAATACCCCTTGCATAGCAGGAAACAATGAGATATACTAATGTGGAGTGGATAAAAAATCCACTCCGCTTTTTATAAATTGATATTTTAACGGTTCGGAAGTTTGTTTGAAGATCAACACCGGGACCGGCAGAATAAAGGAGAATAAATATGCAGCTTACAACAGTAAAAGAAATTTACAGGGACAAGGAGCAGTACCTGGACAAACAGGTGACTGTAGGCGGATGGGTAAGAAGTGTCCGTGATTCCAAGACATTCGGCTTCATTGTACTCCACGACGGAAGCTTTTTTGAGACACTTCAGGTGGTTTACCATGACAGTATGGATAATTTCCAGGATATTAGCAAATTAAATGTAGGCGCAGCCATTGTTGTAAAAGGTACTCTGGTTGCAACACCCCAGGCAAAGCAGCCTTTTGAGATTCAGGCAGAAGAGATCACTGTGGAAGGGGATTCCGCGGCAGATTACCCGCTGCAGAAAAAACGCCACTCCATGGAATATCTGCGCACCATTTCCCACCTTCGCCCCAGGACCAATACCTTCCAGGCAGTGTTCCGTGTGCGTTCCATGATCGCCTTTGCCATTCATCAGTTTTTCCAGGAGAGAGGATTTGTCTACGTACACACTCCATTGATCACAGGCAGTGACTGTGAGGGTGCAGGTGAAATGTTCCGTGTTACAACGCTAGATATGGAGAACCTCCCCAGAACACCGGAGGGAAAAGTGGACTACAGCAAGGACTTCTTCAAGAAAGAGACCAGCCTGACCGTGAGCGGACAGCTCAATGGTGAGACCTTTGCCCAGGCATTCCGCAATATTTATACCTTCGGACCTACTTTCCGTGCAGAAAATTCCAACACCACACGCCATGCCGCTGAATTCTGGATGATCGAACCGGAGATGGCATTTGCAGACCTGGATGACAATATGGCTCTGGCTGAATCCATGCTGAAATATATTATCCAGTATGTGCTGGAGAATGCACCTGAGGAGATGGCCTTCTTCAATTCTTTTGTTGATAAGGGGCTTTTGGATCGTCTGAAACATGTGCTGAATTCTGAATTCGGACATGTCACTTATACAGAGGCTGTTGAGATCCTGGAGAAAGTCAACGACAAGTTTGAGTACAAGGTGTTCTGGGGCTGTGATCTGCAGACAGAACATGAGCGTTACCTGACTGAGCAGGTGTACAAACGCCCTGTATTTGTCACAGACTATCCAAAAGAGATCAAAGCCTTCTATATGAAACAAAACGATGACAACAAGACAGTAGCAGCTATGGACTGTCTGGTTCCCGGAATCGGTGAGATCATCGGCGGAAGTCAGAGGGAAGATTCCTATGACAAGCTGAAAGCCCGTATGGCAGAGTTGGATCTGAATGAGGAGGACTATGATTTCTATCTGGATCTGCGCAAGTACGGTTCCACCCGCCATTCAGGGTTCGGTCTGGGATTCGAGCGCTGCGTCATGTACCTGACAGGTATGCAGAACATTCGCGACGTACTTCCGTTCCCGAGAACTGTAAATAACTGCGAATTATAATTTGTTTTTTATGGTCTGTACAGGAAAGGTACAGACCTGCTGTTTATCATAAAAGGAGAACTTATGAAATTTTTTCATGCCGCTGACATACATCTGGGCGCAGAACCTGACAAGGGTTTTCCCTGGAGTAAAGAAAGAGGCCAGGAAATATGGGACAGTTTCCGAAGATTGATAAGACAGGCCGGCGAAGAAAAAGCCGGCCTGTTTCTGATTGCAGGGGATTTGTTTCACCGGCAGCCTCTGATGAAAGAATTGAAGGAAGTAAATTATCTGTTTTCTACCATACCGGATACAAAAGTTGTGCTCATAGCAGGCAACCATGACTATCTGAAACGGGAATCCTATTATCTGCGGTTTCCCTGGGCAGAGAATGTGTTCTGCCTGTGGGGAGATCAGGAACCCTGTGTGGAATTCCCGGATTTGGGTACAGCAGTTTACGGTATAAGCTATGACAGAAAAGAAATCACGGATCCCTTATATCACCACATCAGGCCCCAGAGGCGTCAGCCGTTGGAAATCCTGCTTGCACATGGGGGAGACAGAACACATATACCATTTGACAGATCCGTACTGGAGCAGGCCGGATTTTCTTATGTTGCCCTGGGACATATCCACAAACCGGAGACCCTGGTAAAAGATAAAATAGCCTATGCCGGGGCACTGGAGCCTATAGATAAAAATGATCTGGGGCCTCACGGTTATATAAAAGGCGTCTGGGTCAATGGGGCAATCAGGACGGAATTCATTCCGGCAGCCAGCCGCTCTTATATCCTGCTGTCCGTAAAGGTAAAGGAGAGTACCACACAGTTTTCTCTTGAACAGGCCCTTGCCAGGCTCATGGAGGAAAAGGGCGGGAAAAATCTGTACCGGATCCTTATAAAGGGCGAACACGCAATGGGGATAGAGTTTGATACAGAACGGATCATGAAGCTTGGAAATGTTCGTGAAGTGATCGATCAGAGTCATACAGTCTATGACAAGGAGTCTTTGATGCGCCGATACAGGGGCAGTCTCATAGAGACCTATGTAAAGCGGTTTAGCGGTGAAGAACTATCAGCCAGGGAAGAAAAGGCCTTTGCGTATGGCATAGAGGCTCTGATGGCTTCAAGGGAGGAATAAGCGCTCTATGGTGATTCGGGAACTAATATTAAAAAATTTTGGGAAATTTCAGAACCGTTCTGTCCGGCTGGATGAGGGGATCAATATTATATACGGGGAAAATGAAAGCGGAAAGAGCACGCTCCATGCTTTCATTCAGTGCATATTATTCGGTCTGAAAAAGATGAGGGGACGGGCATCCAGGACGGATACCTATACCCGATATACCCCTTGGGACAATCCTTCCTGGTATGAGGGTACAATACGCTTTTCCTGCGGGGAAAAAGATTTCAGGCTGGAGAGAGATTTCAGAAGAGGGGAAGAAGGGACAAAGCTGGTCTGTGAAAGTGACGGGGAGCTATTGTCTGTAGCGGACGGCGATTTGGAGATGCTGCTGGGGGGAATAAGCGAGGCAGTGTATGAAAATACAGTGTCCATAGGACAGATGAAGAGCCGTACCGGGGATGCCCTGCTTTTGGAGCTGAGGAATTATCTGAGCAGCTATCAGGAGAGCGGAGACGGAAAGCTGAATGTGGACAAGGCACTTTTGCTTCTGAAGGAAAAAAAGAAAGAATGGCTGAACCGCATGCAGTTGAGGATACAGCAGCAGGAAGCGGAGGAGAAGAAGATAAAGTTTGAAATTGCCTATCTTGAGCAGGAGACAGAAGAGCTGGAACAGAAGCTTTTAGAGGAGAAAAAGAGGGAAAAGGAAAGACTGGAAGAACAGAAACAGGAGGAACGGAAACAGGAAGAACGGAAACGGGAAGAAACCCAGCGGGAAAAAGTTAGAAGGTCTGCCCGGGACAGAAGAAAAGCCGGGGAAAAGCTGAACTGGCGAAAGGTGATCCCGGCTGTCCTTCTGGTGGATTTTACTGTATGGGTAATTCTCTTCTGTACAGCCGGATGGAAAACCGCCTGCATATCTGCCGCATGCATACTCACAGCAGCCGTTTTATCCATGGTATACGTATACACAAAAACTGTGTCAAAGAGATCAGGGACGGAAGAGGAGACAGAGGATACCGGACGGGCTGACCAGGATCATACTTCCGGCAATATCGGGGAAAAAAATGTGATGGGTGCCAGTATCCGTCTGCTCACAGCCCAGATTCAGGAAAAAAGGACCAGGATGTCCAATCTGCAGGAGGAGCTTTCAGAGCTGCAGATGCGGGGAAGTTCGGAGCATGGAGAGATGGAGGAGATACGCAGTATAGAGCTTGCGGCAGAGACCATAGAGAGCCTGTCTGTATCGGCACAGGAATCTGTGGGAGAAGCATTAAAGAACCGTATCTCAGAGATTTTCTGTACCATGACAAGGGGAAAATACAAGAAAGTTTCGATAGATGAAGAACTGAAGATCGATCTGTTCACAGAAACGCGCCATGTGCCGCTTTTCATGGCAAGCCAGGGAACTATAGAACAGGTATATCTGGCGCTGCGCATTGCGGTGGGAGATATCTTCTGCGGCGATGAGCCTATGCCGCTGCTTTTGGATGAGGTCTTTGCCATGTATGATGAAGAGCGCATGACAGAGACTCTTCGGTGGCTGTACAAAGAGAAGGAGCAGATCATTATTTTTACCTGTAACAGGAGGGAGGCCGAGGCTCTCAAGAGGGCAGGCATTCCTTATAACATGGTGTATCTGCAGCCGTAAAGAAGGAAAATATTGCAAATATAAGTAAAAAATTTACCATATTTTTAAATTGAATGGAACTAATTGACTTATTTTCATGACAATTCTATAATCAAGAAAAGATACCGAAAGCTAATGAACGCAAAGGAGAAGTGTATGGAGAAAAAAGGAATTCCCTTTCGGCAGATACATCTTGATTTTCATACGTCCCCGTTGATAGGGGATATCGGGGCAGAGTTTGACGCAGAGGAATTTGCGGATACCTTAAAAAAGGCCCATGTTAATTCCATCAATCTGTTTACAAAATGCCATCATGGAATGTTTTATTATCCCACTGCAATAGGCACCATGCATCCGGGGCTTACATTCGACCTATTCGGTGCGCAGATGCAGGCCTGCCGGGAGCATGAGATCCGGGCACTGGCCTACACCTGCGTGTCATGGAACGAGGACTGGGCTGCCCGGCACCCGGAATGGCTTATGGTGAACGCAGAAGGGATATGGGGGAACAAAAAACCTTTTGACAGTTCTTATTATTCCTGGAAATGTATCTGCTATAACAACAAGGATTACCGGGAGATCTTAAAGGCAGAAATGAAAGAAGTATATGACAGGTATCATCCGGACGGATTCTGGATCGATATTGTACAGGGCAGGGGATGTGTATGTACCACCTGTTCCGGTGACATGAAGGCACTGGGACTGGACCCTGAGAACGCAACAGATGTACGGCGTTTTGACAAGATATCAGAGACACGATTTTGTGAGGAGTTTTACCGTTATTTAAAATCCCTGGATGGGGACCTTGAAATATATTTCAACTCGTTTCCCTATGAACTGGATGACGGTTCTGATACCCTTTGTTCCTCCATTGAAAAAAGAAAATACTTTGATTTTCTGGATATTGAGTCCCTTCCAAGTGAACAGTGGGGATATACGCATTTTCCTGTGGCAGCAAATTATCTGAATAAATATGAGAAAGACATCTGCATGATGAACGGGAAGTTTCACACTGCCTGGGGAGATTTTGGATCTCTGCGCCATGAAAATGCCCTGGAGTATGAATGCTTCCGGGCGATTGCCAATGGGGCAAGGGTATGTGTGGGTGACCAGATGCACCCCTGCGGAAAGCTGGATCTTACGGTGTATGAACGGATTGGCAAAGTTTTTGAACAGATAGAAGGTATGGAGCCGTGGCTGTACGATACAAAAAAAGTCAGAGAGACTGCCGTACTGATTCCAACCGGGGCGGGGACAGAGGACCCTTCTTTGGGGGGAATGAGCGAGGAGGGAGTATACCGCGTACTCTCAGAACTGCATATTCCTTTTGATTTTGTCAATAAAGAGGATTCCCTTGCAGATTACAGGCTTCTGATCTTACCGGACCACGCAGAGCTGGACGGGCAGTATGCCGAAACCATAGAGGCATTTTTAAAACAGGGAGGAAAGCTTCTTGTGTCCGGTACATCAGGGTTAAAGGACGGAAGATCCATGATACCCGGCATGCCCTTGAAGCATTTGGGCAGAAGTGAATACGATGTGCGGTATTTGAGGATGAGGGACAGCGGGATATTCCCAAAAGTCCCGAAGACGGACCATGTCCTGTATGAAGCCGGGGAGCAGATAATGGGAGAGGGAACTGTGCTGGCAGAGATCATAAATCCGTATTTTTCCCGTACATATGAGCATTTTTGTTCCCATAGACAGACACCGCCCAAAAGAGAGAGCCAAGGGGAGCCGGCCATTCTGGAGACAAAAGCAGGCATCTATATGGCATTTCCTGTTTTCCGTATGTATACGGACAGCGGTTATACAGTCTATAGGGATCTGGTAGAGGGGTGCATCCGGCGACTTCTGGATAGGCCGTTGATCGAGACAGATCTGCCTGCCATTACAGAGCTGAACCTCAGACGCCAGGGGCAGGATTTCATCCTTCATATGCTGAATTATGTGGTGACAGGCAAAGCAAAGAAGCTGGATACCGTAGAAGAAAAATATATGGTAAAGGATAAATTTGTCAGGATCAGGACAGGGTATAGCCCTGCGGGTGTTGTGAGACTGCCGTCTCGGGAATCGGTAAAATTTCATTACGAGAATGGATATACAGATATGGAGATTGATCATTCCGGCGGGTATGAGGCATTTCTAATTAAACAATAGCAGGAAACAGCGTTTTGTGTTGCACAGTGTGGAGTCATCCTTGAGCAGAAGGTGATTTTTACGGGCTTCACCAAACGCTGTTTTGTTTTTATGGATAAATATGGGAGAGGGTTAAGGATGAGAGGGGCGGAACGTTTTTCATACAGGAATTTAAAATTAAATATGAAAATATTACTCATATATTTTATGGTGCTGGCAGTATTTATCTTGTTCTCTTTCTGGCTGTATAACGACTACACATTAAATATGTCCAAGAATAAAGCCAGGGAATACTCGGAGCAGGTGTTGTCTGTGCAGGAGTCTTCCATTGAAAATACAGTTAATGGCCTGAATAATATATCGAGGATCATTATTGCCAACCCGTCAGTACAGAATTTTCTGAAATCTGTGGATGAGAATTATACCGTGCAGTCTAAGGAAGTCTTTTCACAGATCATGACTTATATGGACATATATCCGGTTGCGAAATCCATAACTATTTATGACCGTTATCAAAACAGATACGGAATCAATAACAATAAGAAAAATACCTTTGAAGGCGCAGATATCTTCAGTCAGGAATGGTTCAGTGAAGTTGAGAAGCTGAAGGGCGGGTTCAAGCTCATAGCCAATATTTATTACTATAACGAATACCCGGGAGAGTCCGTGATATCCCTTGTGAGGATCGTCAATGATATAGAGACACAGGAACCAATCGGTGTACTGGTGCTGGACATTCTGGAACGTCAGTTTTTGGGAGGGCAGACAAAGCCCTATGATAATATCCCCTTTCTGATCCTGGATTCTGATAATAATGTTATCATATCCAATACAGAGCGGACAGAGCTTCCGGGGGAAATTCTTGATTATGACGGAAGCACGGAAATATATTCCGTGTTAGAGAAGAATAGAGGGGAAGAATGTGTTTTTTCTGGCTCTAATATGGAGAAATACGGATGGAAGATAGTAAATACAGCATCACTGAAAAATGTTGAGGCAGAGAGCAAGACCGCAAAGTCCACGATCCTCATCATGAGTGTGTTCTGTTCCGTTGTCTTTATAGCCGCTTCCTTTCTGATATCGCGTTCGATCACCCATCCGGTTCAGAAACTCATAAAATCCATGAATAAAGTAAAAATGGGCAGTCTGAAAAAGGTGGATCTGGATACCGGGAAAGATGAAATCGGAATCCTGAAGGATAATTATAATGAAATGATAGAGGAGATAGATTCTCTGATAAAGCGGGGAATCCAGACAGAGAAGGATAAAAGAACGTATGAGCTTAGTGTCCTGTATGAGCAGATAAAACCCCATTTTTTGTACAATACACTGGACACGATCGGATATCTTGTACTGGCCGGTGATAAGGAGCGGGCATATACCGCCATTGAAAATCTGGGGAGCTATTACCACGGCAGCCTGAGCCATGGTTCCACGGTTGTCACAGTGGAGGAGGAGTTAAAGATCGTGACGGATTATCTGGAGCTGCAAAAATTGAGATACGGGGATATCTTTGATCACAAAGCTGAGATTGAACCGGGGCTTGAAAGGAAAAAGGTGCTGAAATTGATCCTGCAGCCTATTGTGGAGAATTCCCTTTACCACGGAATACGGCCGGGGGGAGTGAAGGGAAGTATTTACATTAAGGTTTTTAGGGTCCAGGAGGAGCTGCATTTGAGCGTAGAGGACACCGGAGTGGGGATGGAGCCGGAGAAGGTGGAGGAACTCTATTTTGGTGACAAACAGGAGAAAAGCTTCGGACTGTGCGGAACTATGGAAAGGATCCGTATCTATTATTCTTATAAGGACTGCTGTGATATAAAGAGCAGCAGGGGATCAGGAACAAAAATAACATTTAAGCTGCCGCTGCAGTTATGCAGGGAAGATCAGGGGGATTTAAAATGAGTGAGCAAAAGATAAAGGTTATGATCGTGGATGACGAGGAGAATACACGCAGTCTGCTGAGGATATGTCTGGATTGGGCGGCGGTTGGATGTGAGATTGTTCAGGAGGCGGACAGCGGACAGGAAGCCCTGGACTTATTGGGGGAGAACGAAGTGGATATGCTCATCACAGATATTAAGATGCCTTTTATGGATGGCTTGGAGTTGTCCCGCCGTGTGGCTGAGGAGTATCCGGACATTAAGATCATTATGCTGACTGCATATGAGATATTTGAATATGCCAGGGAAGGCATCCGTATGGGAGTGGCTGATTATATCGTAAAGCCTGTCAGAAGAGATGCTCTAAGGCAGAGCGTGTGTAAAGTAAGGGACAGTATTTTGGAAAAGAGAAATCTTCTGAAGGCACAGCAGGAGTATCAGGAGAGGGTAGATGAGTGTATGGAGGAAATCTGTAAAGCTGTGAAGGCAGGGAAGGAGGAACAGGCATATGGCTATATAAACAGCATGTTTAAATGCTATCAGGGAGATTCTGCACTGGAGATCAATGCAGCGAGAATGGATACGGTAAATTGTATCACCCGGTTAATGCGCCTTGTCTGTGACTATGGTTTTGATATATCCCAGTTCTTTAAGACCAGCAGTGTGCCCTTTAAATATGTAATACGAATGGAGGAAAAGGAGGAGATGCGGAATTACCTTTTGAATTTTACAGGGTATATTATAGCGGGCTGTGGGAGTAGAAGAGAATTACCTGAAAGTCATGTGATCCGGCAGGTGTGCAGGGATTTGGAGGATAATTACAGAGACAGTGAAATAACATTGGCGGGAATGGCTAAGAAATATTATGTAAACTCAAGCTTTCTATGCCGTCTCTTTAAGCAGGAGATGGGGGTAAACTTTTCAAATTATTTAATGCGTATCCGGATCGACAGGGCAATTGAACTTTTGAAGGAAGAACACTACAAGATTTACGAAATCGCGGAGTTGGTGGGCATACCGGATGCCAACTATTTTTCTAAGTGCTTTAAGAAGATCACAGGGGTTTCCGTGCGCGATTACCAGGAATCCATATAGTAATTATTTTCTTTGTTTCGGTAAATTTTCTCTCTCTACATTTTGGAGGGCAGATGATAGGATAAGACTATAAAACCCGGCCGGTTAAAAATGAGATGAGAGAGGTACAAAATATGAAGAAGAGATGGAAAAAGGCATTATGCATTACCACAGCAGCAGCCATAGCGCTGGCAGCAGCAGGATGCGGAGGAGAAAACAGTAAAGAGGAGAAAAAGGATTCCGGTACCGCGGCCGGCCGGGAGGAGAGTCAGGATAAAGGGGAAAAGGTACAGCTTACAATCTGGTCTCTGTATGGAACGAATCCGGATGATAAGTCAGCAGTCGCTTTCCAGGAATCCATCAAGGAGATCATGGAGGAGGATCCCACACTGGATATACAGCTTGACTACGCGGAAAATGAGGCATACAAGACAAAGATAAAGGCAGCCGTGGCAGCCAATGAGGCACCTGATATTTACGGTACATGGGGTGGCGGCTTTACCAAGCCCTTTGTGGAGGCAGATAAGGTACTTCAGATTGATGAGTATATGACAGAGGATATTAAGGGGCAGCTTCTTCCGGGTGTTCTAGATTACTTTACTTTTGATGAAAAGCTTTACGGACTTCCGACCAAGATGTCAACCTGTCATCTCTTCATCAATAAGAAGATCATGGAAGAGAGCAATGTGGAGATTCCCACAACCTATTCGGAATTACTGGAAGCCTGCAAAACATTGAGGGAAAATGGTGTGACACCTATCGCTTTGGGAGCAAAAGACAGGTGGGCAATCGGTAAGGTGTTTGATATGATGGGAGTCCGCGCATGCGGAATTGAGAATGTAACAAAGATCCTTTCCCAAGAGAGCACTTTTACAGATCCTGATTTTGAAAATGCAGCAAAGAAATTCGAGGAGATGTCAAAAGCTGGTGCCTTCACAGAAAATGCAGTGGCTATTAGTAATGATGAGGCGCTTGCGGATTTTACCCTTGGCAAAGCAGCTATGTTTTATAATGGTTCCTGGTCCTGCGGCTTCATTAACGGTGAATCTTCAACTGTAAAGGATGATGTGATCACCATACCGTTTCCTGTTATGGAGGATGGAAAGGGTACTGTGACAGAGTATGTGGGCGGAGCGTCAGACGGTTTTGTCATTAATAAGGAAACAAAATATCCGGAAAAAGCATTTGAAGTGCTTCAGAAAATTTCCTACAAAATGTCACTGAAATCCTATCAGGCAAGCCTTGATATGCCCGTTTGGGATGTAAAAGACCAGGTTGATGAGAGTAAGATAGACCCGCTGTTCAAAACAATCGCGGAGGATGCCCAGAACGCTACCGGATATATTGCGTGGTGGGATACTTTCTTTGAGGGCAGTGCAGCTCAGGATTACCTCTATGCTCTGATCGACTTATCCATGGGAGATATCTCTGCCGAGGAATTCTGTGAGAAGATGGATACCCTGAATTAACTGAATGGAGGGGTTATATGAACCGGTTGCTGAAGAATAAACAGGCTATTTTCCTGTTTATGCTGCCCGTGGTGATACTTTTCCTGATGATCGTAGCTGCGCCGGTGTTCCTGTCAGGATATTACAGCCTGTTGGAGTGGGATGGCATGGGAAAACAGGAATTTGTAGGGCTTGCCAATTATGTAAGGCTGTTTACGGACCAGAGCGATAAATTCTTGCTGGCTCTGCGGAACAGTATGATCATTGCCGTCCTCTCACTTTTGATCCAGCTCCCCGCCGGCATGGCATTTGCACTGCTGCTGTCAGGGGGCATAAAAGGAGAACGGGCGTATATCACCATTTTCTTTATTCCCGTCATCATCTCCGGCGTGGCGATCGGACAGCTCTGGGGGAAGATATATCATCCGGATTACGGGTTGCTGAATACCCTTTTAAGGGGGATGGGACTGGAGGGGCTTACAAGAGCATGGCTTGGGGACAAGGAGACAGTTCTGGGGGCAGTTATAGTACCTATTATCTGGCAGTACATTGGATATTATATGCTGTTGTTCTATTCCTCCATAAAATCTGTGTCCGCAGATATTTTTGATGCCGCCAAAATAGATGGTGCATCCAGGATCAAGACAGCGTTCTGCGTGACAATCCCGCTTGTCAAGCCTATGATACGAACCTGTATTATCTTTTCTTTGGTAGGTTCATTCAAGACCTTTGATATGGTCTATGTTCTGACAGAGGGCGGTCCTGCCCATGCAAGTGAAGTGCCGACAACGTTGATGGTATGGACCATTTTCAAAAGGAACCAATACGGCTATGGAAGCGCCATGGCAGTTATCATTGTACTTATATGTTTCCTTCTGTATATCGGGGTGCAAAAGCTTTTCAAGGTAGAGGAGGGATAACAGGTGAAAAAGATAAGACAAAGTAAGCCCCTGATCCGGATACTGCTGACTGTGTGGGCGCTGATCCAGCTCTTTCCTCTATACTGGCTGTTCGCGTTTTCGCTGAAGAGCAATGAGGAAATCTTTGGGGCGAATGTCATAGGACTGCCCAAGGAGTTCATATGGGAAAACTATCGGGTGGCAATAGTGGGTGCAAATATCGGAAGATTTTTCTTTAACAGTGTGATCGTTGTGGGTGCCAGTATTTTGATCACCAGTATAGTCTCCCTTTTCGCATCCTATGCCTTAAATAGAATGAAATGGAAGATGAGTAAGACTGTGTATGCGATACTTATGCTTGGGCTGATGATTCCCATGCATGCCGCACTGCTTCCTGTGATGCTGATGCTGAAAAACTTTCATCTTCTGGGGGGATATGTATCCCTGATCCTGCCGTATACAGCCTTCGCTGTACCCATGACCATATTGATCTTTTCTGGATTTATATCAGGAATACCGGGAGAATTGGAGGAATCAGCATGTATAGACGGATGCAGTATCTATCAGATGGTGGTCAGGATCATTTTTCCGCTTATGAAACCCGCTGTGGCTACAGCCAGCATCTTTACTTTTATGAATACATGGAATGAATTGATGTTTGCCACAACTTTTGTGAATTCCACAGAGTTTAAGACACTGACAGCGGGTATACAGACACTGGCAGGACAGTATAATACCAAATGGGGGCCTATTGGAGCGGCCCTGGTACTGGCCACATTTCCAACGATTTTTCTATATGTTCTGCTGTCAAAGGAAGTTCAGAAGAGTTTGATAGTAGGAGCAGTCAAAGGGTGAAGATATAACAGGGATGGAAACCGCATTTTGCGGCGCCATCCCTGTTTTGTCTAATTATTATTATTAAATTTTTTTGTTTTATGATTCTTTATTTTCCAGTTGTTTTTTATGCTTTACCATCAGTTTATTGATCCTCTCCACGGGATTCAGCAGTTTGCTGATAGAGGCATCGTGGTTCAGAGTATCAATAAGCAGAGCAATGTATTTGCTCATATCACAGTTTACATAATATTCTTTGCGGAGAAGTTCATCAGGCTGATATATCAGGTTGGTAGTGAGCAGCCTGTCAAATTCACCTCTCTCGAAAGCCTTGTCGAATTTTTCCATGCCGTTTGTGAAAAGCCCGAAGGTGGAGCACATGAAGATCTTGCCTGCCCCTTTACTCTTCAGAAGTGCGGCGACTTCCAGCATACTGTCGCCGGAGGATATCATGTCATCAATTATGATCATATTCTTGCCTGCAACATCCGTGCCCAAAAACTCATGTGCAACGATAGGATTGCGGCCGTCGATGATGGTGGAGTAGTCCCGGCGTTTGTAGAACATACCCATATCCACACCAAGTACATTGGCCAGATAGATGGCACGTCCCGTACCGCCTGCATCCGGGCTGATGACCATGGTATTGTCATTGGTGATCTCAAGCTCCGGCTCTGCCTTGAACAGTCCTTTGATGAACTGGTAGGACGGCTGTACGGTCTCGAAACCGTGCAGAGGGATGGAATTCTGCACACGAGGGTCGTGGGCGTCAAAGGTAATGATATTGTCCACACCCATGTTCACTAATTCCTGCAGTGCAATGGCGCAGTCCAGGGATTCTCTGCCGGAACGCTTGTGCTGACGGCTCTCATAGAGGAATGGCATAATGACATTGATACGTCTGGCCTTTCCGCCGATGGCGGCGATGACACGCTTGAGGTCCTGAAAATGGTCATCCGGTGACATGTGGTTTGTGTGGCCGCAGAGGGAATAGGTAAGGCTGTGGTTGCACACATCCACCATGACATAGATGTCATCGCCACGAACGGACTCGCCTAGAATACCCTTTGCCTCACCTGTCCCAAAGCGGGGGGTCTGCGCTTTGACCAGGTAGGAATCCCGTTCATAACCATCAAATTCCAGGTTGTTTTTCTCCTGATGTTCACGGTCCCTGCGCCATTTTACAATGTAGTCATCGACTCTGGATCCCAGCTTTTCACAGCTCTTCAGCGGTATGATGCCAAGGCGGCCTACGGGAAGGGAATCTAAGGGAGTTGCATCTTTTGGTGACATGTTTTACTTTCCTCCTAAAAGTTTTTTTTGTATTCTTATATCATTTCCGATCAGCTTTAACATGGTGTAATTGCTGGAAATTCTGGAGAAGATACGCTCGGAATAGGTCTCCAGAAAGTCATCCATGGCCAGGTTGGTGGAAATGATTGTAGATTTATGGTTCATAATGCGTTCGTTGATACAGCAGAATAGCTGGCTCGCCACAAAATTGTTAGTCAGCTCAGTTCCCAGATCGTCAATGATGAGCAGGTCACAGTCATAGATGAACCCGGCTACATCAGAAGCGGCTGCATCCTTCTGGAAGGTATTCTTCGCCAGCAGATCGAAGAGATCAAAGGATGTAAAATACAGTACAAAGTATGCCCTGTCGATCAGTTCTTTTGCTATACAGTGGGAGAGGTAGGTCTTACCCACGCCTGTATCACCGTAAAAGAACAGGCCGCAGGGATGCTCCTGAAAGCTGTCAATAAAATCCCAGGCCTTGTCCACTGCATCTTGGGCCGTCTCCAGTGCACTGAGGCCCGTGGCAGGATTTATGATATCCGAAGGATAATATTCAAATGAAAAGTTTTCAAAGTTCTCTGTTTCAAGTATTTCCCTGATATTGGACTGTGTATACAGCAAATCTACGGCAGCTTTCTTAAAACAGGAACATTTTTGATTCTCCACATAGCCGGTATCCTTACAGTAGGGGCAGTCATACTTAAGCTCCAGATAGTCAGGCGGGTAGCCGTGTATCTGCAGAAGTGCAGTCCGTTCCTCGGAAAGTCCGGCGATAGCGGCGGAGAGGTCAAAGTCATCCCCGGGTGAGGGGAGCAGGAGCGCCCTGGCTTTTTTCAGGCTCAGTGCTGCGATCTCACCATCGATCTCCTGGAGACGGGGGATCTCATGGTAAGCCTGCCGGATGTGTTCATCCTGCTCATGCTTGTGATCCAGTTGTTTCTCATTGTATGCGCGCATAAGCGCGTCGTATTGGGAATTATTCAGTGACACAGGGGCCTCCTTACAAAAAGGGCTTACTATTATTTCAGTAATTGCTTCTCCAGTTCGTCCACATTATAGGTACGCTGGTGGAAGTTGTTGAATTTGTTTTTAGACGGCGCCGGTTTGGGGCGGGCCGCACTGCTTTCCGCCTTTGCAGCCTTCTGCTGGCGGCGGTCTTCATCCAGCTTGTCTATATCAGACAGGTGTTTGACACCTTTTTTCTGCCAGTTGTGGAGAATCGAATCCGCATAGGCAAAATTAGGCTGTCCTGTGGCAATGACAGTACGGCTGCAGGCAGCGGATATAATATCCAGTGTGAAGGCGTACTCATTCAGCCAGAGGTTCATATAACGGATTTCCTCATCCACAGGGTTCCGGTTTTTAATGCCGAAAGCTTTCAGGATGGCGAAGAAATTCTTGTTATATGTATTGGTCTCCTGTTTTGCCTGTTCCACTGTAGTGATCTTCTGATCCGCCCAGGCAAGCGCCACAGTTTCAATATAGCGGATACTGCGGCTTCCCTTGGAGACACAGTATTCGATCAGATATTCCATCAGATCCTTTGAGAAATGCAGTTCTTCATAAAAATAGAGAAGCTTGTTGATCTCCGTGGGCGTCAGGGTCTTTCCCAGATATTGCTCCGCGATAAACAGAAGCTCGATCACGTCATCCCGGCCGGACAGTTCTTTTACTTTGTCGGGAGACAGGGCTTTTTGCTGGGGCGGCAGGCTTTTTTCCCTGGAGGCGGCCGCTTCAGGTACTGTCGAAGACAGTGCTTTTGCCGGGGAAGCCGGGGGAGTCTGGGAGAGCACAGCTTTAGCTCCGCCTGTGAGAGAACACAGCCGGAGCTCTTTTAAATTGCCGCGTCCATCGAAGGTCACATTCAGGACGCCTGTGTTTTTCCAGTATTTCAATGCGCGGAGCACGTCATTTTCCGTACAATTAAAGATATCGGCAATTGATGACAGCTCCAGAGCGGAACCGGATACAGACGCGCTGCGCAGAAGCCATAGATAGATTTTCACAAATTCTCCATTGGCCTGCGGCATATAAGTATCCAGAAAATAGTTGGAGACAAGAGTAAAATCTCCGGGAAAATCGTTATGTATGATGAACTGTCCCATGTCTAACATCCTTTTCTATCCTAAAATCCGGTTAGCCGAAAAGATTCCGGCACAACAAACAGGAAAACAACTTTTCATGTACGCCCGGCGCAGACATGTCAAAAAGGTCCGCCCAAGCAAGTGTTTCCCCGTCTTTTGTAAGTATAACATATTATATTTGAAAAGAGAATAAGCATTTTTTAGCAGAGTCCTTTATGCAGACTTGTTGAAAACTTTGTGGGGAATGTGGATAATGTGGATAAAAAAGTGGAGTATTTTTATTAGCAACCGAAAAATGTCGAAAAGATGGGGATTTTAAAGGTTTACAGCAAATTATGTTAGATTATTATGTAAACTGGCTTATACCCAAAAAAATCCACATGCTTATTCTGGAGTAAATGTGTATAAGCATGTGGATAATGTGGATAACTTTACATTCCTAGCAGGTTTTCGCCGATTTTATACACATCTCCGGCACCCATAGTTATCAACAAATCATCGTGGATACAATTTTTTAATAAAAATTCTTCTATCTCATCAAATGTGGAAAAATAATACGCATCTGTGCCAAGGGAGGCCACCAGATCACGCAGATCCCGTGAGGAAATCCCCAGATCATCGGTTTCCCGTGCGGCATAAATGTCAGCCAGGACCACTTTGTCAGCCAGGGTCAATGCCTCCGCAAACTCATCCAACAGGGCTTTTGTCCTGGTATACGTATGCGGCTGGAAGACACACCAGGTAGTTTTGTGGGGATAATTTTTCGCAGTTCGCAGTGTGGCAGCAATCTCTGTGGGATGATGGGCATAGTCGTCAATGATGGTGACACCGCCCACTTTGCCCTTGTACTGGAATCGTCTGTCCGTTCCGCTGAAGTTCAGAAGCCCTTTTTGGATGTGCTCCGCGGAAAGGCCCAGCTTTATGCCCAGAGCTATGGCAGACAGGGCATTGGCAACATTATGGACTCCGGGTACTGACAAGGAGAAATGTCCAAGTGTCTCGCTGCCTTTTACACAGTCAAAGGAAGCGTGGGCGAACTCGTCGAAGGTAATATTCTGAGCCATATAATCAGCCGGATGTTCCAGGCCGCAGGTAATGATCTCGCAGGAAAGGTCTTTGGTAATCTCTTCATAGTCCGGAATATCACTGCTGATGATCAGAGTTCCGTCAGCGGGCAGTTTTTCAGCAAACAGCTTGAAGGAGTGGCGGATATCGTCCAGATCCTTGAAGAAATCAAGATGGTCCGCGTCTATATTCAGAATGATGCTGATCTTGGGGAAAAAGCTCAAAAAACTGTTGGTGTATTCACAGGCTTCTGTGACAAAGGTCTCTGACCGGCCTACACGGATATTGCCGTGGATGGCAGGCAGAATTCCGCCCACGGAGATAGTAGGGTCTGCGTCAGCTTCCAGAAGGATGTGTGAGATCATGGATGTGGTGGTGGTCTTGCCGTGTGTGCCGGATACAGCTACAGGTATTTCATAGTTTTTCATGATCTGTCCCAGAAGTTCTGCTCTAGTGAGCATGGGCAGTCCCTTTTCTCGGGCACATGCAAATTCCGGATTGTCTTCATGGATCGCAGCCGTGTAGACAACAAGCTGGATATCGTCTGTAATATTGGAAGCGCGCTGTCCAATGCGGACAACGGCACCAAGGCTCTCCAGATGGGCAGTCAGCGCGGACTTTCTGGAGTCAGAACCTGATATGGGAAAATCCTCTTTTAAAAGAATTTCGGCCAGGCCGCTCATACTGATACCGCCGATGCCAATGAAGTGAATATGCAGCGGCTGATTAAAATCTATCTGATACATAAGGTTGTGCTTCCTTTCTCTTCTTTATTATTATATGGGCCGGTGTCAATCCGGCTCTGCTTGTGTTTATTATACCTAAAAAAGGTACAAAATGAAACCCCTAGTTATAGAAACGGTTACAGGCAGGTAAAATGTCACAAAAACTAATGTAAAGTCGAAAAAAAATTGTTAAAAATGTTCACAATTATGATTTAATGTGGTATAATAGAAAAATCATAGAATATACAAGAGGTGATTGCATGATTAAGAAAGAGATGATTGCAATGTTGCTCGCAGGTGGACAAGGCAGCAGATTAGGCGTATTGACTGCAAAAGTCGCAAAGCCCGCAGTGACATTCGGGGGAAAGTACAGAATAATAGATTTCCCGCTGAGCAACTGCATTAATTCAGGAGTTGATACCGTAGGTGTACTGACACAGTACCAGCCGCTTCGTCTGAATACTCATATCGGCATCGGTATTCCGTGGGATCTCGATAAGAATGTTGGAGGCGTATCTATTCTTCCGCCATATGAGAAGAAGACAGATACGGAATGGTATACAGGAACTGCAAATGCTATCTACCAGAATATGGCATATATGGAGGAGTATAATCCCGATTATGTACTGATTCTGGGCGGCGACCACATTTATAAAATGGACTATGAGGTAATGCTGGATTACCACAAAGCGAACAAGGCTGATGTCACATTGGCATGTATGCCCGTTCCGTGGGAGGAGGCAAGCCGTTTTGGACTTGCTATCACAGATGAATCAGGACGCGTTACGGATTTTGAGGAGAAACCGGAGCATCCAAAGAGTAATCTGGCATCTATGGGTATTTACATTTTTAGCTGGCCGGTACTGAAGGACGCCCTTCTTGCCCTGAAAGACCAGCCGGGATGTGACTTTGGTAAACATATCCTTCCGTACTGCAAGGAAAAAGGCCAGCGCCTGTTTGCTTACGAATATAATGGATATTGGAAAGATGTCGGTACACTTGGCTCCTATTGGGAAGCTAATATGGAACTGATCGACATTATCCCGGAATTCAATTTATATGAGGAATTCTGGAAGATCTATACTAAGAGTGATATCATTCCTCCGCAGTATATTTCTGCTGATGCTGTAGTGGAGAGAAGTATAGTGGGAGAGGGAACTGAGATATACGGTGAGGTACATAATTCCGTTATTGGTGCGGGTGTCGTAATTAAAAAAGGCGCAGTCGTGCGCGATTCCATTATCATGAAGCAGGCCTTCATCGGAGAAAACTGCGTGATAGACAAGGCTATCATTGCGGAGAATGTCACGGTGGGAGACAATGTGATCATGGGAATCGGCGAAGAGGTTCCGAACAAAGAAAAACCAGGCGTGTACTCCTTTGGTCTTGTAACTGTAGGAGAGAACACGGTGATTCCGTCAGATGTAAAGATTGGCAAGAACACAGCGATCGTGGGTGAGACGTCAAGCGAAGACTATCCGGACGGCATACTGGAGAGCGGCGAAACATTGAATAAGGAAGGTGAGACAGCATGAGAGCAATAGGTATTATTCTTGCCGGCGGCAATAACAATAAAATGAGAGAGTTGTCACAGAAACGAGCGATCGCAGCAATGCCCATCGCTGGAAGTTACCGCAGCATAGACTTTGCGCTTAGCAACATGTCAAATTCCCACATTCAAAAAGTTGCGGTTCTGACACAGTATAATGCCCGTTCTCTGAATGAGCATCTGAGTTCCTCCAAATGGTGGGATTTCGGAAGAAAACAGGGAGGTCTCTACACCTTCACACCAACCATTACTGCTGACAACAGCTTCTGGTACAGAGGCACAGCAGATGCCATGATCCAGAACCTGAATTTCCTTAAATCCAGCCACGAGCCATATGTGGTGATCGCATCCGGTGATGGTGTGTACAAGCTGGATTTCAATAAAGTTCTGGAATACCATATTGCAAAACGCGCAGATATTACTGTTGTCTGCACAGATGTGTATGGGGATGACACCACCAGATTCGGCTGCCTGAAAATGAACGAGGACAGCAGAATTGAAGAGTTTGAAGAGAAACCAATGGTCACACGTACCAATACTGTGTCCACAGGTATCTATGTGATCAGAAGAAGACAGCTCATAGAGCTTTTAGAGAAATGCGCACAGGAAGACAGATATGATTTTGTAAAAGATATTCTCATCCGTTATAAGAACCTGAAGAGGATATACGGATATAAGATCAATACTTACTGGAGCAATATTTCCACTGTGGAGTCTTACTATAAAACCAATATGGACTTTCTGAAACCTAAAGTAAGAGATTACTTCTTCAATCAGTATCCTGGAGTTCAGTCCAAGATCGATGATCTGCCTCCGGCAAAATACAACCCCGGTTCAGATGTGAGGAACAGTCTGGTTTCCAGCGGATGTATCATCAACGGACAGGTTGAGAACTCTGTTCTGTTTAAGAAAGTATTTGTAGGCAATAACTGCGTGATCAAGAATTCCATTATTCTCAACGATGTGTATCTGGGAGATAATACCCACATTGAGAACTGCATTGTGGAGAGCCGTGATACGATCCGTGCCAATTCCTACTATTGCGGTGAGGATGGCATTAAGATCGTAGTGGAAAAGAACGAGCGTTATGTACTATAAAAATACACAAGTAAAAAGTGCGCAGGGTGCAGTGACATCATAAGCAGGACTTTTTAAGAATGGCATATGAAAGGGGAAGGTTTTTATGAACATCACAGATGTAAGAGTAAGAAGAGTTGCGAAGGAAGGTAAGATGAAAGCTGTTGTCTCCATTACGATCGATGAAGAATTTGTAGTGCATGACATCAAGGTTATCGAGGGGGAAAAAGGTTTGTTCATTGCCATGCCCAGCCGTAAAGCAACCGACGGTGAGTACAGGGACATCGCACATCCGATTAACTCTGAAACCCGTGAAAGGATCCAGGGTATTATCCTGGAAAAATACGAACAGGTACTTGCAGAAGAACCTGCAGAAGCTGAAGTTGAAGCATGATCATGATATGTTTAAAAAGACCGTCTGTAACCGCAGACGGTCTTTTTCAATAACTGCAGCCGTCAATGAGCCGCATATTTTCAGTGCTGCTTTTTTGTATTCAGAAATTTTTGCTCAAAGAGTTCCAGGGTACGGATGGACAGTTTGATATAATCCCTTGTATAGATGTCATCCAGATTGTCATGGAGCAGTTCTGTCAGTTTATGAACGCGATAGACCAGTGTATTGCGGTGGACAAAGAGCGCCTGGGCGGTGTTCACCAGGGAGCGCTCATTATTCAGATAGCATTTCAGGGTATCGAACATTTCGTCGTGATTTTTTCGGCGTTTTTTCCAGAGATCATAGACATCAGGATGACAGGCCTGCACGCTGTCCTCAAGACTGGAGGATTCTATGATGTAGTCCATAGCATGATCAAAAAATTCAAAATAGTAGATTTCCGGTGTCAACAGCCTTCCGTATTCAATGGCGGCGGATGCCTGTTTCAGTAAAAAGCTGCAGTTTCTTATGCCCTGGCTGGAAAGGCTGCAGGCAATCCGGATATTTCCGCCCTTTGTAAGAGATAAAATGATTTCCTTGATCGGCGCGCCTTTATACCTGTCTATGTCACACAAAATAATGAGATAGGGGAAACGCTGCAGAATACAACAGGATGACAGATGCTGCATGATGGTCAGGGCAAGCATTTCCATAATGCTTTTGTCATTCTCAGGGGAATCTGCTTCCAACAGGAAGATTTGATAGGTATCATCCTTTTGCCAGCCTTGATAAGTAAGCTGAATGGAAAGGTGATGGTCATTCACCTGCTTTCCGTCCAGAAGATTATAAAAAAGATTTGTTTTTCTATCATCAGGGGTATCTGTCTCCTGTTCTGCCAGTCCGGATTTCAGGCAGTTGGCCAAAAGCTCCAGGATTTGGTAGTCCCCCGGATTTAGGGACCGCTCTTTTTCTAGGAGGTTGAGCCTGCCGCAAAGCATTTCATCGGAATACAGACTGTAGGTGATCCCGGGATAGTTCATATTTCCCTCAAAGGAAAATTTCTGCATGCCCATGCGGGTGAAATCCTGATTGAGGCTGTTATACCGCATATAGCTGATGGCGTCTAAAGAGGAGTATCCATAGGCAGAGAGGTATTTCCATTCTTCATCCATATCATCCTCTTCATACTGTTCACTTAAACCCAGAACACGGCAGTTTCCGTCAAAGAGGATCAGAGGATTGTGAAATACAGGCCAGCATTCATTCACCACTTCCCTGTAGTTCTTCTTCCGGATCAGCTCCGCAATATTGGTAAACCAGTCCTCGTAAAAATCAAATACACACTGCACAATTTCAAAGGCCTCTGTTACTCTGGCATCTTTAATACGGATCAGATCACCTTCTCCGTTGCAGATGACATCATTCCCTGACTGGTACACGTGTACACAGTTTGTTGCATAGACACTTCTGGCACTCTTCAGGACAGGTTTTGCATTCTCGCTGATATTCAACTCTAAGTCCAACGAAGAAAGCCGGTTTGCGATCATCCACATACTAAGTTTCAAAATGTTTATGCCTCCTTTGGTACAGATGTTAAGCCTATATGTCTGAAAAATCATTCTTATATCATTCTATCACAGAATGTTTATGGGGAAAAGTACGAAGGATACAAAAATGTAAAAATGTTTTGGCTAATATTTTGTATTCTTTGGATATGGTATGCAAGGTGATAAACAGATAAAATAAATATATTAGTAAAAGGAGTAGGAGGAATCACCTGCGCAGACGCAGGGGAGAAATCGCAGAGGAGGATGAAGCATGAAAAAATTAACTGAGAAAACCAATTATCTGATGACTTTAAGGGGAGAACAGCCAGAGTGGGTTCCTACCTACAGCTTTGGTCCTATGCCAAATATGACAAGGCCCTGTACATCTTGTATGCTGGAGCCTGAAATTGTGGCATATTTCCGTTTTCAGGGAGGCGGCAAGGACTGCTGGGGTGTGACTTATGTCCCCACAAGAGAGACAGGAAATGCACTGCTTCCCAAGCCGGGCGAATTTATCTTGGACGATATCACAAAATGGAGGGATGTCATCAAAGCCCCTTCTCTGGAGGGCATAGATTGGGAAGCAATGGCTAAAAAGCAACTGGAGGGATTTTACCGTCAGGGGGTAAACAGGGAAGATACGGCAATTGCCCTGAATATGCACGTGGGGTATTTCCAGAATCTGATGGCATTTATGGGATTTACGGAAGGCCTCTGCGCCATGGCAGAGGAGCCGGAAGAAGTATACGCTATGTTTGATTATATGTGTGATTTTTATACAGAGATCACGCGGCAGATCATCGGTTATGTGAAGCCTGATGTACTGACACTTATGGATGATACGGCCGCCTGGAGAGCACCTTTTATTTCCCAGCAGATGTATCATGATCTGGTACTGCCTTTCCATGACAGACAGGCAAAATTCGGAAGAGACCTGGGAATACCCATTACCATGCACAATTGCGGCAAGGCAGAGCCTTTTATTGATGACTGGCTTTCCATTGGTGTAAATGCCTGGGATCCGGCTCAGACCTGCAATGATCTGACCGGTATCAAGGAAAAGTATGGCAACAAGCTGGTCATTATGGGTGGGTTTGACCCCCGGGATCATCTGGCTGACCCGAATGTGACAGAAGAGGAAATACGCCAGGCGGTGAGGGATACTATGGACCGGCTGGCACCGGGAGGCGGTTTCTGCTGGTGCGGAGGATATCTGGGAGCTGTAGATGACCCGGAAGTGATAAGAAAAAATGCTGTTTTGTTTGATGAAGTATTCCGTTACGGTGATGAATTCTATAAAAAATGATGCGGCAGTTATGCAGGAAGAAGTGATGACAAATGAAGGTATTGATATTAGGAGGTTTTTTGGGGTCAGGTAAGACAACGCTCCTTCTTTCCCTGGCAAGGTATCTGGTGGACAGCTCCAGATCAGGCAGTGTCTATAAGGTGGTGATCCTGGAAAATGAGGTGGGCAGGGAAGGGATTGACGATAAGCTGCTGCGTGGTAATGGGTTTAACGTGGAAAATCTCTTCAACGGATGCGCCTGCTGTACTCTGGCAGGTGAACTGGTCTCGGCTGCCTATGAGATTGAAAAGGAATATGCCCCTGACTGGCTGATCGTGGAGACCACAGGCCTGGCATATCCGGGGCTGATCCAGGACAACCTGTCAGCGGGGATCGGAATGGAATCGCGGGTATGTACAGTGGTGGATGTATCCAGATGGAAACGGCTGATGAATGCCATGCGGGAACTTTTTGTAGGGCAGACAGAACGGGCAGATGTGGTCCTCATGAATAAGACGGATCTGGTGTCCGAACAGGTGCTGAACGATGTGGAGAGGGATATTGCGAAGATGAACCCGGATGCTGTGCGGATTGCCACTTCGGCTGTGGGCCATGTGGAAGATTACATCTGGGATGTAGTGTTGGGAGTGACAGAAAATGGGTAAAGACGAAAAAAATATGCATGGACATGAGCATACATGTGGTCATGAAGGAGAGCATGGACATGAGCATACATGTAGTCATGAGGAAGGCCATGAACATCATCATACATGCGGTCATGAAGAAGCACATGAACATCACGCACACCATCATGATGAAACGTGCGAATGTCCTTCCTGTACAATGAAAAAGGAAAAGCTGAAAGTGACATCGCTGCTGCAGGACAGTGCCGTTGTAGTATCGGCTGAATACCATACAGCAGCGGACAGGGACAGGGCGGGGGAACTGCTTACAGCCCGTATGGAAACACTGGCAGGCAGGATTGACGCCCAAGGCGGAATAATTGGGCATATTAAGACATCAGTGGAATTAAGATATGTGGAAATGTATTCACTTACAGATAAAACAGTTATGAAAAAAGCTTCGGATCTGCCTGAACTGACATTTTATATGGCAGCTATCGTATTTGCTGTAAAAGAAAAGGAACTGCTCTGTCTTGTCCGGGAGATGTTCGAGGACATGGACAGGCAGCTCCATGAGGATCAATGAATACGCCATCCGGCGGGATATTTGTTTTTAAGTGTACCGTTTACCAGTTTTCCGAATCCAAGAGGAAAATTATCCACACAGACTAACTGCCACCCCTTATCTCTGGTGCATTCCCCTTTCTCTATCAGGAGAGTCTCGCCCTTCAGGTAACGCCCGATACGCTCATCCTGTGGAGAGAGACTGAGGCGGGAGGGAAAGTCGTCAGCTTTAAGAGCCAGTGCCAGAGGCTGAGACGGCTCAAAGCGGTTTTTCTTTAATTCACCCAGAAACAGTCCGTTTCTGAGAAAACGGATTCCCTTAAAATGGTTATCCGCAGGCGGCAGGCAGTATACATTGCTGCTGCGCACTTCTATGCGGTCCACAGGGAAGGGAATCTCCTTATCTGCGAAAAATTCTGACAGCAGCTTCCCGGCTTCTTTATCCTGTTTTGTTTTGTGATCGGATAAAGTCTGCGGGGAGCTGCCTTTCTTTCTCATAAGAGCCATAAAATGCCCTTCTCCGTCTATTCTGTGCGGGAAAATACGGAGGCACTTGGAAAGCTCAGGATTTTTGTTCCCCCACTCAGGATTGCCGGGAGTAAAGCCCTTATATCCGTCGATCTCCAAAAGCTCCATATCCGGATATTCTTCCAAAATAAAGGAAACCGTTCCTTCATTTTCAACAGGGGCAAAGGTACAGGTGGAATAGAGCATCAGGCCGCCGGGCTTCAGCATGGATATGGCGGCAGAGACACATTCCCGCTGAAGTTTGGCAAAGAAAAGGGGTCTGTCCTCGTCCCAGGTTTTGGCAACGGCAGGTTCTTTTCTGAACATGCCTTCCCCGGAGCAGGGAGCATCAACCAGGATCTTGTCAAAGAACTCTGGCATAGCTTTGGCCAGCGAAGCGGGCACTTCATTGGTGATAAATGAGTTTGGGATACCACACAGCTCTATATTTCTCTGCAGGGCTTTTGCACGGGAATTGCTGATATCATTGGCAACCAGCAGGCCCTGTTTTTTTAGTTTTGAACCAAGTTCTGTAGCCTTTCCGCCCGGAGCGGCACAGAGATCCAGAACATAGTCTCCGGGTGTAACAGGAAGAAGAGAGGCGGGGGCCATTGCACTGGGTTCCTGGAGATAATACAGACCGGCTGCGTAGTAGGGATGCTTTGCAGGATGGTCTGTTTCCTCGTAGTAAAAGCCGTTTTCAGTCCATGGGACAGGCGTCAGGCGGAATGGATTTATTTTAAGAAATTCCTCCACGGAAATTTTCAGAGTGTTGACCCTAAGCCCAAAGTGCCTGGGGTTTTCATAACTTTTCAAAAATGCTGTATATTCATCCTGAAGCATATCCTCCATGCGGCGGAGGAAGGCTTTGGGGAGTTGTTCAGTCATAGCGGTCTCCTTTTTCGCGGAATGCGTAGTTTTGGCCTTATTATAGCATGAAGGATTTTATTGCGCTACATGAAAATCCTCAAAGGACATGGCAGAAGGCTGTGAGTTGTTACCCAATATGGCATTAGTCTGTCAGTATTTTCTTGTAAAAAAAAGGTAAAAATGATATGATTTATATTAAGTAAAAGAAAGAGGCAAAAAAAGTAAAATTATGATAAGACAGGCGGAGTGAGTGATATGGCTACACTAAAAGAAATCTCTGAGCTGACAGGTTATTCGATAGCCACCATTTCCAGAGTGCTGAATCATGATGTATCTCTCAGTGTGACGGACAGTACCAGAGAAGAGATCCTGAGAGTAGCCGGCAAGCTGGACTATGAGAGTAAGAGCGTCAGAAGCAGCCGTAAGAAGGCGGCTCAGCTCAGAGTTGGGATTATTGAAATGATGGATTCCCAGATGAAGCTGGAGGACCCTTATTATCTCTACCTGAAGAGCAGTCTGGACAAGTGCTGCTTTGATGAGGGATTTGAGACGGTTACGCTTCAGTTCGATGAGGAGGAAAACTGTTATAAGAGCAACAGCCAGTCAGGGCTGAACGGTATTATCGCAGTGGGACAGTTTGGAGCGGAGCAGATCCACGCCATGGAGCAGTGGACAAACCAGATCATCTTCCTGGATTCCTCTCCCTATGAGGACCGGTTTAGTTCCGTGGTGCCCAATTTTCAGGTGGGGATCCAGCAGGGAGTGAATTATCTGGCTGAGATGGGGCACAAGACGATTGCGTTTGTGGGACCTGTAATGTCCACAGATTCCATGGGCAGCGATGCGCCGGAGAAGCGCAGAAAGATATTCATGGAATACATGAACTACTACAGAAAAGATTTAAAGGCGGTTTTTATCGATACGGACAGAGAATCCTCTGATGTGCTGGAGAAGACAGGTGCTTACCTGAGGGAGGAAGAGCATCCTGCCACAGCATTTTTCGCGTTCAATGAGGCCGCGGCCATTGGCGTGATGCAGGCTGTTCAGCAGATGGGATACCGGGTTCCTGAGGATTTTAGTATTTTAAGCTATAATGATACCGTTTTGGCAACCCTGATGCAGCCCCAGCTTTCAAGTATCAGCATTCATCTGGAGGAAATGGCTCAGGAAGCAGTAAAGCTCTTGAGACGAGGGATGATGGAGAGCGGAGTGCCTCCTATGAAGATCGCAATACCATCCAGCTTAAGTGAGAGGGAAAGTGTTAAGAGGATTCCGCGTGAGGATCTGCCTCCCTCAGAGGATGCAGAGCAGTGTGAGGGTAAATCCCAAACTGACCGGCAGGAGAAGACAGAGAAAATAGAGAGCACCCAGTGATGGAATGAGATACTGCCTCTTAAGTAGACAAGGGAAACACCCCCAATCTGCTTAAGAGGTGTTTTCATGTCAAAATCACGATATACGCCCAGTGAAGAGAAGTGGTTTCTTAGGAGCAGTTTCATAGTTTAGGTTTCTTTTTAGTGCTGTTATAATTTCTGAGAGAGTCTGCTGAGCATTATAGCTGATCTGCAGTGCAGGCCGGGAGTGTATATTCAGTAAAAAGATATGGGATGGAAGCAATAATTTTACCTGCAGACGCTGCAGGGCACTGATCACTATTCACTCTGTGACCAATAACGGGCATTATTCTCCGGGATATATAGGGATAGATGGGAATTGCACAAGTAAAAAGCAGGGCGTATAATAGACAATCATGCGGATAAAATCCACGGAGGAACGGAAATGGAAAATATTGTACTGTCATTTAATGTTATAGCCCCATTATTTTTCCTTATGGTGATAGGCTACGTCATAGCCAATCATACGAACCTTGCAGATAAAGACCTGTTGAAGAAAGCAAATTCCCTTGTGTTCAAGGTATTTCTGCCCTGTATGCTGTTTAAAAATATCTATCAGAGCAATATCAGGGAACAGATGCAGGGCGGACTCTGTTTTTTTGCGGCCGGCAGCCTGCTCCTTTTGTTTGTGCTTCTTTGTCTCATTGTTCCCAAAGTGGTAAAAAAAGAGAACCAGCAGGGGGTAGTTATTCAGGGAATTTTCAGAAGCAACTATGTGATATTTGGAGTTGCGGTGGTGGAGAATATGTATGGTCCTGCCAATACAGTCACTGCTGCTATTTTGAGTGCGGTTTTGGTACCTATGTATAACTTTTTAGCAGTGATCGCCCTGTCTTTTTTCGGAGGAAAAAGGGAACGAGACTTTAAGAAAGTCATTGCAGGGATACTGAAAAATCCGCTGATCATAGCTTCAGTCCTGGGAATCATAGCGTCCCTTTTGGGGGTCAAGCTTCCTGAGGCGGCGGATACCACACTGAGTGATCTGGCAAAGCTGGCAACGCCTATAGCATTTTTGATACTGGGCGGTGATTTTGACTTTTCTAAAGTGAAAGGAAATCTGAAAATTGCCGGAGGTGTTGTGGTGGCCAAAATGGTGATACTTCCCCTTATCTTTATTCCTATTGTAGCTTCAATGGGGTATCGTGATTCGGATTTGCTGGCAGCGCTGCTGGCTTACCAGACACCGGTTGCGGTGTCTAGTTATATCATGGCACAGCAGGCCGGCGCGGATGAACAGCTTGCCGGGCAGCTTGTAGTGTTCAGCAGTGTTGTTTCTATCTTTACTTTGTTCGTCACCATCTTTATACTCCGGCAGATGGGGCTTCTCAATTGAGATGCCCTTATTCTGTCGCATAAAAAAAGCACCGGAAACCCTTGAGTTTCCAGTGCTTTTGCTGAAAGTCGAAGCGACGTGATTCGAACACGCGACCTCTGCGTCCCGAACGCAGCGCTCTACCAAACTGAGCCACGCTTCGTTATTTCATTACAGCGGTGTCATTCAGCATTTGTTATTATATATAATGGGGGATGAAATGTCAACATATTTTTGCATTTTTTTCAAAAACTTTTTCAATAGTTTTTTATGCAGAGTTCTAAATGTTTTTTTCGCTCATATACTTTACGGAATAATTGGTATTGGAGAAAGAAAATTTGGCTGGATATCGGCGATTTGTTGCATATGTATATGAGTACCCGGACGGAAAGAAAGGAAACGGAAAGGGTTTTATTAAAGTGGAAGCCCGGGACGGTAAATGCCGGATGAATTATCGGGTTTCAGGAATTTATGGAAAGGAGGAGGCGCCCTGCAAAATTTACGGATTTGTGAGAAAGGACGACGGCTGTGAAGGTATTTATCTAGGTGAGTGTGACCTGGCAGGGGATATTGTTCAGTTTCAGACAGAAGTGCCGGATCAGGGGTTGGGTGGTACTTCGTACGGCCTAAATGACCTGAGCGGTCTGATCATGCTGACCCGGGATGGAACCATGTATGGAACAGGGTGGGATGACAGGCCGGTACGTCTGGAAGAGATAAGACTTCCCGGAATACAGGCCGGTGATTCCGGGAAAGCGGACAGAGCTGCGGAAAAAGAAAATAATATAAAGAAGGAGGAGACTCTAGAGACTGTTACCGAGACTGTAGCGGAGGAACTGGAGGAGGGCATGGCAGCGGCAGAAGCTTTAATGGAAGCGGAAAATGCTGAAGATGTACAGTACAGCGGGACAGAATATGAGCCGTCAGAATCACATAGTGAAGAAGAACTTTCTGTTTCGTCCGGTGAAAAGGAGGATCCGTATGGGGAAGATCTGGAGGAAATGGATTACCGTTCGGGAACAACACGTGTAGAGAATCTTATTTCACCAAACGACAACAATACAGAGAGAGAAAGTTCCATGGATAACAACCGTGCAGAGAGAGGCAGTCAAGCGAATGACAGCTATGCGGAGAGAGGAAGTTCCATGGGAGGCAGTTATGTGGGGAGAGAAAATTCCATGGACGGCGGCCGCACAGAGAGAGAAAGTTCCGTGAATGACAGCTATATGGAGAGCGGAAATTCCATGAACGACAGCTATGTGGAGAGAGAAGATTCCATGGAGGACAGCCGCACAGAGAGAGGAAGTTCCAGAGGCGGCAGTTATGCAGAGAGGGAAGATTCCATGGAGGACAGCCGCGCAGAGAGAGGAAGTTCTATGGGAGGCAGCTATGCGGATAGAAGAAGTCCAATGAACGACGGCTATGCAGAAAGAGGTGGTTCAGTGGAGGGAGGCCGTGGAGAGATAGCTGACCAGCCGGATACAAGCCGTGAGGAGAGTGACTATCCTTCAGGCGAGGGCAGCCGGAGAAGATTTAATCCACCCAATGCAGAGCCGGAAGAAAGGCGCAGTCCGTCCAATAATAACAGTTGGGATTGGGGGTACCCTCCCATTATAGACCGGGATACTCGAATTGGTACACCGGGCAGGCCCATGGAGGGCAATCGTTTTCAGGAATCCCCGGCCGCAGATGGTGAGGAGAGGACAATGCCCTCCGGGACCCAGGGTGACCCTTATGTGCCTTCACGTATCAATGAGAGGGGAAGATACTTTCCCCAGCATTATGAGGAAGATATACCTGCTCCCGGACAGCAGGAGGAACAGAGAAGGGAGCCGGCAGTATCCCCTGAAACAGAGAATTTGATGCGGCAAACACCATCTGTTCAGCCTGTAGAGGAACCATCCGGACTGGATAGGGAACTGAAGCTGGATACCACAGTGCCGGAAACTGACATTCCCCCTTATACAGAGGAGGAGTTGTACCGCGAAACCATCAATCATGAAGTCTTTGGAGGGGACCAGTATCCGGACAGTGAAATGAGGATCGAAGATTCCGGGGATACCGATGCAGCCGAACAGTCAACATGGAACCCTGAGGGAGACAGAGAAGGGGATGAGATCAATCTTCTGGAAGAACTGGATCAGGATGAGGATGCCATCCGGAATATGAGACAGATGGAAAAAGAAGTGTCGGAAAAGAAGATGCAGAAGCCGGCGGAGGGAGAGCTTCATGAACAGTCTGCACAGGCCGCAAGACAGCCTGCTGTGTTTGATCCGTTTTCAGATGGGGAAATTGTGGAATGCAGACAGATCACACCGGCAGAGCTGCGGATACTGTCAAGAAGAGACCGGGGACTTATGAACAATAATTTCCTGAGACATGGATATTACCGCTATCATTATCTGCTCCTGGGCAGAAGAAGAGATGACGGCCGGTACATACTCGGTGTTCCGGGCGTTTATGACCGGCAGGAATGTCTCATGGCAGGAATGTTCGGTTTCCCCAACTTTAAAGCAGCCAAAACGCAGGGGAAACCCTCCATGCCGCGCTTTGGCTACTGGTTCCGTCTAATCGATACCCCTGATATAAACCGCAGGAATCGTTCTTGACAGAATAAGACAAAAATAATCCAAATCTCTTTTAGAGTAGCTGCTGAATCCAGGCCTTATGACTTCAGGGGAGTCTTTATAGGCCTGGAGGTAGTAAGCACTGCATCCGGCAAGCCAGTTTCCGATAGAACGGAAATCTTCCTGGGTATGCAGTTCCCTTACTACGGTGGTTCTGAACTCATAGGGGATACTGCCGGACATAAGGAAATCCACTGACTCACAGATTGGCTTTAAGTCCAGATTTTTACTGCCGGCAACCCTGGAATAAGATTCTTTGGATGATTTGATATCCATGGCGACCATGTCGATCATTTTATTGTTGATCAACTTTTTCAGGATCCAGGGATGGGAGCCATTGGTATCCAGTTTGACCGGGTAGCCAAGTTCCTTTATTTTATCAACAAGGCAGAAAATATCTTTGTCGAGAGTGGGTTCGCCTCCGGTGATACAGACGCCTTCCAGAATACCCCGGCGTTTTTTCAGAACTTTAAGCACGTCCTCCATGGGAATCACTGGCTGCTCGCCGGGCGAGAGGACAAGTCCGCTGTTGTGGCAGAAGGGACATCGGAAATTGCAGCTCCCCAGAAAAATGGTGGCAGCTATTTTGCCGGGATAGTCCAGAAGCGTTGTTTTGTTAAAACCATTGATTGGCATAAAAATCCCCCTTTAGGTATCGTTTGAGCAGGACCATAAGTCCTTTGCTGTTGCTTTATATTTTACTATACACAATGAGCTTTTACCAGGGAAAAGTCACATTTATACTTGACCGGAATGCAGCCTGGCTTTATAATGGACAGGTATGGAGACGTATCGAAGCGGTCATAACGAGCTTGACTCGAAATCAAGTTGTCGGGTAACCGGCACGTGGGTTCGAATCCCACCGTCTTCGCTGCTTTAAACCCGCGTGAACTGCGGGTTTTTTGTTTGCCCTCTAATATATACATAAAAGTATCCGGAAAATAAAAATGCCGGTACCTTGGCGAGTACCGGCAAAAGAGGGGGGAAAAGAAAAATCTATATAAAAAGTCAGTTGGCTGTATTAGGCGAAGCCCGGCAGCCACATATATCACTGTAATGCAGCTGCTGTCTTCTTCAACAACAATTATAGTATAACCTGGAAATGTGAGGATTCTGTGACAAGGATATAAAGCTTTTCTGAAACATTTTAAAAATAATTAAAAAGAATCTGAAGAGGAAACAAAAGCGCCCTGCAGGCAGGAAAAAGCCGGTACTCTGCGAAGTACCGGCAAAAGAGGGAGGGAAAAGAAAAATCTATATAAATAAGTCAGTTGGCTTTTTATGAGGTTCGGTTTCTTTGACCGTCCTCCTTGCTGACAATTACAGTATATCTAAGAAATATGAGTAATTTGTGACAACACAATAAAGCTTTTCTGAAATTTTTGAAGAATTTATGAAAGAAACGGGAAAGACTTTTATAAGGAGATATGGTTGGCTATTGCATTATAAAAGCGGGGTGTAGTATAATTCAAAAACAACGGATCAGAGCGTGTCCTGCACGGCATTTTCCGCCAAGAGAATGCAGCGGGATGTATCGTAACAGCCCGATCCTTCGGCTGCGGCAATACGATCCCTCGTGTTTTCTGCCAGAAAAGGGCAGGGGCATCCAGGATCATATATAGCCAAGTGGCCGGGGAAGTGACAGAAACATATATTCAAAATCATACAGGAAGGCGGATCGTGAAGTGGATGCACAGGAAAAGTTTATGAAGGAAGCCATAAAGCAGGCGAAAAAAGCTTACGCCCTGAGGGAGGTTCCCATTGGCTGTGTGATCGTATATGAAGGTAAGATAATAGCCAGAGGTTACAACAGAAGGAACACAGACAAAAATACCACCTCCCATGCAGAGATGAACGCCATCCGAAAAGCCAGTAAAAAGCTGGGGGACTGGAGGCTTGAGGGATGTACTCTCTATGTTACGCTGGAACCCTGTCAGATGTGCGCTGGTGCCATTATACAGGCCAGAATAGATAAAGTGGTTATCGGCAGCATGAACCCCAAAGCAGGATGTGCAGGGTCTGTCCTCAACCTGTTGGAGATGGACGGATTTAACCACAAGGCAGAAGTAGAGCGAGGTGTGCTGGAAGCGGAGTGCAGCGAAATGCTGAGCGGCTTCTTCCGGGAATTGAGAAAAGAAAAGGCAAAAGCAAAGGAGAAATGTCATGACAAAACAGGAATTTAGAGAACTGGTACAGGCCGAAACATTGCTTTTAGACGGAGCTACAGGCTCCAATCTCATGAAGGAAGGGATGCCCAGAGGTGTCTGCTCTGAACAGTGGATATATGAAAATCCTCAGGTACTGGAGAAGCTGCAGAAGGAGTATTGCGAGGCCGGCTCCAGGATAGTCTATGCTCCTACATTTTCGGCAAACAGAATAAGTCTTGCCAATCACGGACTGGAAAATAAGGTAGAGGAGCTGAACCGGGGTCTTGTGCGCATCTCCAGGGAAGCAGTCGGGGACAAATGTTATATCGCGGGAGACCTGACTACTACAGGAAAGCAGGATATGCCCTATGAAGAGTTATTTGAGGCATACAGGGAACAGATAGTGGCTCTGGCTGATGCTGGAGTTGACCTGCTCATCGCAGAGACTATGCTGGGTGTGGATGAAGTGATGGCAGTGATCGACGCCGCTGCCGCAGTGTGCGAACTGCCGGTTATGTGCACTTTGACTGTGGAGTCTGACGGCAGCTTATTCTTCGGAGGAAATATTTATGATGCAGTGGAGACTCTAGAGCAGATGGGAGCAGATGCCGTTGGTATTAACTGTTCCACAGGTCCTGACCAGTTGGTATCCGTTGTGAAAAATATAAGGGAAAAAGTCAGTATTCCTGTCATTGTCAAACCCAATGCGGGAATGCCTGTGATAGATGAAAAAGGAAATCCGGTTTATTCCATGGGCGCTGAAGAATTCGCAGAACATATGAAGGTGCTAACGGAAGCTGGAGCAGATATTGTAGGCGGATGCTGTGGAACGACACCTGAATATATCAGGAAACTGGCTGATATTTTAAAATGAGCACTTTATATAAAAAGACGTTTCCCTCATTTCTGAAGGAAACGCCTTTTTATGTAAACTAAAATGCCGATCAATGCAAATACAATAATGACGACACGGGCCACCTGAGTATATGTGCCCAGACATTCTGCGGCCTTCTGCCATGAGGTTCCGGCAACAGCACCCAGGGATACCAGCACCAGGTTCCAGATAAAGCTTCCGATGGTGGTCAGAGACAGGAAAGTGCCAAGGTTCATGTTGGCCATTCCCGCCGGAATGGAGATGAGGCTTCGCACAATGGGGATAAAGCGGCAGAAGAGAACTGTATAGTTGCCTTTGCTGTCAAACCATTCCATAGCGCTTCCCACATCCTCCGGTTTAAAGTGCAGGATTCTGCCAACCCTGCCTTTCAGAAGAGATTCCAGCTTTTCCTGGGGCACCAGGTGTCCGATTTGGTATAAAAGAATAGCACCGAAAACACTGCCCACTGTGGAGGAGAGTACAACGCCTATAATATTCATCTTTGTATATGTAGTCATAAAGCCGCCGAAGGTCAGTATCACTTCGGAAGGAATAGGGGGGAAAAGGTTCTCCACCAGAATGAGGAGGGCTATCCCCAGATACCCGTAGGCATCCATTATATGCATCATCCAATAACTCATCAAAAAAACCTCCGCTGCAATCGTCTCTTTCATCTTATGACGATACAGTGGAGGTTATTCTATTCTTTTTCACCGTGCGCCGCACCTCGAAACTCCTTCACGGACGTTACCTCTACAGTTAACTCGGCCCAGGCACCCTCACGGCACACAGAAGATTCTACTTAGTGCTGCTTCATTCCTGACCTGACACGGTTCATAGAGTTCTGTTGCGCAAGACCCAGACGTCAGCGCCACTTATAAAGGGCAGCTCCGCAAAGAAAGTCCCTCAGATTTGGCATCACCCCTGCTGTAGCGGATTGCAGGTACAGGGCACCGCTATCTCCCCGGCTGCACGGTATCTAAAAGTATATCGGTTTTTTTACAGTTTGTCAATGAAAAAGAAAGGAAAAAAAATCGATTCCGCACTTTACAAAAGCAGAGGAGTGTAGTATAATAAAAAACGACCATAAATGTGTTAATGTAATTTGAATTCCTCAACGAAAGAAAACGGACAGGCCGCATACCTGTCCGTTTTCTTTTTATGCAATAAATTGCCTTCTTATGCATAAAATGTAAGAGGAGGACAAGCATATGGGAAGAAAAAAGATTATTATATGGATTCTATGCGCTGCCATGAGCCAGATGGCGCACAATACAGTTACAGGAAATCTGTGGGAAACAGAACGGGCTCAGACAGAAGCCGCGGCCGGGCGCAGTGTGTATCAGAGGGCAGAATCAGCTCAACCAGAATATATCATCACAGAACACCCCTTTCTGTCTTTTGCAGATATGGAGCCGGGGGAGGAGAGAAGCCAGGTATTTTCCATCTGGAATACAGGTGAGGAAGATTCTGCATACTATTTTGATATACAGGCCCGGGAAAATATCGCATGGGAACTGACAAAGGCAGGGGATTTTTACAGTTGCGGAAAAGTCCTGCAGAACCCTATGAAGCTCACAGAGCTGACACCCAATGAGCATATGGTTTTTCAGCTCACCGTGAAAAACACGGGGAATGCCATTGAAACAGCGGTCCCGGTCTTTTCCAAGGAATAGTAACAGGGGATAACCATGGTTTACTAAAAAGAAAATTTTGAGTTGTGGTAAAAAATAAAATAAGCTATAATGGATGCAGGTGAGTAATTTATTCGCCGGAATGGGCGAGAATACTCCCAGCCGCCATAAGTGGGAGCAGAATCGTCGAAACAGATGGGGTTTATATCTTAAACCCACAGTGCAGAATGTAACACTATATCATAAGATGGGATGTGAAATATATGAAGAGAATCGGTTTGTTAACAAGCGGTGGCGACTGTCAGGCACTCAATGCCACCATGCGCGGCGTTGTAAAAGGTTTGGCTTCCAATCTGGACGACCTGGAGGTCTACGGCTTTGATGATGGATATAAAGGACTGATATACGGAGACTACAGAATGCTCTCAGCCAAAGATTTCTCAGGTATCCTCACAAGAGGCGGTACGATCCTGGGTACATCCCGCCAGCCCTTTAAATTGATGCGTGTGCCCGATGACAGAGGCCTTGACAAGGTTGAAGCCATGAAGCAGACGTACTATAAGCTGCGTCTTGACTGTCTGGTGATCCTGGGCGGCAACGGTACCCAGAAGACGGCAAACATGCTCAGAGAAGAGGGACTGAACATTATCCATCTTCCCAAGACCATAGATAATGATATCTGGGGGACAGATATGACTTTTGGTTTCCAGAGCGCAGTGGATATTGCCACAGAAGCCATTGACTGTATCCATACAACGGCAGCATCCCACAGCCGTATCTTTATTGTGGAGGTCATGGGACATAAAGTGGGATGGCTTACCCTGCACGCCGGTATTGCAGGCGGTGCTGATATTATCCTGATTCCTGAAATCCCATATGATATTGATAAAATAGCTGACGCAGTCAGGAGGAGGAACAGAGCCGGAAAAGGCTTTACCATCCTGGCAGTGGCGGAAGGCGCAGTTTCCAAAGAAGACGCAGCACTTCCCAAGAAAGAGCTGAAGAAAAAAATGGAGGAAAATGCAAAGAAATATCCGTCCGTTTCCTATAAGCTGGAAGCAGAGCTGAAGGAAAAGCTGGATCTGGATATCCGCATTACCATTCCGGGACATATGCAGAGAGGCGGAAGCCCATGTCCGTATGACCGTGTGCTCTCCACCCATATGGGTTCCGCAGCCGCAGGCCTGATCCTGAAAGATGAGTACGGTTACATGGTGGGGATCGTCAACGGCAAGATCAAGAAAGTCCCGCTTCAGGAATGTGCCGGCAAACTGAAGATGGTATCCCCGGATGATCAGTTGGTCAAGGCTGCAAAAAGGATCGGCATCAGTTTCGGGGATTAACTGAAAAAGGAGAATTTTCATGAGCTATACTGCTCTTTATCGGAAGTTCCGCCCCCAGGATTTTGAAGATGTAAAGGGGCAGGAACACATTGTAACCACATTGAAGAACCAGATGAAAGCGGACAGGATCGGGCATGCCTATCTTTTCTGCGGCACCCGTGGTACAGGTAAGACTACCATTGCCAAGATACTGGCAAAGGCAGTCAACTGCGAACATCCGGTAGACGGAAGCCCCTGCAACGAATGTGAGACATGTCAGGCCATCAATGCAGGGACCTCCATGAATGTGATAGAGATCGACGCCGCTTCCAACAACGGCGTCGACAACATTCGTGAAATCCGTGAGGAAGTGGCCTACCGTCCTGCAAAAGGACGTTATAAAGTATATATCATAGATGAGGTTCATATGCTGTCCACAGGAGCGTTTAATGCACTGTTAAAGACGCTTGAGGAACCTCCTTCTTATGTTATCTTCATTCTCGCCACCACGGAGGCACATAAGATCCCCATCACCATCCTGTCCAGATGCCAGCGCTATGACTTTAAACGCATCACAGTGGATACCATAGCGGCAAGGCTTACAGAACTGATGGATAAGGAAGGCACAGACGTGGAGGAGAAGGCTATCCGCTATATTGCAAAGGCGGCAGACGGTTCCATGCGTGATGCGCTCTCCCTGCTGGACCAGTGTATCGCTTTTTATCTGGGTGAGACGCTGACATATGAAAAGGCCCTGGATGTGCTGGGCGCTGTGGATACGCAGGTGTTCAGCAGGCTTCTCCGCCTGATCCTGAAGCAGGACACGGCAGGGGCCATAAGAACCCTGGAAGACCTGATCATCCAAGGCAGGGAACTGGGACAGTTTGTGGCGGATTTCATCTGGTATCTGCGGAATCTGCTCCTTGTGAAGACTTCGGATGCGCCGGAGGAAGCGGTAGATGTCTCCGCGGAGAATATGGAGCTTCTAAAGGAGGAAGGCCGGATGTTGGATGCGGAGACGCTGATGCGCTATATCCGCATTTTTTCAGAACTGTCCAACCAGATCCGCTATGCATCACAGAAGAGGGTGCTGGTGGAAATCGCTCTGATAAAGCTCTGTCAGCCGGTTATGGAGACCAATCTGGATTCTCTGTTTGACAGGATCCGGGTATTGGAGGAAAAACTGGAAAACGGCATTGTAGTGACAGGAGCGGTGCAGGCCGGGGAATATGCCCCATCTGTAGAAGCTACAGCCTCCCATATCATGCCGGAGGAAACTTTGTCAGAACCGGAGGCGAAGCCTGAGAAAGCGGCACCTGAGGACCTGCAGTATATTAAGAAGAACTGGAACTCCGTTGTGCGGGAGACAAAGGGATTCCTGCAGCAGATGCTTCTGACTTCCACGCCGAAATACAATGGCAATACAGGAGAACCTGTCTTGTACGTGGAGTTTGGAAATTTCCAGGCAAAAATCTGTATGGACAATCCGGATACCATACCTATGCTCAAAGAGATCATCCGGAAGAAAACAGGAAAGAGTGTGGAAATCGAGCTTTTACTTGCAGGCGGGGAAAACAAAGGACCCGCGGGGCTGGCATCGATTTCCGTAGATGATTTGATCGAACAGAATATCCGTATGGATGTAGTTGTAGAAGAAATGGAAGAGGAAGAATAGGAGGATTTGAACATGGCAAAAAAAGGAGGATTTCCGGGAATGGGAATGCCCGGAAACATGAATAACCTGATGAAACAGGCGCAGAAAATGCAGCGTCAGGCAGAGGAGAATCAGAAAGCACTGGAAGAGAAGGAATTTACCGCAGCCGCAGGCGGCGGAGCCGTGGAAGTGACCGTTTCCGGTAAAAAGGAGATCACTAAGGTAAAGCTGGCTGAGGAAGTCGTTGATCCGGATGATATCGAGATGCTGGAGGACCTGATCATGGCAGCGACCAATGAAGCCCTGCGCAAGATGGAGGAAGAGTCAGCAGCTCTTATGTCTAAGCTCACAGGAGGTCTCGGCGGCCTTGGCGGCGGATTCCCGTTCTAAGCGGCAATATACCGCAGAGGTGAAAAAAATTGGAATACTACAGCAGTCATATCAACAAATTAATTGAGCAGCTTTCCCGTCTGCCGGGCATTGGGGCTAAATCAGCCCAGCGCCTGGCATTCCACATTCTGAACATGCCCAAAGACCAGGTAGAAGAGCTTTCTGCCTCTATTGTGAATGCCAAGGCAAACGTACAGTATTGTAAGAACTGTTATACCCTGACAGACCAGGAGATCTGCCCAATCTGTAATAACCCCAGAAGAGACAGGAAAGTCATTATGGTGGTGGAAAATACCAGGGATCTGGCGGCATATGAGAAGACCGGTAAATTTGAAGGGGTGTATCATGTGCTGCATGGTGCCATTTCTCCTATGCTGGGGATCGGTCCCGATGACATTAAGTTAAAGGAACTGATGCAGCGCCTTTCAAAGGACGACATTGAGGAGGTGATCATTGCCACCAATTCCAGTCTGGAGGGTGAGACTACAGCTATGTATATCAGCAAGCTTGTGAAGCCTACAGGCATTAGGGTGAGCCGTATCGCCAGTGGTGTTCCGGTGGGCGGTGACCTGGAATATATTGATGAGGTAACCCTTCTTCGGGCACTGGAGGGAAGGGTAGAACTATAGGAGCTTTAACATGAAGAAGAAAGTGACGTCCACGGATATCGCCAAAGCAGCGGGAGTCTCCCAAGCTACGGTATCCATGGTGCTGAATAAAAAGTACAATGTCTCCTTCTCAAAAGAGACGATTCAGAAGGTGGAGGAGACTGCCCGGGAGATGGGATACAACATCCCAAAGAGACGTCCGAGAAAGGATGCCGGCAACAGCAGGCTGATCATAGTCTTCTGTCCAACGCTCACGAACCCTTATTATGTCATGCTTCTGCAGGGAATTGAAAAAGTGGCCAAGGAAAAAGGATACGCGGTCTTCACCTGTGACACCCAGAGAGAGTTAAAGCTGGAGGAACAGTACCTGAAGATGATGCACACCGTTATCCCGGCGGGTATCATCTATACCTTTAACCCGAGTCCTGTATACATGTCACAGGTGGAGGAATTGGCAAAGAAAATCCCATTGGTCATTATAAGCAACAGGGAGCGGGTGGAAGTGGATGCCATCAATCAGGACAATACCAAGGTGGGAAGCCTTATGGCCAGACATCTTCTGGACTTAGGACACCGGGACGTGGCCTTTATCGCGCCTCCTCTCACGAAAAGGCAGCAGCAGCGCTCAAAGCGTGTGGCAGGATTTGTGGAGGAGTATGAGAAAGAGGGTCTGGGTGACCATGTCATCATAAAAGCGGCAGATGACGCTCTGGATGACCAGCTGCCGAGCATTGACTCGGAATACAGGATGGGGTATAACCTGACAAAAGAGATCCTGGCAGGGCCGAGAAAGGTAACTGCATTTGCAGGTCTCAACGACATGATGGCCTTTGGCATCATGGATGCTCTCCAGGAGGAAAAATATAAGATTCCCGGTGACGTGTCTGTTCTTGGCTGCGACAATATCATATTTTCCGGTATGTCACATATGTCTCTCACTACCATAGAGCACTTTGTTCCGCTTAAAGGGCGCGATGCCTGCGACATTATCATGCGCAAGATTGAATCCTTCATGAATACATATTCTGACAGTGAACCCACCAGCATCTATCATATTGAGTATGAGCCGAAGCTGATCGTACGCAAGACTACAGGCTATGTAAAACAAAAGCAGAAAAAGAAGAAAAAAACAAAATAAATTAAATGAATTCCATTTTATTATTAGTAATAATATCAAAACAAAATCCTGAAAATAATAGGATTGTGCAAGTCGGATTTTGTAAAACGGCCGGAAACAATTAATAAAAAATGAGTTTATTAACAAATTAAATTATTTATAAAAACAACTGTACTTGCGAAGGAATGCTTTATGGGGTAAACTGAGTGTATCAAAAAACAAAGCAAAGGTTTTGAACGGAGGAAAAGAATATGAGATTTTTTATCGACACTGCAAATGTAGAAGACATCCGTAAGGCAAATGACATGGGGATCATCTGTGGAGTGACCACAAATCCATCCCTGATCGCGAAAGAAGGACGTGACTTTAACGAGGTTATCAAAGAGATCACATCTATCGTAGACGGACCCATCAGCGGTGAGGTAAAAGCCACCACAACAGACGCGGAAGGCATGATCAAAGAGGGCCGCGAGATCGCAGCTATCCATCCGAATATGATCGTTAAGATTCCTATGACAACAGAGGGATTAAAGGCGGTCAAAGTTCTGAATGCAGAGGGCATCAAAACCAACGTTACATTAGTGTTTACTTCTAACCAGGCGCTTCTGGCAGCAAGAGCAGGCGCAACTTATGTTTCCCCGTTCCTGGGCAGACTGGATGATATCTCCGTATGCGGAACTGATCTGATCAGTGAGATCGTAGAGATTTTCCAGGTTGCAGGTATTGATACAGAGATCATCGCAGCGAGTGTACGTCATCCGATGCATGTGACAGAGTGTGCTCTGGCAGGTGCTGACATCGCTACTGTACCTTACAAGGTTCTGGAGCAGATGACAAAACATCCTCTGACAGATCAGGGTATCGAGAAATTCCAGAAAGACTATATTGCAGTTTTCGGCGAATAATATAACTGTATACGATCAGGCTAAAAGCCGGTCACAGAACAAACAATCAGGAGGAAGAAATGAACAAGTTAGAACTTCAGAAGACAGCCAACGAAGTCCGCAAAGGCATCGTGACTGCTGTCCATTCCGCAAAAGCCGGACATCCGGGCGGATCATTATCAGCAGCAGATTTATTTACTTATCTGTATTTTCAGGAAATGAATATAGATCCCAAAGAGCCTAAGAAAGCAGACCGTGACCGTTTTGTTCTTTCTAAGGGCCACACAGCACCTGGTCTTTATTCCACACTGGCACAGAGAGGCTATTTCCCGGTGGAGGACTTGAAGACGCTGCGTCATCTCGGCTCTTATCTGCAGGGACATCCGGATATGAAACATATCCCGGGTGTTGATATGTCCAGCGGATCCCTGGGACAGGGTATCTCTGCGGCAGTAGGTATGGCATTGTCTGCCAAGATGGATGGTGCAGACTATCGTGTCTATACACTTCTGGGAGACGGTGAGATCCAGGAAGGCCAGGTTTGGGAGGCATCTATGTTTGCCGGCTTTAGAAAATTGGACAACCTGGTAGTGATTGTGGACAACAACGGACTTCAGATTGACGGAAGCATAGAAGATGTTTGTTCTCCGTACCCGATTGACAAAAAATTTGAAGCCTTCAACTTCCACGTGATCAATGTTGCAGACGGCAATGACATTGACCAGCTTGAGGCAGCTTTCAAAGAGGCCAGAGAGACAAAGGGAATGCCCACTGCGATCATTATGAAGACAGTGAAGGGAAAAGGTGTTTCCTTTATGGAGAATTCTGCCGGATGGCATGGAAAAGCTCCGAATGATGCAGAATATGAAATCGCTATGGCGGATTTGGAAAAGGCAGGTGAAGCATTATGTCAGAAGTAAAGAAGATCGCAACCAGAGAAAGCTATGGAAACGCATTAGTAGAGTTAGGCAAAAAATACGACAACCTGGTAGTCCTGGACGCCGACCTGGCAGGTGCTACAAAAACCGGTACATTCCAGAAGGCATTTCCGGAGCGTCATATTGACTGCGGTATTGCGGAATGTGATATGATGGGTATTGCAGCAGGTATGTCAACTACCGGAAAAGTTCCCTTTGCCAGCACATTTGCCATGTTCGCGGCAGGACGTGCTTATGAGCAGGTGCGCAATTCCATCGGATATCCGCATCTGAATGTGAAGATCGGCGCTACCCATGCAGGTATCTCCGTAGGTGAAGACGGCGCGACACATCAGTGCAACGAGGACATGGCTCTGATGCGTACGATCCCGGGAATGGTTATCTTAAATCCCTCCGATGATGTTGAGGCAAAAGCTGCGGTTGAGGCTGCATATCAGCATGAAGGTCCTGTTTATCTGAGATTCGGACGTCTGGCTGTTCCGGTTATCAATGACAAGCCGGATTATAAATTTGAAATCGGAAAAGGTATCGTTTTGAGAGAAGGAAAAGATGTGACTATTTTTGCTACAGGTCTCTGTGTAAGTGAGACTTTGGCTGCCGCTGAGAAACTGGCTGCAGACGGAATTGACGCAAAAGTGGTAAACATCCATACGATCAAACCTCTGGATGAGGAATTGGTTGTGAAAGCAGCACAGGAGACTGGCAAAGTGGTTACTGTGGAAGAGCACTCTGTGATCGGAGGACTGGGTGGAGCTATTGCCGAGGTTCTGAGCGAGAAGGCACCCACAAAAATGCTGAGGATCGGTATCAATGATGTATTCGGTGAGTCCGGCCCTGCAGTAAAGCTGCTGGAGAAATACGGCATTGATGCAAACGGTATCTATGCGAAAGTAAAAGCGTTTGTGTAAGATTCCGGCTGTGAACAACAGGCCTTTACAAAAAATAATATATGTTTTAAAATCAGGTTAGAAACCTGGTTGATGTGAGGGATGTCACCGGCAGGGGGCATCCCTTTTATTACCCGGAAAAGTCCCCCGGACTTTCTATGCAGCAATGAAGTTCTGCAGAAAGTATGAAAAAGGCATAAAGGAGTATGACATATATGAAGCGTAAGGGGTTGTTCAGAAGGAAGTCCTCTCATGTGAGTACAGTTAAGGATGAAGGGAATGAGGAGTTTTATGAGTGTATAAAGGATCTGGTCCATCATCCTTATGTGCTCAGGATGAAGGAGTATCCCCATCACTGTGAGACAAACTGCTACCAGCATTGTCTGAATGTGGCCTATTATAATTTCCGTATCTGCAAATTCTTTGGTCTGGACGCCAGATCAGCGGCAAGGGCTGGGATGCTGCACGATCTGTTTCTCTATGACTGGAGAGGACACAGGAAAAAGACAGGTGATCCGGTACATGCCATGACCCATCCGCATGCTGCGCTGCACAATGCAAAAAAATACTTCCAGCTCAATAAGCTGGAAGAAGAAATTATTTTAAAGCACATGTTTCCGGTAACTCCGGTTCCGCCCATGCACAGAGAGGCATGGATCATTACCCTGACGGATAAATATTGCGGAACCTGTGAGATTGGCAGGTATTACTACCATGCCTGGTTCCCAAGGGGTATTTATTATATGGCAAAGCAACTGATGAAAAGAGTCTTCGGCGAGGATTACCGTTACCAGGATTATCAGCTCCCCTTTGGTTTGGCAGCCGCGGATTCCGCAGACAGTGAGGTCAATTTCGTCAGGCTGCGCCGGCGCTCCTCCTCCGGATGGAAGAAGGCCAGAAGAGATGGGCGGCGTGTGCCAAAGTATTGACGATGCGCCACCAGGATCCCTGAGACAATGGCATCTGCCAGTTCCATGACTGTGGACAGACGTGTTGTCTGCAGAAGAAAATGCTCAAATGCTCCCGACAGGTTGACAATACCGGTAATGGATATGTCGCCTACCGGGGGCAGTTTCTTTTTTACACCCAGACCCGGCTCCAGGGAGCCTTGTCCTACGGTGACATAGCCCTGGTGCTTTTTGGAACCCAGGGATGCGTCGATGGCCACAGTCAGGCTGTTGGGATGTTCTTTTTTTACGGATTCCACGGTTTCCTGGAGATTCAGGGCATGGACAGGGTTGGCGAGGGTGCCGTATATACTGCATCGGTTCAGATGTTCTTTTGACAGGCGGTGGCCTATGAGAGGGCCGAGACTGTCCCCGGTTATGCGGTCACTTCCAATACACAGGAAGACAAGTTCTTCAAAATTGCTGTCGGATTTGGCGTATAGTTCTGTAAGCAGGGAGCCGATTTTGTTACCGGCCCGGTCTGTGCGGCTTTCAATATAGTAAACGGGCGTATCAAGGTGTGTGTCCATATTTTTATCCATCCTTTCTTTCCCCTATTTTGTCCGTTTTTTCCTCTCTTTATCCTGTCTTTTTAACGGGATGTTTGTCGTTAAAAAAAGGCATGTACCTTTCTTAATCCGCTAAATTTCGCAGACTATTCGTGCTATCCTGTTGCCCAAAGGGGTGAATCTTTATGATAGAAATAGTCTACGAAAAAGAAAAACAAAAGCCTGAGGGAAATGAAGGATTCTTCCGCATTCCCAACAACATACGCCAGATAGGAGAAGTCAACGAAACACAAAAAATCTATATAGAAGATTATGCGTACACTTACCTTTGTAGAATCTCTTCCGGAAATTCTTCAAAAGGAAAAGCAGCGATTCTTCTGGGACAGGCCAACTGGAAAGAAGGCGTTTCCTACCTTTTTGTGAAAAGTGCCGTTGTGCTCCCTGACATGGAAATTACTGAAGAACACCTTTCCTTTACCAGGGAAATATGGAATCACGTGTATGAGAAGAACAAGGAATATTTTCCGGATCAGGAAATTGTGGGATGGTACCTGTCCATTCCCGGATGCTCCATGGAGCTGCACGAGGTTATCTGCCGGACCCATTTGGATCATTTCGGCGGCAATGACAAGGTGCTCATGGTGATGGAACCCCTTGAAAAAGAAGAAGCGTTTTACCGATATGATGACGGAGAATTGTCAAGACAGCCGGGTTTTTATATTTACTATGAAAAAAATGAACCTATGCAGAACTTTCTGGTGGCCCAGAATGACAAGGCTGAGACGAAAAGCGAGCAGGTCAGTGACCAGGCAGTGAAGACATTCCGGAAAAAAGTGGAGACAAAGTCTGAAGGGAAGAAACAGACGAAAAATATCCCTGTGTTCCGCACTGCCAGCGTATGTATGATGGTGGCTGTGCTGGCTGTGGGCGTCCTGTATCTCAATGATTATCAAAAACTGAAAAAGACAGAGACGGTCATCTCCAAGCTGGACGATAAAAACAGCGGCAAGGAACTGGTTGAGACAAAACCGGTCAACGGCCTGGTTTCTGAGAATCAGAAAGAGGAGAATCAGGATGGGGCAGATAAAGATGCGGCAGGGACAGACGCTGAAAACAGCGGCGCTGATACCGGTGCGGCAGATCCTGCCTCCGGCGCAGAGGACAACACTTCCGGAGACAGGAAGGATACAGATGAGCAAAAGGACAATGCGGAAGTTCAGGGTGACGATGCGGCAGAGAAAAATACAGACGGCAGCAGTAAGGATGCATCAGGAACAGATGCAAAAACAGACAGCCAGTCCGACGGCAAAGACAGCAAGAGCAGTAAAGACAGCAAGGACAGTGCAGACAGCGGGAAAGCGCAGAATGACAGTGATGACACGGATTCCGGCCAGACTGCAGGTTCCGCACACCAGTCCTATACCATTCACGAGGGCGACACTATAACCAGTATCAGTATGAGATACTATGGCAACAGCTCTAAAATCAAAGAAATCTGTGCCTTGAACGGCCTGTCTCCGGAAGATTTTATTTTCCCAGGACAAAAAATTTTACTCCCGTAGAATTTTGTGCTATAATAGCCGAAAACAGTTACAGATTCAATAAGGAAAAGTGAATGGAAGATAATAAAACAAACGAAAAAAGAAAAAAGAAATCCCGCAGACACAGAAGGCAGCAGCTAAAGCGCGTCTTAATAGCTGCCCTGATCGTCATAGCTGTGGTCATTATCGCCGTGGTGGTAATACAGCGCAGAACATATCACAAGTATTCCGTACAGTCCTCAGCCAAGAATGAGGATGTACAGTCAGCCGGTTATGTAAAGCTTGGGGACTGTGTTCTCAAATATGCATCGGACGGTGCGTCACTGCTGAACCAGAAGCAGGAGACAGTCTGGAAGCAGAGCTATGAGATGACAGATCCCGTGGCGGACGTCCGGGAGGAGACAGCAGTGGTGGCTGACAAGGAAGGCACCCTGATGTATATCTTCAAGAAGGATGCTCCCGTAGGTGCTGTGGAGACCAGTATGCCGATCCTCAAGGCAAGAGTGGCTCAGAGTGGTGTAGTGGCAGCCATTCTCCAGGACGGAGAGAAGACATGGATTGATTTCTATGCCACAGACGGCAGCCTGATCGCAGAAAACCAGACCAGAATAGACAGCCCCGGATATCCGGTAGATTTGGCTGTTTCCCCTGACGGAAAGCTGATCATGATCTCCTATCTCTATGTGGAGGACGGACAGACCACCAGTTATGTGGCCTTTTATAATTTTGGCGATGAAGGACAGGGAGAGATTGACAATATCGTTGCCGGATTTACATATGACGGCGTAGTAGTTCCACAGGTGGTGTACCTGGGAAGCGGTGTTTCAGCGGCTTTCAGGGATGATGGATTCTCCATATATGAGGGCGGCAGTGTGCCCAAGGAGAAGACGAAAAAGGAGATCAAGACAGACATAGTCAGCACTTTTTATAATGAAAACTATGTGGGACTTGTTTCAAAAAGTGACGGGAAAGACGAGAAATACAAAATGACGGTATATGACCTTTCCGGAAAAGAAAAATTCAGCCGCAGTTTTAATATGGAATATAAGAATATCCGTATCAGTGATGATATGATCATTATGAATAATGACAGTCAGGTATCCATGTATTCTTTGAGCGGGATTGAGAAGTTCAATGGAAATATGGATGAGGGAGTCATCAAAGACATTTTCAAAATGGGTTCCAACCGGTATATTCTAGTGTCTGAGAATGGAATCAAGACGATCAAATTAAAATAGTAAAAAAGATGTGGGAGCTGCCGGCGGATACGCGGCAGCTTCGTTTATCCGGAGGCGTCTAAGAATCGGTTCCGTCGGTCTGTAAATCTACATTGGGATTCAACATAGGAGAAAATTATGAATTGGCTTAATATTGTTGTACTTGCTGTATTTGTATTATGTATTATGAATGGAATACGCAGAGGGTTTATCAGGACAGTCGCAGCTATGTTTTCCATTCTTGTGAGCATGGTGCTTGTCTATTTTCTGAACCCTTATGTGGTGGATTTTGTGGAGGAGAAAACACCGATCTATGATACGATCGAGGAAAAGTGCAGTGCATCCATAGCAGCAGGTCTGGAAGGAGAGCTTGGAGAACAGGATCAGACAGCCTTCATCGAAGAGCTTCCTCTGCCGGAAAGTATGAAAAGCATGCTGAAGGAAAGCGGGAAATCCTATGGGAATTCTCTGGCAGAGGTTTTTGCAGGGTATCTGTCCTCATCCATTGCCCATATGATCGTCAACAGCTTGTCTTTTCTGGTCACATTTTTTGTGGTGTCTCTGATCCTGCGGTTTGCCGTGGCGGCTCTTGACAGCATCTTCAGTCTGCCGGTGCTCAGCCTGCTGAACCGCACGGCGGGAGCGGCGGCAGGCTGTGTGCAGGGGCTTCTCATTGTCTGGGTGTTTTTTCTGGTGGTCACCCTGTTCTGGAGTACGGATTGGGGAAGGGCTGCTGTGGAGATGGCAAAAGAGAACCCTATTACAAAGTGGCTCTATGATTCCAACCTGCTCCTCAAATTCGTATCAGGATTTTTGAAAATATAGAAGGAGTTTTTACATATGATCAGGATAAAGGATATTGCAAAGGAGGCTGGGGTGAGTCCAACCACAGTCTCCAATGTTATTCATGGAAATACAAAAAAGGTCTCCAAGGCCAATATTGATAAGATCCAGAAGATTCTGGAAAAAAACCAGTACATTCCCAGTATGAGCGCTCTGATGCTGGCTGAGAACCGTTCCAGATTGATCGGTGTGCTGATCGGAGAGAGGGAGGGGAAACGAAGAAGCATTGCCTCTGACCCTTTTACAAGCGTAATACTGAATTCTCTGGAGCTGGAGATCTACAGACAGAATTATTATATGCTTTTTCATCTGGCCAATTCGCAGGAAGAAAGCTGGAAGCTGGCCGCCACTTGGAAGGTGGAGGGGTTGATCACCCTGGGTCTGTCCTCAGAGGAGAACCTGGAACTGAGTGAGAAGTGCCAGATTCCCCTGGTGAGTATTGACAACTATTACGGGGAGAAGAAGGTGGCCAACATAGGCCTGCAGGATTTTGAGGGCGGCTATGCCATGGGAAAATTTCTGGCAGAGCAGGGACATAAGAATATTCTGTTTCTTGCGGATAATGATGTGGGCGTGGACCATGAGCGCTGGCTGGGGGTGCAGAGAGCTGTGGGGGAATTTGGAGAGAAGGGAGCGGCAGCCGGACGCAGGATCATGCCGGAGAACAGGGAAATGCGGAAGGAATGGCTGGAGGACAGTCTGGAGGATTTAAAAAGTTGCGACGCGCTCTTTTTTGCATCGGACTTCTATGCGTTGGAAGCCATTCATTTTCTTCAGGACAAAGGTGTGGATATTCCGGGGGATGTGTCTGTGGCAGGATTTGATGACAGCCCCTATGCGGAGATATGTAGACCGGAGATCACCACAGTCCGCCAGAATATCATGAAAAAAGGCCAGGAGGCTGTGAAGCGGCTGACCAGCCTGATCCAGGGAGAAGAATTCCGGGGACAGGAGAGGCTTCCCGTAGAGGTAGTGATCAGAGATTCTGTGAAACAAAAGTCCTTATAGTAAAAATCTACAAAAAGATAATGTGTTAATTGTATAAAAAGACGTTTTGCGCAAAACCTATTGTGCTGTTTCTGTCTTGTTGCTATAATTTGTGACAGATAGAAAAGGTTTTGCGCAAAACGTCTTTTGTTTTTGCTGAGTGAAAGGAGAAACATATGAAAAACAGATTGTTAGCCGCTGCAGTTCTTGCGGGCTGTGCTCTGCTGATGACAGGCTGCGGGGAAAAAGGAAAGAACCATCTGGAAATTTTCTCTACCAAGATGGAGAATCAGGCAATTCTGCAGTCCTTTATTGATGATTATACACAGGAGCACCCGGGGGTGACCATTGAATTTAACTCTCCGCCGGATGCGTCTACGGTTCTTCGGACTAAGCTTACCAAAAACCGTGTTCCGGATATTATTTTTATGGGAGGAGATATGACCTTCCGTGACATGTCCGAGGCGGAGATCCTTATGGATCTAAGTGATATGGAAGAGGCCGGCAGGATCAAGGAGGCATATAAAGAGCAGGTGTACAACCTGAATCCTGACCAGGAGGAAAAGCTTTTCGGTCTGCCATATGCCACCAACGCGGAAGGTATTATTTACAATGTGGATATTTTTAATGAACAGGGCCTGGAAATCCCCAAGACCTGGGATGAGCTGATGGATGTGTGCGGAAAGCTTGAGAGTGCGGGGATACAGCCGTTCTATTTTACTTTGAAGGATTCCTGGACAGGCGGCCCCCTGTGGATCCCTATGACATATGACCTGGCCGGAATGGATTTTTTCCTGGATAGGAGAGAGGGAAAGACAACTTTTCTGGGAACCCATGAGGAGGCGGCCGAGAAGATTCTGACACTTACCCAGTACGGGCAGAAGGATCTTCTGGGAAAAGGATATGACGACGGAAATATTGATTTTGCCAACGGCAAGGCAGCTATGATGTTCCAGGGAAACTGGGCGATCCCCAATATCCAGAAAGCCAATCCTGACGTAAACCTTGATATGTTTGCCCTTCCAGTCACAAATGATGAGAGCAAAAATGCCATTATCTCCGGTATTGATGTGATGCCGACCATATACAAAGATACCAAGGAGGAGGAACTGGCAAAAGATTTTATCAGCTTTATCTTTCAGGACGAAAAGGTTAAGGCATATATAGAAGACCAGTTTGCTTTTCCGTCTGTGGACACTGTCGTGCAGGACAATGCCAGTGTGGCAGGTGTTGCGGAGAAGTTTGCCGATGATAATATCGGAGATTTCGCGGACCATTATTACCCCACAGGTTTTGATTTCACTGTGACGCTGCAGACTTTTGTGGGCAGCAGGGGAGATGTGGAAGAGTTTTTGAAGAAACTGGATAAAGAATACGACAAATACAACAGTTTTTAGGGGGATGGATCATGAAAAAGAACAGAGCTTATATGGCGATCATCATACCGATGCTGGTACTGTTTTTCACCTTTCACACATTTTCCTTTTTGAAAGGGATTTTTTACAGCTTTACAGACTGGAAGGGATACGGGACCTGGGATTTCGTAGGGATAGCCAATTATTTGAAACTGTGGGGAGACGAGGCGATCGGAGATGCCTACAAGTTTACATTTAAATATGCAGTCTGTGCCACCATACTGGTCAATGTGATAAGCCTTCTGCTGGCCCTGGCGCTCAATGCAAAGATCAGATGTAAAAATGCACTGAAGGCTATTTATTTCCTGCCTTACATGCTGAGTGCCCTGATCGTCAGCTTTGTATTTAACTTTATTTTCTCCAATGTTCTGCCGGATCTGGGACAGAAACTGGGGATTGGATTTTTAAGCACGAATATTCTCGGCCAGGAAAATCTGGCCTGGATTGGTATTCTGGTGGTAGGTGTGTGGCAGGCAGTTGCCTTTAACACCATAATCTATATGTCTGGCCTGCAGACTGTGGATACAGATATTTACGAGGCCAGCAGCATAGACGGGGCGGGCAAATGGACTACATTCTGGAAGATGACCTTCCCGCTGATCGCACCGTTTTTTACCATCAACATGGTGCTCTGTGTAAAGAACTTCCTCATGGTATTTGACCAGATCATAGCAATGACAAACGGAGGACCGGGTACATCCACACAGTCTATTTCGGTACTCATTTACAAGCAGGGATTTTCCGGTGCGCAGTATGCGTATCAGTCAGCCAATGCGGTGATCTTCTTCATTGTCATAGCTGTGATCTCATTGTTCCAGACAAAAGTTTTAGAGAAGAGGGAGGCGTAAGAGATGCTGAAGAACAAGAAAAACAATACGATACTCACAGTTGTTCTGTTTGCACTGGCAGCAGTTGTCATTTTGTTTCCGCTTTATATCACGGTAGTCATCGCTCTGAAAACACCGGAACAGATCGCCCAGTCCGTGCTGGCTTTCCCGGACAAGCTGCATTTTGAGAATTTTATAACGGCCATTGAAAAGACGAATTTTTTCGTTACCTTCAAAAACACACTGATCATCACAGTCGTTTCCGTTGCGGGAACGATTGCCACAAATTCCTTCATGGCCTTTGCCATTACAAGGAACAGGGGCAGGAAACTGTATGATTTTATTTACTATTTTTTGATCAGTGCCATGTTCATTCCCTTTAATATCATTATGCTGCCATTGGTAAAGCAGGTGAGTTTTTTCCATATGGACAACGTACCGGGCTTGATCGTACTTTATATTGTCATGGGGCTGCCCATGAACATCTTCCTTTATTCCGGATATATAAAGTCCATACCCACAGCTCTTGATGAGGCGGCAACCATTGACGGGGCAAATACGTTTCAGATGTTTTACAAGGTCATTTTCCCAGTTCTGAAGCCTATGAACGCCACAGTGGCCATACTTACCTTCCTGTGGTGCTGGAACGACTTTACTATGCCTCTGGTCATTATCAGCGACCAGAAGAATCAGACACTGCAGCTCGCGCAGTATGTGTTTAAAGGGGAATTTGCAACTGACTACAGCCTGGCCTTTGCGTCATACCTGCTGGCCCTTCTGCCTATTGTGATCTTCTATTTGTTTGCGCAGAAACAGGTTATCAGCGGTGTTACCAACGGTGCAGTGAAAGCATAAAAGTAAAAAGGAGAAAGAATTATGAAAAAAGCATGGTGGAAAGAAAGTGTGGTTTATCAGGTTTACCCAAGGAGTTTCTGCGACAGCAACGGAGACGGGATTGGGGATATTAACGGTATTACCAGTAAGCTGGATTATTTGCAGGAACTGGGCATTAATGTGATAT